>JAEEKL010000054.1 GCA_016282395.1 Bacteroidales bacterium
CACAATCTTCCGGTGATATTCCTTCCCGTCCGCGGTCGTCACGCGCAGGAGATAGACGCCGGCGGGGACGTTTCGCATGTTCATCGTGGCGGTTGTGCCCTGTTGGGGCGCACCTGCGTGTGCGCCCGTGCCCGTCACCATCCGCCCCTGCAGGTCGTAAAGGGCAACGCGGGCGATCTCCGCACCGCGCAATTCCACGAACAGGAGGATGTCGGCGGGGTTGGGATAGACGGGTAAGGCGGCGTCATCAATAATGTCCGTCTCCACGCGTGTCGCACGGGTGCCCGTGGTGTCGTCGTTGTCGTCCACCAACAAATCGTCTTCGTAACAGATTCCGTGGAAGAAGCAGAGCACCCCCTTGGCCATCACCGAGGCGCGGCCGGTGTTGCGTTCGGCAATGGTCTGGAGCTGCGCGATCTGTGCCGGCGTCAGCGCATACCAATTGACAAACGGTGTGCCACTGTTGTCCTGATTGTCCAAGTTGTCGTTTTGAACACGCAACGCCAGTTTCATCGCGTGGAACTCAGCATAGTTCGCCATTTCCGCGTCGTCCACATCCGCCGCAAACAATTCCGCATAACCTTCACAGAATCGCGTCTCCGTCAGGGAGTACGGGTCGGCGATGGGCTGCGCGGCAGTGTGCCACTGCTCCAGCGTGCCGAGGTCCAGCAGGCTGTCGGACATGAGGGTGCGCACGGCGGTGTAGTAGGAGTCGGAGAGGGACTGCGCCGTCTCCGACAGGTTTCCCGTTCCTCCTTGTTGTAAAGACGCAAAATTTTGCGTCTCTACCCCCGTTCCGCCCGCGATGTCTCGTCCGTCCGTGTCGTTATTGCCTGCCATAGCCGTGGTATAGGCGTTCATGTCGGACTGGAAGCCTGCCAGCAGGAACGGAGTGGGGTCTAAAGGAGTGATTCCGCACAGCGTGGAGGCGCAATTGTTGACATTGCTGATTGTTGTCAGATTCAAACCCGTGTAAAGGGCAGGATGGAGATTCGCATCCCCATTATAGAAATAATAATTGACATTGAACAGGCCCGGATTGTAGAAGTTGTTGAGAGTGTTTGACGTGTTGTGGAACTCATTGTCCGCTCCTTTTGTTGAAGTGCCCTGACGATAGCACACTGTCGCACCTGATGCCAGATAGACATCGTATTTGTTCCCGTTGAAATAGTTGCAAGTCATCTGAAGACCGGTTCCAAACCTATGGTGCCCGTTGTTTCCGGCCACTGAGATCCCGCGTGTCAAATTGACATAATTGTTACGATACAGGCTGTTGTCGGAGATTCCCGAATTAGCAACCGCTATGCCAACGCTGTTTTCAATAAGATTCGGTCCGGTGGGGGATATGGTCCGTTCAAAGTGATTCTCCTCCACCTTATCGCCCGAACAGCTGTCCAATTTGAGTCCAATATTGCCAGCCACGTGTGCGTCCGGCCATTCGTCCAGATTGAACGTGTTGCGTGTTACCGTCGTGAAAAGGTTTCCTTTGACCTTGACTCCCGTGACATTGTTCTCGAAATCAGCCCAGTCCACGGACACAGCGTATGGGTTGCCCGTGGTGTTGACCTCCACGGCGGTGGTGAAACCCGAAAAAGCACCGAACACCGTCCCATTGTCAGGACAGGAGCAGGTGCTGGGGTCAACATAATCCACCAGACATTTCTTGGTGACCGTAAAACCCGCATCTTCCGCATAGATGCCTCTGCCGTTCCCGTACGGGTTGGTGGTGGTGTTGCTGAAGTCGCACCCTGAGAATTTCACGCCTTTCACATCCCACAGTCTCACATGTTCGGCAAAACTCGTGCTGTTGGCGGCGAAGAGGTTGCTGTTGTCCACCGTGAAGGTGCAGCGGGTGATGTCAGACACATAGTTCGACACATTGCCGGAGGGCGAATAGTGGGCGTAGGAGTTGATTTCCAGCGCCCGCCGATTGTTGCGGAATGTGGCGCTTTCGGCGGTGATGATGCCGCCCGTGGTGAGATAGCCATTGTCGGTGGACAATCCTGTGCGGATCCCGCACCAGGCGTTCTCGACGACAGCTCCGTTGAGCAATTCCACCTTGCCTTGGTATTGAGGCAGTTGCTGCTTGGTCCTGTCGCCCACCACTTCAATGCCCTGCCACATCTCGCCCGCGCAGGCGGAGGTCAGGGTGCCGCCGTCAATGATGAGCTTGCCGCCGGGGCGGACGATGAAGCGGGCAGATGAAGTGCTATGAACAAGTCCAGTAATAGTTAAAGTTGATAAAGGTTCTACTGTTGTCACCCCATTGATTGTACAAGTGTTCGACCATGTTGTATTGGTTGTAATAGAAATATTGTCGTATAAAGTCTCAGAAGAATTGTAAACGACACTCACCTGCCTTACCGACGAGATTGTATCACCCAGATGATAAACAGTGCATCTTAGCCAACCAGTACCAACACCACTTCCTTTTACCGAAACGGAAGATGTATTGCTCCCCGATATGATATGCAAGTTCTCGGAACAAGTCCAAGTATAAGACACATCACTTATATTTCCATTGTATGCATTTTGGACAGTAAATGTCTGCACATCACAAAAAGTCATGGTCGAGATTCCATAAATGGTGTTGAATGCGGCTTTTAACACAGCGCGGTGTGCGTCCACGAGTCCGTATCCCATGTATTTGTTCCATTCGCCATTAGGATGACCTATTGTGTCAGTGTAATGGTAAACGTCTCTTCGAGTTTTTTGAGCAGTTAGTTCAATGATATCCCGAACTTCATGAGAGGTCAGATAGGGATTAACGGAAAGCATCAATGCAGCTACACCAGAGACATGCGGACACGCGGCCGATGTTCCTCCAAAAGAAGCGTAGTAATTACCGTTTGCTCCTATGCTATGATTAAAGCCCTTCATACCTTGCCTATCCGTGGCATATACATTAGTACCAGGAGCCACAACGCTTAACTCTTCTCCGTAGGAACTTCCTGGAGGAGAATCATCATCCCACGGATTGCAAGGTTGTGTTTCCAATATTGCATCCTCTCTCCCGGATCTTGCGCCGCACCGGTCTACTGCTCCTACGGAAAGGACATTATACAGGTTTGAAGGATAGTCCACACTTGATGAATTATAGTTGCCCGATGCAGCGACGATGACACAACCCTTACCGTTACGCCCGTGTGAGTTGGCACTATTAATAGCTAAATCCAAAATGTCCAAAGGTGTTCCTCCTCCCCACGAGGCGTTTATGACATCTGCACCATGTTGGCACGCCCAAGATATACCGTTGGCGGCAGCAATAAGATCATTACTACCTTCTTCATTACCACTGTGAATTGAAATTATTTTGCTGTTTGGAGCGACACCTGCTACTCCAAGATTATTATTAGCCATTGCAGCTATCACCCCGGCGCATGCAGTGCCGTGCTTCTCAAAGTTCCAGACGTGAGCACCCGCCGAATTGTTACCTGTAGGGTCATAACCTGATAACAAATTAGAAACAAGATCTGGATGAGTCAAATCAACGCCATCGTCAATTACAGCCACCTTGATATTGGCACTGCCTTGTGTTATAGTCCAAGCTTTTTCAACATTTATGTCTATTCCTAAAGTTCCACCATCTTGCCCCGTGTTTTTTAACGCCCATTGCTGGCTGTAATAGGTGTCATTGCTGCTGAAAGAATTTACCCATACGAAATTCGGTGCTGAATATTCAAAAAGGCCGCTTTCGAAAAACAAGTTGGATATGTTAACAAGGTCATCATCTTGGTTCCCTACAGATATTACGTATTGTCTTTCAAGCCATGGGCAAACCTCGGTTATGAAACAAGCATTATCATTCAACAATCTCTCAAACTCATCCCATGTAATATTTTCCTTTAATCTCACTACGAACAAGTTTTTCGTATAAAATAAATGACCGTTACGCTCAAGTGTGTAACCGACATTAGCAAAACGGGGATTGGACATATATTTGTTCAAAACAGATTCAGGAATAGGAGAGAATGGCTCATCATTTTCGAGCAAAACATCAGAACCGCTGGGTTGGTGTTTCCGATAATAATGTAGGTTGTCTGTACGGAGATCATTGTCGTTAATAGCACTGTCTGGCTTTAGGGTAAGATGTATGACAGCTTTGTTGTAATGAAGATGAATCCTGCCCCCCTGATAATAATAAAAAGTGCTGTCCATTTGCGCGTTAGCAATAACGGCAAAGAGCATCAAATAGACTCCTATGGGAAATAGCCTTTTCATGACCGGTTATTTTTTTTCAAAAACGTATTCAGTGATTAAACCTGCATAAGCCGGGACACTGCCAAAATGTGACAAACTCATGGAATTGTCAAATCTGGATGTGATCACAAAGCCTGAATATCTATTTATCCCGTTCACTATGACAAAGTCTGTGTGTACGATAATACTACTGTCAGTTCCAACCCATTCTCCATGTTTTCCAATGCTGTAGAGCGTATCATTGGAAATGTAATATTGTTGTCCATCGTGAAAAAGATAATCGTGTCCTGTGGGTGAAGCGAAATTTTTAGGTCTAACGCTTATTGTTGCATATTGTGTATTCTCGTCAATGTTCAGGGTGATTTTCAACCCCTTTTCAGGTTTGCACTCCCAAACGGATATGGTGTCGTTACAACTTGATAATACTATGGTTAGGAACAAAATTGCTATTGAAATAGTGTTAAAGTTTTTTTTCATTTTGTAATGTTTTTAATGAATGATAATAGTTGTTGATGTTTGCCAGTTTGCAGGATTGTCGCCATACCTGGCGAACTTTTGCGGCAGGAATGCCGCAACTCCTAAACCGCGGCAAAATTACATATTTCCCGTTTATGTCCGGATTTAGGTGGACGCTAGTGACCGACGGCGAATGCTCTTCCACACCCGCGAAGGTCTGGTCGCATCCCAAACCATCATCGACAGCTCAATCCTTCACGCAGCGGATGGCG
>JAEEKL010000055.1 GCA_016282395.1 Bacteroidales bacterium
ACTTACTATGTACGGGCATACGCCACGAACAGCGTGGGTACGGCCTACGGCGAGATGATAACTTTCACATCCAACGCCTGCGGTCCCATCTCCCTGCCCTATAGCGAGAACTTCGACGGATTCACGGAGAGTACCACCGCCGCCACGGGCGTGGAGCCTGACTGCTGGGAGTTGGTGCGCACCGATGCCACGTCAATGCCGGATGACAAACACCCGCAACTCTACTACAAAAGCGATTTCGCCCACAGCGGCGACTACAGCCTGCTGATGAACTACCGGGGTGTCTATGCAATGCCTGAGCTGGAGCTGAAGGAAGGAACGTCCGTCAACCACGTGAAGTTGGAAATGTACCTGCGACAATCCAACGCCGCCTACCAGTTGGAGGTGGGTGTTTGGGATGACGCGACCAACACCTTCGAACCAGTGGCCTTGTTCAACAACACGACAACAGGAGTGGAATACGTGACCTGTGACTTCTCCGGCTATTCCGGCAACGGCCGCCGCATCGCCTTCCGCAACACGCTGGGCAATGGCAGGACCTGGAGCTACAGCTACAATTACATCGATGACATCACGCTGACCGAGATGGTGGACTGCTCCATCTCGGAGCTGCCTTTCGTTGAGACGTTCGAGAACTTCACCGAGAACACCACCGTCACCACGGGTGTGGAACCCACCTGCTGGGAGTTGGTGCGCACCGATGCCCCGTCAATGCCGAACGAAAAACGCCCGCAACTGTACTACAGGAGCGATTTCGCCCACAGCGGCAACTACAGCCTGCTGATGAACTACCGCTGTGTCTATGCAATGCCTGAAATTTCGGGAGATGTTCCGATGAACAATGTGAAGCTGGAAATGTACCTGCGACAAGCCAACGCCGCCTACCAGTTGGAGGTGGGTGTCTGGGATGACGCGACCAACACCTTCGAACCGGTGGCCCTGTTCAACAACGCGACAACAGGAGTGGAATACGTGACCTGCGACTTCTCCGACTATTCTGGCAACGGCCGCCGCATCGCTTTCCGAAACGTGCTGAAGAGCGGTTTCAGCTACGCCTACAGCTACAACTACCTCGACGACATCACCCTCACGTTTGTCACGAACAAGAGCACGGAGGTGACGAATGCTAACACCACGGATGCCGGCATGTTGGATGCCGACCGCGACATGGTGGACGTTGTGGTGTATCCGAACCCGACCCGCGACGTTGTCAATGTACAATGTACAATGAACAATGTACAATTGGAGGGTATCGAAATTGTTGACGTGTATGGCAAAATCATCACCACCGTAGGGACGCGATTCATCGCGTCCACCCAATTCCCCGCGTCCGCCCCGACCCAAATCAACGTTTCGGGTCTCGCCGCCGGCATGTATTTCGTGCGCGTGACCACGGACAAGGGGGTTGTGACGAAACCGTTCGTGAAGAGATAGTTAATAGTTAGCAGTTAGCAGTTAAGGGCGAGGAGGAATCTTCGCCCTTTTTGTCGTTTAAAGGGACGAGGGAATAGGGATTACAAATCGCGATAAAAGTGTATCTTTGCGCGATTTTTCATTCGATGACGGCAATATGGAAAACTCACGCAATGATGCACAACGCGCCCGCGAAACCTTGAAACGATATTGGGGCTACGACAATTTCCGACCGTTGCAGGAAGACATTATCCTGTCAGTGTTAGAAGGCCGTGACACGCTCGCGCTGCTGCCCACCGGCGGCGGCAAGTCCATCTGCTTCCAGGTGCCCGCGCTCGTGAAAGGCGGCCTCTGCATTGTCATCTCCCCGCTCATTGCGCTCATGAAAGACCAAGTGGAGCATCTCCGCGCCCGCCATATCAAAGCCGGCGCCATTTACTCGGGGATGCGCGTGAGCGAAATCCAGGCCACCATCGACAACGTGCTCTTCGACCCCGAATACCGTTTTCTCTATGTCTCCCCGGAACGACTTCAGACTGAGAACTTTAAGGTCAACTTTGAACGGATGCCCGTCTCCATGATTGCCGTCGATGAGGCGCACTGCATCTCGCAGTGGGGCTACGATTTCCGTCCGCCGTACCTCGAAATCGCACAAATTCGCAAGATTTTCCCCAAAGTGCCGGTTCTCGCACTCACCGCCACCGCCACCCCAGAGGTGGTCAAAGACATCCAACTGCGACTGGAATTCAAGACTGAAAATGTCTTCCAGAAAAGCTTCAAACGGAGCAACCTCACCTATTTCGTGGTCAACGAGGAGGACAAGAACAGCCGGATGCTGCGGATCATGAGCCGCTATCCGGGTTCAGGCATCGTGTATGTACGCAACCGCAAGAAGACGGCGGAAACCGCTGAATTCTTACGCCAAAACGGCATCTCTGCCGACTACTACCATGCCGGTCTCGACCCCCGCGAGCGTGACCGCAAGCAGCAGAGCTGGATGAAGGGCGAAACCCGCGTGATGGTCTCCACCAACGCCTTCGGCATGGGCATCGACAAACCGGACGTGCGCTTCGTAGTCCACATTGACCTGCCCGACACATTAGAGGCCTACTTTCAGGAAGCGGGACGCGCCGGCCGCGACGAACAGCCCGCCGTCGCCATCCTGCTCTATGACAACTACGACGTGGCCCAGCTCAAACGCAACTTCACCTTCACATTTCCCGAACTCGACCGCGTGCGTGAAGTCTATCGCGAACTCTGCCAATCGCACCGCATCGAACTCGGCACCGGGCAGAACAAAGTGTTCCCTTTCTCCATGGAAAAACACGCCCGCGCCGTGAAAATGAACGCTGCCCAGTATTTCAGCGCACTGATGCTGCTCAACAACATCGGAGTCATCCTCGTGTCCGAGCATCTGCGCGAAAAATCCGAAATACAGTTCCGTATCAGCGGTGATCAACTTCTCAAATATCAAAAGGAAAAACCCGAATTTGAACCACTAATCACCGTCATCCTACGCTCCTACTCCGGCGTGTTCTCCCAGTTCACTAACATCGACGAACAGTTGTTGGCCACCCGTTTGGGCATAACAGAAGAGGCTGTTATTGAACAGCTTAAAGCCCTTCGAAGTGAGAAAATCCTCTCCTACCAACCGCAAAGCAACATCCCTCTTATTGTCTTTCTGAAAGACAGAATTGACGAAAAATATCTCTATTTCGACAAAAAAATCTACGATTTCCGAAAAGAAAAAGCGGAAGAGCGGCTTGCGGCGGTGGAAAATTACGTGAAAACAGACAACGTGTGCCGAAGTCAGCTGTTGCTTCAGTATTTCGGGGAGTGGAACAGCACCCCCTGCGGCGAATGTGACGTATGCCGCCGAAGCCAAATCAACCGCATCGGCAACAAGTCCTTTGAGGCCATTTCCAATGATATAAAATCCTTAAAACAAAAAGGTTACACACCGAAACAGATTCTCTCCAAACTGTCCACAAAGTACGAGGAGCCACAGATAGTGGAGGTGATGCGCTGGCTCGCCGACAGGCAATAATCCAAGCCAAAAATTTGCTATTTTTGCCAACCAAAAATCTTTGCCCCGATGCAAAGAAAACAACAGTCTATTAACCGTTTACAGATAAAACAAAAAACAAACATAATGAAGAACTACAAAGAAAAGTTGCATCCAATCCGTGCTTTCATCCTCGATTTCGACGGAGTGTTGTCAAATGGGAAAGTGTTTGTGATGAGCGACGGGGAGCAAGTACGCGCCACCAACGTCAAAGACGGCTATGCACTGCATTACGCGCTGAAGAAAGGCTATAAAATCGCGGTCATCTCCGGCGGCTATGCCGAGTCGATGCGATTGAGGTTCAAGGAGTTCCATGGTATGGAAATGTTCCTGCATGTCAGCGACAAAATCAAGGTCTTCAACGAATACCTCGCCGCCAACAATCTCAAGCCCGAAGAAGTGCTGGTGATGGGCGATGACATCCCCGACTACCCAATGATGAAACTCGCCGGGGTGAAATGCTGTCCCGCCGATGCCGCCCTTGAAATCCAGGAACTGGCCGACTACATCTCCTTCCGCAATGGAGGGGACGGCGCCGTCCGCGATGTCATCGAACAGACCTTGCGGCTCCAAGGCACCTGGTTCGACACCGACGCACATATCTGGTGATTGATGAATGTCGAATTTTGAATAGATGATTAGATGAGAAACAGGATCCGACCACTTTACCGATGTCCTTCCATTTTCAATTCTCAATTTTTCAATTCTCAATTTTTCAATTCTCAATCAGCTTCAATAACCCATAACCTATAACCAATAACCATTCAATGCTATACACCATCCTTTTCAGCATAATCGGCTTCGCTATGGGCGGGCTTGGCGGTGCGTTCGGCGGTTTCCTGATCGGCTCTCTCTTCGACAGTATCCGCAACAACCGCAGGGCGAGGAGAGCGCAAACGAGGTTCAACGAAAGCAGACAGCAATATTACAACAACCCAGAGCAGTTTGAGGAACAGCTGCTTACACTCATCGGTTATGTGGCCAAAGCCGATAACAACCGTCTGCTACAATCCGAATTTGACTACTGCAAACAATATTTCCAAAAAACATTCCCGCACAGCGACATTTCGCAACTGATGCTCAAGTTCCGCGACATCTTGAATGCCGACGACACGACCCGTGCTTGTCAGGATGCTTGTGAAAAGATACGTCAATACGCCACTATCCACGAAAAAATGGCCATCTTGCAGTGCCTGTTCGGATTCGCCACTGCCGATGGCAACGCGCATCAGCAGGAACTGGAAGCCATCCGTCAGATCTCCGGGTGGTGCGGAGTCGATAATGTCACCTACGAAGCCCTCAAGATGATGTACATCGGATTCTCCTACAGCGGCACCTACGGAGGATCAGGAAGCAGCAGCTATGGTGGCGGTTATTCGGGAGGAGGCTACTACGACCAGTCCGGCGGCAGCTCCTACACACCGCATTCCGGCCCGAGCCTCGACGACTGCTACAAGATTCTTGGGGTTTCGCCCAATGCCACCGACGAGGAGGTGAAGAAAGCCTACCGCATCGCCGCCATGAAACACCATCCCGACAAAGTAAGCCACCTCGGCGAGGATGTCCGCAAAAAAGCGGAGGAAACCTTCGCCAAGGTGAACGAAGCCTACGACAAAATCAAGGCCGCAAGAGGGATGAAATAACACCTTATTTCCAAAACTCCACCCATTTCCTCTCTTTTTCGCTGAACCTGTCCATCTCGCCTTTGTATTTCGGGTTCGGGAGGTACCATTCAGTGGATTCGAAATAATCTCGTAATGCTTTGTCTTTGAAGATGTAACCTCGGTAGGCAAAGGGCAGGTTCTTCAGGATGCGACGTTGCTCGGGGGTGAATACGGTGTAATAGGGTTCCTCCTTTTTGCGCTCATCGGAAAGTGAAACAGGAATGTATTGCTTTTTAAATATGGCAATAATGTTTTCTGCGTCATAATCTTCTTCGTTGCCCCAGCTCCAGTACGAGATTGCCCAGTCTCGGCGTTGACTGATACGAAGTTCGCCCTCGGGGTGGAAATTGGCCTTGCGGAAGATGAGTCCGCCTTCCTGTATATGGAAGACAGGGGTCTCTTTCCCATTTGTGATACCCCAAGTCGTGTCGATTGAAACTCTTCCTTTACCGAGGATGCTCCATTCGTCGGCGGATTTGAAAAATTCGGGGAAGATATGGAACGATTCGTGCGGACCAATATTGATGTTCAACTGGAAATTGTCGATCTGGTGGTTGGCCCATCGGTTGGCCGCTGTCAGCACGTATGGGAAGTAGAACTCCTCCTCCACGGAACTTGACAGGTCGAAGTCGTAGGTGTGCTGGATGATGTTCAGTCCGGGA
>JAEEKL010000005.1 GCA_016282395.1 Bacteroidales bacterium
GGTGCGGTTATCGACTTCTCCCCCCGACAGCTGCTCCGGTGCGGCGTAGGCTTTCGTGAAGGCCGGTTCCTTGAGCACAGCGTAACGGTCGCTGTCCGACAACCCGAAGTCGATCAGCTTGACACGGTTGCCGTTGTAAGTCACCAAAACGTTGGAGGGTTTGAGGTCACGGTGTATGATCTGCTTCCTGTGGCAGTAGCCGATGGCCTCCAACAGCTGTCGCGCGACCGACTCCCGCACACTCCGCGTCGGGTTTTCCTTCAAGAACTCCCCCAACGTGCGCCCATCCACATATTCCATCACGATGCCGAGAGCAACACCCGGAATCTCTTCCCTACTATAGACCCGCACAATGTTCGGATGGTTGAGCTGCATCATCAGGTCGAACTCCTTCTCAAGCATCCCTTGATACACGGGATCGTTGGCGACCTCGGGCTTCAATGTTTTCAGGGTGAACCATTGACCGTTGCGCTGCGCCTTGAACAGCCGGCTGTAGCCTCGCGAGGGCAGTTCACTGTGCCCCGAAAACTGACTTGAAATGGCGTATTCAGAGGCAGGTACGAAGCCGGAGGTGGATATGTCGTCGGGATTATCTATCATGCGGCAAAAATAGCATTTTCGTCAGCACCTCAATGTGGAACACCGGTAATCCATGGAAGCCTTATAATGCGCCTTCAATCCATCGGACAGAAAACTTCTACTCAAAAGCTCTTCCGCAGCAACATTCTCCGCTGCAAACCGGTCAAGCTCCCGCTCCACAATGCGATCAGAAAGCCCAATCCTGCGACCGAACTCCTTGAAATCATTTCTGCCAATCGTTCGGACATCGGAAAAGGTCATCCCCTCCCTGAACAGTCCTTTGTCAAGAGCGAAAATGCGAGGTTGATGCAGATGAAGACTGGTGTTAATCAAATCGTATGCAGGAGCCAGCCTGAATTCCTTTCCATTTCTGCTGATGAGGGAGAAATTCTTCAAATGGGCATCGTCATTTAAAGTGATATAGTTGAACATAACAATTTGGAAAAACCGTAACACATCGATTTGTGCGGCAGTCACATAACGGTGTATAATACTAGCGCACTCCTCATAGCTGAGGTTACTGTATTTGAAATCGCGTCCGCCGTTTGCTTTAGTCAGACCTGCTATCGAAGCAAAATCCTCCTGAGCGTATTTTTGCCCGTCAGGGGCGACATCGAAACGGCGTGTCAGATAGGCGGGTTCCCCATCACGAAAGAAACAGAGTGCATTGTCAGCGGTCTCTATCCCATATACCTGCGAAGCGAGCTGCATGGTAAAATGTTCATTTGCGGGACAGAACTCCCTGTCAAGAAGTGCGTATGAGCTCGGGGCCGGTTTCAGTATGTAGTGGCTGCGCTGTCCTTCTGCAGGACGTACAAGCAGGTTGTCATCACCAATCACCAAACCGCCTTTCGGTTGCACACCCGACAATGAAATCCGACCTACATGCATCGCATATTCAATCTTTTCGCTATCATTCCGATTTGGACTGTCAAACGGAAGAACATGCGAAACGACTCTGCCATCAAACAGTCTGCGCCGCGCTTCAGGCGAATACGTGTCAAAACCGCTTTTTAACGTGGAAGGGCAAACTTCAATCTTTTCCATTATCTATGGGTTTTACGGTTACAGCGCCGAGGGTATCCATTTGTGCAGTAGCCAAAAGGATGCCAAAATCGTCATCTTCGTCAATGTGCAGCATGCGCGATTGAATCTGACGATTCTCGCCTTCGGATAACATGTTGAAGAAATAAGGGAAAAGATGATTGGACAAATATGGTGTCTCCCGAACGGGCATGGACATACATACAGGCACACCACTATAACCGGTGTTGTAAACGAAGCGGAAAAAACCTCCGTCGTCTTCTTGAAGCAAACCAGCTTCTATATCATGAACAAAAACTTTACACTGTCTCATCATTCAACTTTTTTATTGTGATGTCGATTTGCAGTCCGAGAGTGTCAAGAATAGCAAGCAGCGAGGATAATTGCGGGTTTCCCTCACCGCGTTCAACGGCCACTACGGTGTTTACAGCCACACCGGAAAGATCTGCTACGGTGCGCTGATTCACCTTAAGCTCCTTTCTGCGATCACGGATACAATTACCAATATCATGAAGACTCATAATTCCAATATATTGCGATTTCGGCGCAAAATTACATTTTTTTTCATATAGTGAACTTAAAAATCTCATCCTATTGGTATTTTAAATCATGTTGCTCACTGATCAAACAAAAAAAAAGAACCGAATAAGAACCTTCCCCGCATATCCGAATGTTTGCTATTTTTGCGGTCGAAAATTTTTAAAACCATGCTCGTGAATCCGCAATATATCACCCTGCTGCGCCAACTTGTGGAGGAGTCGGCGGATCATGCCATCGCCACCTCCAACGACTTTATCTTCCTGTCGGGAGAAATACAGGGACGGCTGAATGAGAACCTCAGTGTCTCCACGCTGAAGCGGCTTTGGGGTTATGTGGATGGCTATGCCTCGGTGCGCCCCAGCACCCTCGACATCCTCGCCCGCTTCACAGGCTTCCCCGACTGGGAGACCTTCGTGTCGGACTATTGTGAGGTGGAAAGTGTGCAATCATCGCACCGCGTGGTGTCGGAATCCATCTACACCAAGGATTTGACTGTTGGCGACCGAGTGGAAATCAGATGGAATCCTAACCGTCGCTGTACA
>JAEEKL010000056.1 GCA_016282395.1 Bacteroidales bacterium
AAAACAATCGACCTTTTTCCATTCGCCGCCAACCATTATCACCGGCGGGTTATGTCCTGCGTTGCAATAGTTGAGCACACCCGTCTTGCAGTCGAGTACGCCGAGGAAGAGCGTGAGGAACATGTTCTCCGTGTTCTGCTCGGCAAGGGCTCTGTTCATCTCGCTGACGATGGCTGCCGGGTTCTCCTCGTGCGCGGTGACGTTGCGGAGCAGCGAATGGGTCATCGCCATCACCAACGCGGCGGGCACTCCTTTGCCACTCACGTCGCCGGCACAGAAGAACAGTTTGTCATGCCTGACGAAGAAATCATACAGGTCGCCGCCTATCTCTTTGGCGGGGTTCACCATGCCATAGACATTGAGGTCGGGACGGTCGCTGTAGGGAGGGAACACTTTCGGCAACATCGCCATCTGGATTGTGCGGGCGATATGCAATTCCCCCTCTAAACGCTGGTTCTTCTCCGTGGTGATAACGAGACGACGACTGTCGCGTCCGGCGTACCACACAATAAAGAGAAGCAACGCCAAACCGACCACCATCAGCAGCTCGAAAATCAAACTGGCGCGGTTAAGGTCTGCGAAGATAACATCTTCGGGGATGACAATCGAGATTTTCCATCCCGTTTTGTCGATGTCTTCATTGAAAATCTGGTAGCTGCGCCCCGGCACGGTGTCCACGCCGGAGACAATCTCCAATCCTTTGCCTGAACGGATGGAATAATAACTGTCCTTGTAGATCTGCAAGTATTCCGACATGTGCTGTAGATAATCCAGCGACACATCCACGCAGGTAACGGCCACCACATCCCCGTGTCTGTTGCGGATCGGGTGCGTGCAGCTGACCACCATCGTGCGTGCGCCGTATTCGTCCAGATACGGCTCGCTCCACTTGCAACCGTCAACGGTCAGCCCATTGCGGTACCATTCCGTTTGGAAGTAATCGTGGTCGGCACCGCCAATTTGCCGTGTGTATATGCTGCCGTCCGGCTGGCGGCTGCTGCATATTTCGTACCATTTTCCTTTTTGGGGAAAGTAGTTCTCCTTGCAGGCGACACCGGCACTCCCGACGTTCCCGATGGTTTGCAACAGCAGTCGGGTGGCTACGGCTATGGAGTCCGGGTTGTCAACATTGCGTTCCGCCAAGGTCGTCAGCATCTTTGCCGAGGCTTCCATCTCCACCATCACCGCATTGATTTCCAGCTCGGCACGGCGCAACTCACTCTGCGCCCGTTGTTCCGCCGCCACGCGAATCCCCGCACGGCTGTAGAAATACTGGACGCAGGAGATGGTTTCAATCACCACCGCCGCCGCCAATATGGCCCACAACCCAATACGTGATTTCCTGTCAGTTTTTTTCAATTCGATGATATTCGGTTTGTTCGCAATGAGTTAAAAACGTGGCAAAAATACAGTTTTTTCACCTAAATCTTCCGACCGATTTTCTTGAGGATGCGCCTTACCTTGCGGTTTCGCTTGATCAGCCATTCCTCGATCATCTCATTTTCTGTCTTAGGGGTGTTCATATCTTCCTGCCTGCGTTTTTTTGAGAGGGAAAAGCGCAGGTAGGCTCCTATATGGCGGCTCTTCTTATCGTGATAGATTTCATCGAACGGAATTAGCACGGCTGTGTCCTCGATGTTGTGCATCAAGTGGTTCACCGCCGTACCGAACATGAGCATTTCGGAAGTGATGGAGATATAAGCCGTAACATTGGGTGGAACATTCACCCCTCTCATTCTTGCAGCACCTTTAAGCAATTTGTAATCTTCCAGCAAATCATCTTGATTCACCACCAAATCCATCAATTTGGGATCAGAACCGGGCATTATCATTTGGTCATCCCAAGGGCGGACAAGTTCTTCATTGTCTCCAAAATGCTTCCATAAGAAATGGTATATCAAATCTTTGGCGATATAGTCGTATGAAGGATATATTGTGATTTTTCCAAAAAAATAGAGCAGGTCCGGGTGCTTCATGATAATGGCCACAAGGCCGTCCCACAAGTTATCAAAAGCGAAAATGGACTTGGAGCCTCCTTTGGAACTTTGATATTCAGGGGCCACAAAATTGCGCCCCAGTTCTATGACATGCGGTAGATATTCGTTGATAAACTTTTGAGAAAAGCGGAACTGATGGGAACTTGCCAAAACAGGCTGGCCTTTCTCGTCGAACACCGCGTCCGAGCCGAAGAGGAAACGGTAGCCGCCGATGATCGCTTCGTTCTCTGGATCCCAGACAATCAGCTGTTTATAGGGTTTCTCCATCTTGTCGTATTCATCAAGATCAATGGAATTGCCCGTAGAACCGCCGGCTTCGCGAAAAGCAAGCTCTCGCAGCCTGCCGATTTCCGTAACAACATTGGGAGAATCTTGCCAGGTCACGATGTAAAGCTCATTGTGTCCCCTGTTTGTATCTTCTAATTTCTTGGATTTGGTAAGTTCTGCCTTAAGCAGCTCAACGGGTACGGGATCGATTATATTTTTCATATTGGTAGGGATTATCAATCAATACTGGATGGCCAGGGATTCGAAACTATTCCTGCCAGGTCAAGCATGGCCTTGTGTGCGGTATCGCGCATTCGTGCCGCCTCCTCTTTCCGGGGTGTGTTGAGATCGGGCACAATCGGATCACCCACATGGATGGTGAGCAGCGGTTCATCTTTGCAGAAGAACTTGCGCCATCCGGTGCGGGGTCTGAATGAAATCATCGTGGGAAGTATGGGGAGAGAATACTTGTATGCCATGTTGAAAGCGCCTATTTTGAAAGGTCTGAGTGGAGAATAGAATTTCCAGCTACAACTTTCGGGGAATATATGTATCCACTGTTTTCTGTCATGCAGTTCATTCAATGCCTTGTCAAATTCCCTTAGTCCGCTGCGCTCTTCCGGAATGGCAATGCCGCCTATGTTTTTCATCAGAAAGCCATCGTTGCCCCGGAATGGCTGGGCGTACATGGGTATCCAGGCCTTCCGATAGCGCATCGCCTGCAACACGCAAATCATATCCCACCGATGAACGTGATTGCATACGGTCATCACCCCGTTGGCAAAGAGCTTGCGGTTCTGGCGGATTTTCTCACGGCCTTCGATCCGAAGTCCATACCGGATCCGATTCAAAGGGAAAGCGGCAATCCAAAGGGTAAGATATATGAGAAAATGCCATATTTTGAATTTCAAGGATTTATCGAGATACGGGTAAGAGCCGTCGAACTTGATGTCCTTGAGTTCCCCTCGTATGGGCGCCATTCGCGTGAACGGATTGTCGCCGGAAAATTCTTCTGCCGGTTCGGGGACATACACCCCTTCTTTGACTTTGAAATTCCGGTACGCAGAGCCGAATGATGAATAATCTTTTTCCATGCCAAGTTTTTCAATTTGATAACGGATATCAAACTGCAAAATTAACAAAGTTATTTTGCGCCGAATATCTTTCTTCTATTCTTATCCGATATTTGTTAAAACGTTCAGTGCTTTGGGAATCAAGCGGACATGATAGTCGCCAACTGCGAGAAGCTCACCTTCAGTCTCGGCACGGAAAGGCTGTTTTGAAGAGATTTGAACCGCTGTGGTTTGTGTCATACGTATCCTCTTTATCTTGTCTATATGATTGCCAGTGTGCATGTTCTTCAATTGAGCCAAGACCTGGAGAATGGACATTTTCGGGAGAATGATGAGATCAAGAAGACCGTCATCGGGAACCGCATATTTTGCCTCGCGGATGCCACCACCGTTGTATTGGCAAATAGCCGCTATCACCATGAAAACCTCTCCGTTGAAAGTGAAGCCGTCAACAGCAGACACTCGTATGGATTTGGGCTTATGGGAAAGCAGCGTTCTTATAAGCGAAAGTTCATAGACATTGAAACCAAGGAAATGCGGGGGACGGTTGGTTACATCGTAAATCACATCCGCGTCGAATCCGAAACCAGCGATATTAATGAAATAGCGGCTTTCCTGCTGCCGCCCGGAAGTCGTGCTGGTGACTAAACCGATGTCATGCTGCATGAACTGCCCTTTCAACCATACATCTATCGTTTCGTCAGGGTTTTGAGGATAACGGTGGGTGCGAATCCAGTCATTGCCGCGCCCCATGGGCAGAACGGCAAGAAAGACCTCTCTGGTGTTAACGCTGGAAGTGAAAATGCCGTTCACCACTTCGTTGATGGTACCATCGCCCCCTGCAGCCACAAGATGGCGTATCCCCTTTTCACACAGCTCCCTGGCAGTAAAGATGCCGTCGCAGGGCTTGGTCAGTCTGTGGAGTTCGTATCGAATTCCCAAGCTTTGCAATTTATCGGCTATCGGCTGCCATTTCGCTTCGCTCCTCTTCTCGTTGGCGTTGATGTTGAGCAGTATATGCCAACAGTGGTCGTTCACTTGTAAATATTCCATATTCATATTTTAGGCGGCAATAATACGAAATTTTTGGAAATGTTGTACAACATGTTTATTGTCCGTTCACTACTCGCAAAACACAATTTATTGTTCAATATTCAGAAAAAATTTTACTTTTGCACTTTCAAACATCTTAAAAATAAACGCTATGGGATTTATCAAAGAATTTAAGGAATTTGCGTTGAAAGGCAACGTAATGGACATGGCCATCGGTGTGATCATCGGCGGCGCATTCGGCAAAATCGTCACCTCGTTAGTGAACGACATCCTCATGCCTCTGATTGGCGCGCTCATCGGCAACGTCAACTTCACGACCTTGTCGGCGACGCTCCGCGCCCCGCAGCTCAACGATGCGGGTGAAGTGGTAAAGGAAGCCGTGACACTGAACTACGGCAACTTCATCCAGGTGACCATCGACTTCCTGATCGTGGCGCTCTGTATCTTCGGCGTGATCAAGCTGATCAACAAGGCCACCAACCTGGTGAAGAAACAAGAAGAGGAAGCTCCCGCTCCCGCTCCCGAACCAAGCGCTGAGGAGAAGCTGCTCACCGAAATCCGCGACCTGCTGAAGACCAAATAAGGTCATTCACCTGATCAAAACGACAAAGCCTGGAACTCCTTCCGGGCTTTTTTCTTTTTATTCGCAAGAACAGCCAAAATCCAAGAAAAATCCCTATTTTTGCGCCGAAATTAAAAACATCGGTAAAAAGCTGTAACTAAATATTTGACAATGTCTTACGAGAAACACCTCACCCATCCCATCTACGCCTACGTGCGGCAGGCGGCCGACGAACTCGGTTGCGACGCCTACGTGGTGGGCGGTGTGGTTCGCGACATCATCATGCACCGCCACAACACGGACATCGACATCGTCACCGTGGGCAGCGGCATCGAGTTAGCCACCCGCACGGCCGCACTCATCTCGCCCGACATACATGTCAACGTCTATCGCAACTTCGGGACGGCACAGTTCAACTTCGATGGAAGTGTCATCGAGTTTGTGGGCGCACGGCGGGAATCGTACAACCGCGACTCGCGCAAACCCATTGTCGAAGACGGCACTCTCGAAGACGACCAGCTGCGCCGAGATTTCACTATCAACGCCATGGCCATCGCCCTCAACGGCGACCACATATTCGAGCTGATTGATCCGTTCGACGGACTGCAAGACATCGCCGACAAAATCATCCGCACGCCCTGCGACCCCGACCGCACCTTCTCCGACGACCCGCTGCGCATGATGCGCGCCGTCCGTTTCGCCTCCCAGCTCAACTTCACCATCTATCCTGAAACTTTCGAGGCTATCCAGCGCAATGCGGAACGTTTAGACATCATCTCCGAGGAGCGCATCATGGAGGAATTCAACAAAATCCTGCACTGCATCCGCCCGTCAAGAGGCATCCAACTGTTGGACAAGAGCGGTCTCTTGGAGCGTTTCCTCCCCGAAATCATCGCACTGAAAGGTGTGCAGAATATCAATGGTAAAGGTCATAAAGACAACTACTTACACACTCTTGAAGTGGTGGATAACATCGCCATGAGTTCCACAAACGTATGGTTGGTTTGGGCCGCACTGCTCCATGACATCGCCAAGCCTGTCACCAAACGGTTTGACCCGATTCACGGCTGGACATTCCATGGGCACGAAGTGGTGGGTGCGAAAATGGCATCGAAAATCTTTCATCGGCTGAAACTACCTGTGAACGAACGACTTAAATACGTCCAGAAGCTCATCAACCTGCACCTGCGTCCCATCGCCTTGGTGGAAGACAACATCACCGACTCCGCAGTGAGACGGCTGCTTTTCGAGGCAGGAGATGACATTGATGACCTGATGATGCTTTGCGAGGCCGACATCACCTCCAAAAACTCCGACAAAATCAAGCGTTTCCATCGAAACTTTGAGATTGTGCGACAGAAATTAGTGGAAATCGAAGAAAAGGACCGTTTGCGCAACTGGCAACCGCCCGTCAGCGGCGAAGACATCATGACGGCGTTCAATTTACAGCCAAGCAGAATGGTCGGCGACATAAAAGACGCGATTTGCGACGCCATCTTGGACGGCGACATCGAGAACACCCGCGAAGCCGCCTACTCCTTCATGTTGGAAACCGGCATCAAATTCGGGCTTACCCCTGTAAACAATCAACCTACCGTATGAAAAAACTCACCCATATTCTCCTCGCTCTCATCGCCGCCATGCTGATGGTACTTTCTGGCTGCAATGACAAGAAGAAGGTCATGAAACGGCCTCCGAATCTTATCAACCGCATCACCTTGGTCAACATTTTGGCAGAAAGTTATCTGATAGAGAGCACATTGCAGATGACAACACCCGACTCTATCGGCAAAGACGAACTTGCAAGAAGGTACTACAAAGACCTCTTCGACCGCTACCATATCACCAGTGAGCAGTTTGAGTCTTCGGTGGCCTATTACATCAGTGAAGAAAAATCCGCCGAGAAACTGCTCAATGACGCTTCCGCGCTGATTGTCAATAAGAAAAACGAGATGATGATTGACAACAATCCCTAAGATGACATCCTTGTGAATTAAAAAACATCATTGCAATATAACCTTCATCAGTTGGAATTATGCTATTCAAAAATGCCTTCGAACAACAACCATCCTTGCGATTTGTTTACGAAAAGCTCCAGTTCTACTCTGTACTGGGGCGGCAATTTCTGTTGAATCTGCCTTTCATCACGGATGAGGAGACGCTTTCCACAGAGTTCGAACGTATGGCTTCTGTTCTCGAACTTTGGAAGGAAACCTCCCGCCGACCAGTGTTTTCGCATCTGAGCCAGCAAATCCACCAACTCAACAACATCTCCCCCACCCTGACTGCTCTGGCAAACGGAGCGGTTTTGGATGACATCCAGCTCTTTGAAATCAAGAAGACGGCCATTCTCACCAATTTCATCGCCCAAGATGTTAAAAAACTGGGAATTTCATGGCTTGAATACCATCCCATGGAAGAGGTTATCACCATTCTGGATCCCGAACACACGTTTATCCCTCACTTTTACGTCTATTCCGCTTACGACGAGGAACTTGCGTGCCTACGTGAGAAGATGAAATCGGTGAACAATGCCCAGGAGATTGAGACTTACCGATTCCAAGCGCAGCAGGTGGAAGACCGTCTGCGGGCGGAACTCAGCGACAAACTGCGACCCTATCAGGAATCGCTGTCGAAAAATCTGAGCAACACGGCATATTTGGACATGATGATTGCCAAAGTGAAACTTGCCATCGAATGGAAGGCTTGCCGTCCGCAAATCAGTGACAGACATAACATTGTGAACTTGATCAATCCGGAAATTGCGGCATCTTTGGCACAGAAAGGGCGGAAATTCCAGCCTGTCAGCATCACTTTCGGACAAGAGACCGTACTGGTCACGGGGGCGAACATGGCTGGCAAATCCGTTCTGTTACAATCAGTTGCCCTTGCGCAATACCTTTTCCAATTCGGTTTCTTCCTGCCAGCGGAATCAGCGTCACTACCCGTTGTGGATGATATTATCACGAGTATCGGCGACCGGCAATCCGCACTCAGCGGCCTCTCCTCATTTGCCGTGGAGGTGCTCACCATCGATAAAATCATCAAAACCGCACGCGAAGGCAAGCGGGTGCTGGCCTTAGTGGACGAACTGGCCCGCACCACAAACCCCGACGAAGGCAAACAGATGGTCTGCGGCTTTGTCCGCATCTGTCGCAAGCTCTCCCTCACCGCCATCGTCACCACCCACTACAGCGGACTGGATGTTGATTGCAGACGACTGAGAGTCAAAGGGTTGCAAATCCCTAAAGGAGTGGATTCCCTCAGCATTGGCCACATTGCGGACTACATGGACTATTCCCTCATCGAAACGCACAACGACAACGTTCCCAAAGAGGCGTTCACCATCGCACGTCTGCTGCATGTTGATGACGAATTTCTGACGGAATGTAATTCCATAACGTAGAGACGCAAAATTTTGCGTCTCTACGCATAGCCTATTGCCTTTTTCCTGTTGCCTGTTG
>JAEEKL010000057.1 GCA_016282395.1 Bacteroidales bacterium
AGAACGGCGACATCGCCATGCAGTTCGGCATCATGAACATCCCCACCCTCGTCTTCATCAAGAATGGTGAACTTGTTGACCGTCACGTCGGCGTGATCAAGAAAGAGGAACTTGTGGCGAAAATCAACCAGCATCTGTAATCGGTCAATTCTTTAAATTTCAATAGTATGAATACAGCTTTATTAATTTGCATCATCGGTACGATTGTTATCATACCGTTTTTGATTTACTATGTGCGTGAAGCCAAACTGCATCACCCGAAAGGGTTGATTGCCGCCGCTTTGAGCAACATGGGTGAGCGTTTCGGCTACTACATCATGAACGCTGTGCTCTTGCTCTTCCTCGTTTCCAAGTTCGGTCTGCCCGACGGCACCGCCGGCGTTATCTACTCCGTCTTTTATTTCGGCATTTACGTGCTGAGCTTGGTGGGCGGTATCATCGCCGACAAGACGCAAAACTACAACAAGACCATCCAATGGGGTCTCATTATCATGGCCATCGGCTATGTGGTGATGGCTATCCCGTTGTTCAGTAAGACTGCTGAGGGTGCTATCCTCGACAGCGGCGCAGGCTGGACAACCATCCTCGTTATCACCTGTATGGCTCTGCTGTTCATCGCTTTCGGTAACGGTCTGTTCAAAGGCAATCTGCAGGCTATCGTCGGTAAATTGTACGACGAGTTCGAAGCTGAAGCCGCCAAGAAGGGACCTGAGGCTCTTGCTGAAGCCAAGGATCGTCGTGACTCCGGTTTCCAGATTTTCTACGTCTTCATCAACATCGGCGGTTTCTTCGCCCCGTTTATTGCCCCCTTCCTCCGCGAATGGTGGCTGAAGGCGCATCACCTCGTCTATAACGCCGACATGTCCGGTCTGTGCCACCAGTTCCTCGCTGATGGTCAAGCAAGCCAGAAATTCACCGAGACGATGGCTACCGTGCTGCAACCCGGCTACAACTTCACGGACACCGCCGCCTTCTGTTCCGACTACATCACCGTGTTCAACCAAGGCGTACACTTCTCTTTCATCGCCTCTGTGTTGGCAATGTTGATTTCTTTGGTTATTTTCTTGACCAACAAGTACAAACTGCCGCAGCCGGCCAAGAAACAGCAGGCTGAGGTGGTGGAATACACCGCAGAGGAGAAACTCGCCATGGCGAAGGAAATCAAACAACGTTTGTATGCCTTGTTTGCAGTGTTGGGTATCGCTGTCTTCTTCTGGTTCTCTTTCCACCAGAATGGTCAGTCGTTGTCCGTGTTCGCCCGTGACTTCGTGCAAACGGAGAAGATCGCTCCTGAAATCTGGCAAGCTTTGAACCCGTTTTTCGTGATTGTGCTCACGCCTATCATCATGGTTATTTTCGCCGCTTTGGCTCGCAGAGGCAAACCCATCTCCACGCCTCGCAAGATTGCCATCGGTATGGCTATCGCTGGATGCGCTTACCTCTTCCTGATGATTATCTCCATCGTGAACAATTATCCGTCAGGCACTGATTTCCGTGCTATGGATCTGGCGCAGATGGCCGCTGCCGGTCTTGCGAAAGCCGCTCCGTGGGTGCTGCTTGTCACCTATTTCTTCCTGACCGTGGCCGAACTGTTCATCTCCCCGCTGGGTCTGTCATTCGTCTCCAAGGTGGCTCCGCGCCACATGGTGGGTCTGTGCCAGGGCTTGTGGCTCGGTGCCACCGCTCTTGGCAACCTGCTGATTTGGCTCGGTCCTGTGATGTACAACGCTTGGCCAATCAAATACTGCTGGGCCGTGTTCGCCGTGGTATGTTTTGTCTCCATGGCCATCATGCTCGGTATGGTGAAGTGGCTGGAGCGCGTGACGAAATAGTTGAAACGTTACCTTAAATTATATAGAGACCTGTCGGAAGATGGGTCTCTTTTTTAATGTAGAATGAAGAATATAATTGGTTGGATGAGGTTGATATTTTTCTTTGTTTGAAGGACATGGAGTTTCAAAAAAATATATTTTTGCTGTCTGTTTTGTGGTAATAATCTAATAAATTGTATATGAACAAAATAGTTTTTCAGGGTTTAGGGTTGTTTGTCCTTTTGTGCATGACGGCTCTGACCGCCAGTGCCCAGTGGTCGTTAGGAATTAAAGGCGGGTGGGACTACACCTCCATCATGCGATCCAACGCGGGCCGTGTTGATGAGACGTATTCGCCATTAAGCGGTTACGATGTGGGCATTCAAGCACGTTACGGCTTCACCAATTGGTTCGCCCTCTGCGCCGACCTCAGCGTGATGCGCCGCTCCCACCGCACGGACCGCCACCTCGATTACCTCGATTCGCTCTACACCGAGCACCACAACCTCTACCTGATGCTTCCGGTGTTGGCCGACTTCTCTTTCGGCGGCGAGCATTTCCGCGGCCATGCCATGCTCGGTGGCTATGTCGGCTATTGGCTGCAAGATCATA
This sequence comes from Bacteroidales bacterium, assembly GCA_016282395.1. Lineage (GTDB taxonomy): Bacteria > Bacteroidota > Bacteroidia > Bacteroidales > WCHB1-69 > F23-D06. The sequence goes on from JAEEKL010000057.1 coordinate 2,424, forward strand.
TCAAGGGTAAAACCTACTGGATGACAGACTATTGCATGTATTACAATCCCTTTGACGAAAAGCGTCCGTTCACGCAGGAGGACCGCCGCTTCAACGCCGGATTAGTTGGTGGTCTGGGCCTGAGTTACCGTTTCACCGAGCATTGGAGCCTCAACCTCGACGCACTCTACTACTACGATCTCGTCAGCCACCGCCGCAGCTCCCCGCACCTCCGCGACCCCCGCTACCTTAGCACGTTGTCTGTCACCTTTGGCGCATCATATATTTTTTAAAACATCTTCATTGAGCAGCCCCGAAGGGGCAAGAGCTTGGTGGCCAGGGGTAAGCGAAGCGCAACCCCTGGAATCAAATCAAAATAATAGCCATTATGAAAAAAATCACCATAATAACAGCGACAATAATCGTATTATTCACCTCCTGCCGTCGTGAAGCCGATTACATGCCTTATATCGGCGAGAACGGCAAATTAGCCTACAGCACCTATGCCGAACAGTTCGACTACCTCTGGAAAGTCCTCAGCACGGGCTATGTCTTCTGGGATGTTGACACCACCGATTGGGATGCGATGTACGAACGTTACCTTCCCGCATTCCAAGAACTTGATAAAAAGTACGAACGGCAGGGTTACGTGCCGACGGATGAATTGCAGACCCTTTATACGGGATTGGTGGGTGGTTTGGTTGACCATCATCTGACATTCAGAGTCAAGAATTTGCATCCGGCTCCCGATGATCAAAGCTCTACGGTGAGTGTCACCCCGTACGCGTTGGAGATTCCCACCCGCGACTATTATTACGAGTCGGCTGGCGAAGAAAACCAGCGAATCCAATTTTTCTTGCAAAACATTGAGAATCAATATACTGTTGAAGCGCACGAATCATGTGTGGCCTACGCGGAGGAGTTAGGGATGACCATAACATATCATTACATCCTTTTCCGCTTGCCGGATGGTCGGAAAGTTCCCTATCTGTGGCAGTCGTCTGCGGGAATCACGCCTGTGATGCTGCAAAACGGCGAAGGTGCGCAGCTGCTCGACCACTACTTCCGGGCCATTATGGAAACTCCTCGCGAGCAGGTGGCCGGCATTATTCTTGACAATCGCTGCAACCGCGGCGGCTACCAGGATGATCTCGACTATCTTGTCGGCAGCTATCTCAACCAGAAGACGGAGATTTTCAAGACGCGCTACAAAGAGGGTCCCGGGCGTTACGAACATTCCCCGTGGACGTCTTACTACCAGAGCCCGATCACCCGCTATCATCGCGACATCACGGCGGAAAACATCCCGTACGTTGTGCTTTGCGACATCAATTCGGTGAGCATGGGCGAAATCGAGCCGATGATCATCAAGGCGGTGTTGCCCACGGCGCACACGATTGGCGAGCGCACGCATGGTGGCACGGGACCGCTTCAGCCCGCCAATTGCATTGACCTCAACTACGGCGGCCCGTTCGGAACCTCGAATCTGTCTGTGGGTCACTACGTCTATACCTCCACCTTCGAGGCGCAGATCAGCGGCAAAGTCTGGGAGGGCATCGGCCACACCCCCGATGAGATCGTCCTCCGCAAAGACCACAACGGCGACCTCAAACCGCAATTGGACGCGGCGTTGGAATACATCCAGAAACATTGACCGTAGGGGCGAATAATTATTTGCCCCTACAGGTATGCAATTCCGACAAAGTAGAGACGCGTCATGGCACGTCTCTACAATTTATTGCCTGTTACCTGTTGCCTTTTGCCTAAAAAATTGTACTTTTGCCGTCGCATTTTCGAAATATAGTAACAAAAACGTAAAGTAATATGAACCCCTTATTCGAACCCCAAGTTTATCAGAACAGAAGAGAGAAATTGACGGCGGCCGTCAAGAGTGGCATCGCCGTGTTTTTGGGCAACCATGAAGCCCCGATGAACTATCCCGACAATACCTATAACTTCCGTCAGGACAGTGACTTCCTCTATTTCTTCGGACTTTCCATCGCCGACATCGCAGCCGTCATCGACTTTGACGCGCACCAGTCAATCATTTTCGGCAATGACTTCACCATCGACGACATCATCTGGATGGGCGACCAACCGACGATTGCCTCCTTGGCCGAAAAAGTGGGCGTGACGGAGACCCGTCCGTTTGCGCAGCTCGCCGAGTTCATCCAGCAAGCCCAGGCACAAGGCCGCAAGGTACACTTCACCCCGCAATATCGTGGCGACAACCAGATCCTGATGGCCAACCTTACTGGCGTGGATGTCAACCGCATTCGCGAGGCCGCTTCTTTGGACTTGATCATGGGTATCGTGAACCTCCGTTCCGCGAAAGAGCAATGCGAAATCGACGAGATGGACAAAGCTTGCGAGATCGGCGTGAAGATGCACACCGCCGTGATGCGTCGCTGCGTGGAAGGCGAGTCCGAGCGCGAACTGGCCGGCTTGGCCGAGGGCATTGCCCTGTCGTACGGCAACGGCATCTCCTTCCCCGTGATTCTGTCGCAACATGGCGAAACACTGCACAACCACCTGCACAACGGCATCTTGAAGGCCGGCAATATGCTGCTGATGGACGCTGGTGCGGAGGGATTGATGAACTACTGCTCCGACTACACGCGCACGCTGCCCGTGAATGGCAAATTCACCCAGAAACAACAGGAAATCTACGAAATCGTGCTGAAGGCCAACTTGGATGCCATCGACGCGGCGCACCCGGGTATGTACAATAAAGAGCTGCACCGTCTTTCCTGCGAGGTTATCGCCCAGGGACTCAAAGACTTAGGCCTGATGAAAGGCGATGTGAAGGAGGCCGTGGAGTTGGGCGCACACGCCCTGTTCATGGTGCACGGCTTGGGTCACCAAATCGGTCTGGATGTCTACGATATGGAAGGCTTGGGACAGATCTACGTCGGCTATGACGACACCGTGCGTCCGAGCAACATCTTCGGATGGGCGTCGTTGCGCATGGCCCGCGAGCTGAAACCGGGCTTCGTGGTCTCCATCGAGCCG
>JAEEKL010000058.1 GCA_016282395.1 Bacteroidales bacterium
ATCCACGGCCTTCTTGCCAGTGCCCGTGACAGACTGGTAAGTCGAAACCACCAAACGTTTGATTCCAAAGCGTTTGTGCAACGGTGCCAGCGCCATCACCATCTGGATGGTGGAGCAGTTCGGGTTGGCGATGATCTTGTCTTTCGGGGTGATGACATCACCATTGATTTCGGGCACCACGAGCGGAATCTTCGGGTCGCTGCGCCAAGCGGCGGAGTTGTCGATGACCACGGTGCCGACAGCAGCGAACTTGGGCGCATATTCCAAAGATGCGGCACTGCCTGCCGAGAAGATGGCGAAGTCCGGATGTTGCGCAATAGCATCCTCCACGGACACGACGGCGACCTCGCGGCCACCAAATGTTAACAACTTTCCAACCGATTTTGAAGAAGCGGCAGGAATAAACTCACAATCTTCGAATCCTCTTTCTACTAACACTTTACGCATTACGCCACCCACCAATCCAGTGGCTCCGACAAGGGCAATTTTCATAATTTCTTGATTTATTTTTAAAAAGTTATCAACAATACTTGATTTCAGCCCGCAAATGTAGTATTTTTGCAGACATAAACAGAAAACAAAAACGATATGATAAAAAAATCTTTGAAAGCATTATTGCTTACGGCATCTGTCCTGTTGACCCAAAACGATATTCTGAGCCAAACATACTCAGAACCAAATCGTTATGACATCACTATCAGCGAAATCATGGCCAAGCCGACTCCCGAAATCGGACTGCCGGCGGTGGAGTACATTGAACTGCACAACCGCCTCCCCCACCCTGTCAACCTTCAGAATTGGCGACTGACACTGGGGAACACGTCCAAAAAACTTCCCGATATACATTTGGACAGTTGCGGTTACGCGGTACTCATCGCGCAAAAATACTTAGAAGATTTCACGCCCTTCTGCGATCACATTTTCACGTTGTCGTCATTGGCGCTCACCGACGGAGGGCAACAACTGACCCTTTACAACCAGCACGACGAAGTGATTCATTATGTGAGTTATAGCAAGTCTTGGCACACTGAAGCCATCAAGCAGGAAGGCGGATGGGCATTGGAAATGATTGATGCGAACTGGCCGTGTGTGGAAAGCGAAAACTGGAACTCCTCCACAAACCCAGACGGCGGCACTCCTGGAAAGCCCAATTCAATCCGCAGCACATTGAATTTCAACGACATACCATTCATCACAGGGGTGACGATGCCCGATTCCATTACCCTGCGCGTCCATTTCTCGAAAACAGTGTCCGCCGATGCCACGGAAAATGACGGGAAATTCCGCACCGAGCCGCCACTAACCATTCTAAACATCAAGGAAGTACCTCCAGAATTCTCGTCAGTGGACATCCGGTTTGGAACTGCGATGCAGCCAAACACGGACTACAAGCTGCTTCTTTCCGGCACACTCACCGACTGTGGAGGAAACACGTATCAAATTGATGACCGCATTCCATTTGGAAGAGCCGTTCCGCCAGAGCCTTTCGACTTGGTAATCAATGAGATATTGACCAATCCATTCGACAATGAAAATGCAGATTTTGTGGAAATTTTCAACCGTTCCAACCGCATCATTGACTTGAAGGATGTAAAAGTCGGATACGGCGGCGACACCTTGCCACAAAAGGCGGTCGTGGCCGTTTCCAAAGGATGGCAACTGCTCCCCAAGACGTATGCGGCTTTGTGTAAACGGAAAGACATCACCCTTCAGCAGTATGTTTGCAAGGATGAAAACCGTCTTGTGGAATGCGACTCGCTTCCCGACTTCGCCATCAGCAAGGGAATCATCCACTTGACTGACAGAAGTTTGCAACCCATAGACCGGTTCAGCTATACCGAGGAGATGCACTATCCGAAACTGCTGACCACCAAAGGAGTGAGTTTGGAACGACTATATCCGGACATGCCCACCCAAGACGAAAACAACTGGCGTTCAGCTGCGGAAAGCGCGGGGTTCGGAACACCTGGATATGAAAACTCGCAAAGCGGCAACACTTTGGAACACAATGAATTTGAAATCAATCCCGAAGTGTTTTCTCCTGACAACGACGGCTATGAGGATTATACGGAGGTGCTATGTACTTTCACCGAAGAGGAAAACCGTGTAAGCATCGTCATCATCAACAACCGTGGTCACCCTGTAAAGCATCTGGCGAACAATGTGTTGTGCGGAACATCTGCAAGATTCCGATGGGATGGCCTTGACGACCGCAACCAGTCCGCACCAGCAGGAATGTATGTGGTGCAAATCGAATGTTGGAATCTTCGCACCCAAAAAACAATACGGAAACGCAAAGTGGTCTCTATCTATCGATTGTGATCTTCAATCCATCGTACCCTAACGTCACGTGAGGGGGCAGGGTTTTCTCAACATCCGCATACAATCCCATGTGATGTGAAACATGGGTCAGGTAGGCATGCTTAGGTTTGACAACGTCCACGAAATGCAACGCCTGCTCCAGGTTGAAATGGGAATAGTGTTTTTCGTGATGCAAAGCGTTAACGACCAACACATCCAGATCCTGAAGATGTGTCAGCTCAGAATCCGCCACGAAACTAGCATCGGTAATGTAGGCAAAAGTCCCGATGCGGAACCCTAATATGGGAAGGGTCAAATGACGCACTTGGATAGGCTGGATTTCGACATTTTTCACGAAAAAGCGATCATACCTTACGGGGTGGAGCTGGAACGAAGGCGCACCGGGATATGGATGTTCCTTGAAAGCATAGTCGAAATCCTTTCGCACCACCGAGAGCACACGCTGCATCGCATAGATGTCCATAGGGTGTTTCTGCATAAAGAAGACAGGGCGGATATCATCAAGTCCTGCCAAATGATCTTTATGCTCGTGTGTAACAAGGACGGCATCGATATGAGAGATCTGCTCGCGCAAAAGCTGCTGCCTCAAGTCGGGACCGGTGTCAATGAGCAAGCTCACTTCATCGGTCTCCACAAAAGCGGAGGTGCGCAGACGGTTGTCACGCGGATCGTTGGATTTGCATACTTCACATTGGCATCCCACCACAGGAACACCCTGCGAAGTGCCAGTACCCAACAATGTGATTTTCATCATATTCAAGCGGACTATTTAACGTGAAACTTTAGGTTATTCGGCTTTCTTGACAATCTCAATAAAACAATCCTCCACGGATGGTTCTATAGGGATAATCTCCAAAATAGTTTGTCCATTCTGCTGCATAAAATCTTGAAACGACGGAAGTGCAGTCGAGATGTCATCATAAAAAACGATGTGGCATGACTCTCCGTACGGATAATAGATGCAATTCAACGGACAGGACTCCATCACTTGCAACAGAGAAAAAATGTTTTCGGACTTGAACGAGTAGAGATGTCCTTGGAATTGCTGGACGATATTGGCGGGGGTGTCGATTTTGAAAATGACGCCCTCCTGAATCATGGCGATACGGTCGCAACGGGTGGCCTCGTCCATGTAGGGCGTGGAAACCACCACCGTGATGCCCTGGCTCTTGATGGAGCGCAGAATGTCCCAGAACTCCTTACGGGAAACGGGATCCACACCAGTGGTTGGTTCGTCAAGGAAAAGGATGTGCGGACGGTGGATCAGGGCGCAGCACAACGCCAGCTTCTGTTTCATACCGCCAGAAAGCTTGCCTGCCTTTCTATCCTTAAAAGGCATCAGTTGTTTCCATATCGGGCTGATCAAGCGCATGTTAGCGCGAATGCTGCTTTCGTACATCACGGCGAAGAACTCTAAGTTCTCCTGAACGGTGAGATCCGGATATAGGGAAAACGTTCCCGGCA
>JAEEKL010000006.1 GCA_016282395.1 Bacteroidales bacterium
AAAGGAAACCAAGTCCAAAATCCCGACGGAGAGGTTTTCGTTAATAATCCATGTCATCTCCTCATGGGTGAGTGGGATGAAGTTGAAAATGTCGTGGTAGCTTTCGTTTAGAACTTCCAAAAAAGCGTAGCCGTCCCTTTTCAACTGTTCTTTGTCCTTGATTTCACGCAGATGCACGTGATATTTCTTGCCTAAAAGGTCGGCCATGCGGGAAATCCGTTCGGAAACGGGCGTCACTTTCACCTTGTACTGGATGTAGTCCACTTCTTTCTCAAAGCCCATCATATCCATGTATTCGGGATAATACGGGAAGTTGTAGTCGGCACCGAAGGAAGTGAGGTGGTCGAAGCCCTCTACCAGCATAGCTTGTTTCTCCATGTTGGAGTAGCGTGACGGGCCGCAGATTTCCTCCAGACCTTGCGACTTTCCCCAATCTTCCACCGTCTGGAACAGCATTTGGGCTACTTCGAGATCCTCAATGACATCGAACCAAGCGAAGCGGATGCGTTTCTGTCCCTTGATTTCGTTGCACCGGTGGTTGATGATGCCCGCGATACGTCCGACAATCTCGCCATCTTGCCATGCTAGCCACATTCGCAGGTCGCAGAAAGCCAGGGCAGGGTGCTTTGTCAGCAGTTTTTCCTCGCCCTTGTCCAACGCAGGAACGTAATAAGGACAATCCTTATACAGTTTTCGCGGAAACTGTATAAACTTTTTCAAGTCCTTACTGCTTTTAACTTCTTTTATGTCAATCATTTTAATGATATTTGGCCATAAATCAGCAGGCAAAGATAATATTTCTTGGAACATGGGGTACGAAACTCGAAAGAATCAGTCATGAACCAAGGAGGGCGAACTAAAGTAAAAAAAAGCCGACAATAATGCCGGCTTTTTTTTATGAATCAATCGGGTTTACTTTTTAATAAGTTTGTGTAAAGACGTGCCATTGTCGGTCGTCAGTTTCATCGTGTAAACACCGTTGGCAAGGTTTTTCACAGAGACACTCGTCACTTCGCCAGACTCGACCTTCACCAGCTGGCCCTGCATGTTGAAAATCTCCACACGCTGAACCTGATTGTCCGTAGTGATATTAATAACGTCGGTGGCAGGATTCGGGTAAATGCTGACACCGAATTTATCATTTTCAGCAATGCCGGTGGTACCCTCAATCTTTACGTTGTCAATCCATACATTGTTGCCCCAGGCGCTTTTGAATTCAAAACGGATAATGACATCGTCATTGTCGGAGATGTTCGAGAGGTCCACAACTTCATTGCGCCAATCTGCCTCGGCAGGGATGTAGTTGGAAGTGGTCGTACCAGCGGTAGCAAGGGTGTTGCCAGATTTGCTGTATGCGTTTGACCAACTTTGACCGCAGTTGGTGGAATACATCACACGCAATCTTTCCGCGGCGGAGTTGTTGTAGCGTTTGTGTGCCAAATCAAAGGAGAGTATGGGCATGTTAAGAGCGGACAGGTTCTCAAAAGGCAGGTACAGATTAGCAATTGTACCGCTCTCAAAATTAAAAGCATTGAAACAGACGGCTTCCCCGTGTTCTCCGTTCAAAGGGTAAGTGAACAGCAGGCCATCATTATTGCTCCAGTCGAAAGGAATTCCGGCGTTGAAGTCCTCGTCAATGGTGGTGGAAGTGGGGTTGATAGCAACGTTGAAACTAACTGATGCGATATTCATTGAAGGATCAGCATCCGCAACGCCGTTCACATTAGTGATTTCCACAGAGTAGGTGTGGTTGCCATTTTCGTTGGTGGAAATCTGCGGCAGCGTGACCGTTGCCTTGTTGTATCTGTTGAGAGAGCCGGACCAATTGTAGGTAGTTGTCTGGCCGTCGAACGTGATATTTAAAGTAGCAGAGGTCAGAGGATCAGAACCCACATTTTGCAAGTCAACCGTGGGAGTGGCCGAGCATGAGCAGTAGTAAGCTCCATCAAGGCCGCCCACCGTAAGCAGAAGCGCGTTGTTTGCCAGTGAAGCGTCAAATTGAGGACAGGTGTTTTTGGCTTCATAAAGTGCGGCAGTATTCTGCTGACCCACTTCATACACCAAACGGTTGGGACAAACCATATAAATAGTAGGGAAATAGGAGATGGCATAGTCATTGTCGAACTGCATGGTGTTGGGGGACATTTTCAGTGGGATGACCGGATACTCCACACCTGCAAGCCAGTTGCCCGCAGTGGCTGAACCGCCTGCATCAGGGCCGGTACCGCTCAAAGAGGCGTAGTTGCCGTTACTGCCTTCAATGGCTAGCACGCGCACTTCATTGGTGCCAGTAGGACCATACTGGGCATAGAGGTTCTCCAAAGATCCCGTGTTATGATAATTCCAGCAAGGACCGCACCAGGTGGCGAACACATCAATATACACTGTTTTTCCGGCATCTGTGTAATCATACAAATTAATGGGGTTGTTAGAGATAATCTGACCTGTGGTCTTGTTTATTTCATAACCAGTGAATGCAGGAGCATAGCTTCCGTCTGGCAATTGGGCGAAAGAGGCCATCACCAAAGCACTCAAACAAAAAAGTAAAGATAATTTTTTCATAAAATTGTTTTTTAATGACTATTATAGTTGATTTTAAAATTAAACTGCAAAAATACATTTTTGTTTTACATTATCCACTTGGGATAAATATTTTTTTCCTTGTTGCTTAGATGTGTGACGTGTGATATGGGTGAAAATTGTCGCCAACCACTAGCTAACTATTTCAGTACCAGTTGTATCGTGTGCCGATTACTTTGCCGAATTAACACATCTTCATTGGAAAACATAGCTAACACTTCTTTTTCGGAATCTTTGTCATAATGCCGGATGGTCACCAACCGGATGCCGTCGTTGAATTTGACAATAAACTCCTCCTGCAACTCCTCAATACATGGCTTCAGACGCAACGGCACGTTGTCGGTGCAAACAGAAAACGTAAGCGCGGAATTCTGTATCAGATTGATTTTGACGCGATATTTTGCCAAGACATCCAAAATAATGGAAAGATTTTCGACACCAATGATTGAAAAGTCGCGCGGCGAGACGGAAATCAGCAACTGGTTGTCTTTTACAATGAATGAAGGAATTTCTTTCAGGTCGGCATCTTTCGTGATCATGCTGCCTTCGTTCTCGGGATGAAAGAAGGATTTTACGTACAATGGTATCTGTTTATTATGCAGAGGCTTAAGCGTCTTCGGATGGATAACGCTTGCACCATAGTAGGCCAATTCCACTGTTTCATGATAGGTCAGCCTGTCGATTTTGACAGCATCCGGGAAGCGTTTCGGGTCCGCATTGAGAATGCCGGGGACATCTTTCCATACGGTAACACACTCGGCATCAAGGGTGTAGGCTAAAATAGCCGCCGAATAGTCGGAACCCTCGCGTCCCAAAGTGGTAGTCTGGTTCTCGGCCGTGCCTGCAATGAAGCCCTGCGTCAGCACAATGCCGTGAGTCCTGTTCTGGAAGTAGGGGTTGATGGTGTTACAAACCAGCTTCTGCGTCACCGCCCAATCCACATGCCCTTCACGGTAGGTGTTGTCGGTACGAATGAGCTGCCGTGCGTCAAGCCATTGCGTTTCAACACCTTGTGTGTTAAGATACGCGGAAATCAAGGTCGTGGAGAGTAGTTCGCCGAAACTGACAATACGGTCATAGTCGTAGTCGAAATTATCGGACGTAGGACGTTGCAACTGTTCGTTCAGAAGGGTGAAGAGGCGTTCCGACTGGGGCAGAAAAGGGTTTTCGACACCCATAAGTTGCTCTGCAACAGTCTCATGGTTCGTTCTCAACTCTGCAATCAATGCCGGTACATTTTCCGGCGCATGATAATAGGCATCCAACAGCTTTTCCAAGAAGTTGGTGGTCTTTCCCATGGCGGAAATCACGACCACAAGTTGCTCGTCTTCATAATGATGCAAAATATTCTTCAGATTTTCGATGGCTGGGGCGTCCTTCACAGAGGCACCGCCGAATTTGAAAACTTTCATCGTATTTTATTCGTTTTTAAGGACTTGCAATAATGTTGTACCCACCACACCGAGGGTGTTCTTGTCAATATGCTGGATGTTGTCGCTCACGGTGTGCCACACGGGGTCGAAACCGGTGCCAGAGGCCGCATCGTAGTGGATGATGTCGATCATCTTGAACGGCGCATATTTATTAACATAGTAGTGGTCGTCAGTGATGATGCCGCCGGGCTTGTTCTGGAAATACTGCCCGTGGCCGAGCTCGTATGCTGTGGACCACACCTTGCGCACCACATCCTGCGCGTCACGCAAAGAGAACTGCTCCTGCATGAACTGCGCATTCAGACTGCCGACCATATCGAGCAAGATGCCGTAATTAGCCGTATATCCTTCAATATGAGGTTTTTTAGCCCAATGCTGCGCACCTAACCCCCACCAATCGCCGGGAACGCTCTCGCTCTCTTTCGGACCATAGTCTTCCGCATCGAAGAAGACAATGTCAACACCGACATCAGGCTGGTTCTCATGTAGTTGTCGGGCAATTTCGAGCAACACACCCACCCCACTGGCACCGTCGTTCGCCCCGTCAATGGGTTTCTCGCGATTGGCGGGATTCGGGTCATGGTCGGCGAAAGGCCGGGAGTCCCAGTGCGCCGCCAGCACGATACGTTTCGTCTTCTCAGGTCCGAAACTGCCGATCAAGTTAGCACAAGGCCATTGTTTGCCATCATAGGTCTTTGCCGTAAACGATTGGTTGTAAGCGGTATCGCAATACTCACGCAGCTTGCCCAACAGCCAGATACGACAGTTTTCGTGCGCCGCGGTACCTAATGTGCGCGGTCCAAAGTCGGTCTGCGCTTTCACAAAAGCGTATGCGGAATCATTGTCGAATGCCGGCAGGGTGACAGTTGGCTGTGGCGTGTTTTTTTTGGGGGGCTTGGTGCGGTCGCAAGCTGTAAAGAAAAGGAGCGCACCCATCAGAATTATCAATAGTTTCCTCATTTCCAATATATTACAAAAACAAAAAAAGGTTTGGTTAACGTTCAAAAAATAACGGGCGAAGATACAAAAAATGACGGCTCACCCAACTGTCTTTTTCTACAGATATGATAGAAACAGATTGCAGTCTTTAATTTGTATTATTCAATATTTTGTACTTTTGCGCCCTGAAAACGTTAAACATAGAATATGAACGGAAAATTATACCTTATCCCCACCCCCATCGCCGAAGGTGCGTTCGGAACTTTTTTCCCGTCCGTGAACGCGGATATTATCAATGAAACGGACTACTACATCGTGGAAGCGGTGCGGACGGCGCGGCGTTTCCTGCGGTACGCGGACATCAAGAAACCCATCGACGAGCTGACTTTCTTCGAGTTGAACGAGCACACGCAGGGGGTGGAGATTAACGATTTCCTGCAACCTTGTTTGGAAGGCAAGAACGTGGCGGTGATGTCTGAAGCGGGAGTGCCCTGCGTGGCTGATCCGGGTCACAAGGCGGTGGAGAAGGCGCACCAGTTAGGCATTGAGGTGGTGCCGCTCATCGGACCGAGTTCGCTGATCCTCGCGCTGATGGGCAGTGGCATGAACGGGCAGAGTTTCGTGTTCCACGGGTATCTGCCGTCGGAGCAGTATGACCGGGAGAAGCGGCTGAAAGAGCTTGAGACGGTGGCGGTGAAGACGGGTCAGACGCAGATGTTCATCGAGACACCCTACCGCAACAACCGAATGACGGCTTCAATCTGCAACGTGTTGCAGTCGGCCACGCGAATATGCATCGCCGCGAACCTGACGGGCGAGAATGCGTTGTTGAAGACGCAATCGGTGTCGAAATGGCGGAAATATTTTGAGAAGGAGGAGAATCAATTGGGGAAAGTTCCATGTATCTATCTGATCAATAGATAGATAAAAATTTTCAAAAAGAATAGCGGGGATAACAAAAAAAGTGTATTTTTGCGCCGTCATTTTTCGAGTGACACGTTCATTGGAAAATGTGCTGCCATGGTGGTGGAATGGTAGACACGAGGGACTTAAAATCCCTTGCCCATTGCGGGCGTGTGGGTTCAAGTCCCACCCGTGGTACGATAAGCGGAAGTAGCTCAGTTGGTAGAGCA
>JAEEKL010000059.1 GCA_016282395.1 Bacteroidales bacterium
AGGCGTGTACAGTAAAGAACAACAAGACAACGCCGCCTTCAAACGGGCTTGCGAGCGTTGCAACGAATTTGCCAAGAAAGAGGGCCGTCGCCCGCGTATCATGATTGCCAAGATGGGTCAGGACGGTCACGACCGCGGCGCGAAAGTGGTTGCCACCGGCTATGCCGACATCGGTTTCGACGTCGATATGGGTCCCTTGTTCCAGACTCCCGAAGAGGCCGCCAAGCAGGCCGTGGAGAACGACGTCCACTTCTTGGGCGTCTCCTCGTTGGCCGCAGGTCACAAGACGTTGGTTCCGCAGGTCATCGAAGAGCTCAAGAAGCTCGGTCGCGAGGACATCATCATCACCGTCGGTGGTGTGATTCCGCCGCAGGACTACCAGTTCCTGTACGACTGCGGTGTCGCCGCCATTTTTGGTCCTGGTACACGTATTGCGGATTCTGCAAATGCGATGCTGGACATCATTATGAGTGAGTAATTCAAGTATCACGAAGAAGATCCACACCTTATACTAAAAATTGTATATTTGCCGTTTCAAAAAATAAAAAAATGAAAAAAATCATTGCATTTGGCATTTTGTTACTTGGTTCCATCCTGATTTTTTCGGCATGTGACACCCAGCATCGTTGCGCCGCTTACGGCCATTACACCTACAATATGCCGGTCGAGAATCCGGAAAATATGAACTAACTGCCGCTTTCCATGCGGGGAACGCACTTTGGGCAACGTCATATTCGAAAGTTCCTGCTGACCTTGCTGTTGGCAGGTGCTTTTGTATTGTCATACGCCCAGAACGTCGGGGAATACCACCATGATGTGACCACCAAGGAGTGGAATTTCCAGATTTTCGCGCACACATCCGGTTTCGGAGTCGGATTCCAACACGGCCGTACCCCGGATCTCTACAACAAGCACTTTTGGGAGGTGCAGATAATGAACAACATGCACCCAAAATCGGTGCGTTCCATCAATGCGCTCTACGAGAACGTGCGCCCTATCCGCTATGGTCAGCTCTACTCGCTGTTCTTCCTGCAAGGAGGTTACGGCTACCAGCGCACCCTACACCTGAAACCCTACTGGGGCGGCGTGCAGATTAGCTATAATCTGTCCGCAGGACCCGCTCTCGGTTTCGGCATCCCCAACTTTGTAGAGGTCATCAACTACAACACTGGTTTTTCGGAGATTGTGCGCTATGATCCGGACAAGCACAACCTCAACAACATCCTTGGCGGAACCCGTTTGTTCACTGGCATTCTGGAGACCATCGTGAGGCCCGGATTCTACGCCAAGACCGGATTTAACTTCGATTTCTCCAAAAACGACTACAAACTGCTATCCCTTGAGGTGGGGGTGCAAATCCAAATGGTATTCCCCTTCATCCAGCAGATGGCCTTCAATCCTGCCAGAAAATTCTATCTCACAGGATATTTGGCTTTCAATTTCGGTAAGCGGAAAGGCCTTCACGGTTAATTTTACAAAGAATTATGAAAAAAACGATTACATCCATCCTTTGCATCGCGTTTCTTGGGCTGTTTTCAAATGTCAATGCCCAGAACGACTTTGAGATTGTCAAGAATGTTGACATTTTCATCAGCGTGCTCAACGAGCTGAACGAAAAATATGCGGATGAGATTTCCCCCGGTGAGCTCACCCAGACGGCCATCAAGGCTATGCTCTTGAGCCTTGACCCGTACACCGTATATTATCCCGAATCAGAGATTGAAAGTTACCGCATGCGGAACACTAACGAATCCGGCGATGTGGATGTCACCCTGCAAAACATCAACAAGCATTTGGTAATCACCGACATGGTGGAGGACGGACCTTCCGCGAAAGCAGGCTTGCGCATGGGCGACCGCATCTTGAGCATTAACGGCCAGTCCTTGGAAAAACGCGACATTGAGGCCGTCTATCTCGCCATGCGCGGACAGCCCGGAACTTCATACACCATGGAAGTTTTCCGCCCTACCGACAACAAAAACCTGACTTTCAAAGTGAAACGGGAGAAGGTGAAACAGCCCAACATTCCCTATTCGGGCATTCTCGGTGATAAAGTAGGCTACATCAAGCTCAACCAATTCCTCGAAAAAGCCGGCAGCGAGGTCTTTGAAGCGTTCAACAAGCTTAAGGACGAAGGGATGGAATACCTGATTCTCGACCTGCGCGACAATGGCGGCGGACTTTTGGGCGAAGCGGTCAACATCATCGATCTCTTTGTGGGCAAGGATATTACCGTGGTGGAGACGAAAGGGAAGATTGCCGAGATGAACCGTATTTACAAGACCCTCAACAATGCTGCCGATGCGGACATCCCCATCGTGGTGTTGGTGAACGAACACAGCGCTTCCGCCTCCGAGATTGTCTCCGGCACGTTGCAGGATCTTGACCGCGCCGTCATCGTGGGAGAGAAGTCTTTCGGCAAAGGGTTAGTGCAAAAGATTTACCCCATGGACTACAACACCAGCATGAAAATCACGGTGTCGAAATACTACATACCCAGCGGACGTTGCGTGCAGAATATCGAATATTTTGACCGCGATACCACTAAAGGCGGCTATAAAATCCCTGATTCACTGGCTGTTGCATATAAGACCAAAAATGGGAGAATCGTCTATGACAAGGGCGGCGTGGAACCTGATGTGGCCGTTCCCGAAGAGGTTGTACCGGAGGTTCTGGCCGCACTCATCAAAGAGCAGGCCATCTTCGATTTCGCCAACGAATACCGTGCCAAGCATGAGACCATCGCCGAAGCTGAACAATTTATCGTGGATGACGCCCTCTACAACGAGTTCCTGCAATTCCTCAAAGCGAACAAATACGCTTATACAACCTCTCTGGAAGAAAAGTTGGCGGAGCTGAAGTCCGCCGCTGAAAAGGAAAACTCATTCGCGGGCATCCAATCCACATATAACCAGCTGAAAACACAGTTGGAGAATATCAAAACACAGGATTTGACCAACCACAAGGACGAAATCTCACGCGCCCTGACCCAAGAGATTGTGTCGCGCTACTATTACAGCACCGGCAGGCTCATCAACAGTCTGCACCATGACAGTTACATTGAGACCGCCAAATCCGTACTACTCAACCCAAGCCGCTACAAATCCATCCTCTCCCCGAAAAAATAAGGCATGAGCCATCAGCGCTTTCACCATTATTTCTACCTTCTTGGAATCATCGCTTTAGTTGTGGCGATGCCTTTGTCGCATTTCCTCATGGGACTGGCCAGCTTCCTGCTGTTTCTCAACTGGGTGGCCGAGTGGAATTGGAGCGAGAAACGGATACGGCTCCGCAAAAACCGCCAAGGACTTTGGCTTACAGCCTTTTACCTCGTCTATGCCATCGGTCTCGTCCACGTCACCGATTGGAGTGCTGCGGGGAAGGAAATGCTCGACAAACTTCCATTTCTGCTTTCCCCATTGGTGGTTATAACCACTAAACCGCTTGACAAAAGAGAGTTACATTTTGTTTTCGTAGCGTTTATTCTGGCAACCTTCATCGGATGCTGTTTGAATTTCGGATACGCACAGGCACACACACTTGACAATATCCGGCAAATGTCACGCTTCATCGACCACATCCGTTTCAGCCTCTGTGTGGTGTTGTCCATTGTGTTCTGCATCCATCTTCTACTCCATCCGTTCGACGAAAAAGGGCTGTTTCGATATATTTACCTCATAATCAGTTTGTTGCTTCTTTGTTATCTGCTTTATGCCCAAACGCTTTCCGGAGTTGTCATCTTGATGGTGATAGCTCTCTGTTTTATCATACATCTAATTGGAAACCAGAAGAATAACAAATTGAAATGGGCACTGGGAGCTTTTATGGGGCTATTTTTGACAGCTGCCGTCACCTACACCTTGTATATCACTTACGACTATTTCCACGTGAAAGATCCCGCACCCGATTTCACTGCACTGACTGCTTCCGGTCACCCTTACTCTTTCAAGGAAGATCCTATGGTGGAGAATGGCCACTACATCGGACATTACGTCTGCGAGGAGGAGTTGCAGACAGCTTGGGCGATGCGATCCGACACAGTGTACGACGAGTGGACATCCGCCACGCTGGTTCGCTACCTCAACTCTCTCGGACTGCGCAAGGACTCTGCGGCGGTAATGAGCCTCAGCGATAACGACATCCGCAACATTGAACATAAAACCGCCAATGTCTATTACACACACACAGGCAGTCTGCGACGTGCGCTTTACGAGACCTATTTCGGTCTGACCCTTTACGAGAGATACGGTGTCATCAACGAGTCTTCCATGTTGGAACGCATTGAGCTATGGCGTGCATCTTGGCAAATTATCCGGGAAAATTGGTTGTTCGGGGTCGGTATTGGGCAACAGCGTGCTGCTTTGGACCGACAATTGGAGCAGCAGCATTCTCCTATCGCGGACAAGAAGAAAAACCGGGGAAGCCACAACCAGTTCCTTACCTTTTGGATTGCCGCCGGCATCATTCCGGTAGTGTATTTCTGTTTCCTGCTCGTTTATCCATTTGTAAGGATGAGAAAACGCATTACGTTTATCTATTTCGCCCTCATCCTGCTACTGTTCCTCTCCATGCTAGTGGAAGACACGCTCAACGCCCAGACCGGCCGTACGATGTTCACCATTTTCGTGCCGCTGCTGTTGTTTGAGTCAAAAGAAAAGGTATAACGTTTTGTTACTTCCCTTGAGAACAGTTTACGTGACTTGAATATGTGCTATTTTCCTGCTACGCGCAAATCCGCACACCCGCCGTATCATTCCCTCAATATCTAACACACCGTGTGCGAAGCCTTTGCGAATCAACTCTTCCGGAACATATTCGTCGTATTTCTCAAAAACGGGGTTTTCTTTGGGATAGACGAGCTCCAACGGATCAAAGGTGACGGACGCTTCTTCGCTGACAATGCGGTAGAATTCCTCCTCGCTGACTTTCATGGTGAACTGCATGAAATAGGGTCTTGAGGCGTTCAACCCTTTCAGTCCGAGGCGTTTCCCACAACGGATTTTGAGGAATCGCTCCAATGCGAGGAAGGCGTAGCTGCCCAACCACGGGAACAACGCCCACATATTGCCGCCGAGATGCACTAACGGGCGGTCAGGCATCCCGGATTTTGCGAAAGTCTCGCGGGCGTCCTGCAAACGTCCGACCGCGTGCCGCATCAGGTAGGGATAGCTTTTCTGCTCCGCTAACACACCGTACATGCGTTCGAGGATGCGCGTGTGGATGTCGCCGGCGCAGTCGCCGAAGTAGGCGGGGATGTTCCCTTTCACGAGGGTGCAATAGACCACCCGTTTCTGATGGTCCACCTCGTCCACCGCCCAAACCCTGCCGACGATGGCGATTTTGTCGCCCACGGGCGGCGGTTTCACGATGGTGCCGAGTTCCTCGGAGTAGGAGCGCACCGTATATTCGATATTCTCTTGGAATACGGCGTAGAACTTGTAGCTGTTGACGATTCTTTCCCCGGTGAGGCCGAGAATCAAGCCACCGTTTTCCGTCCGCATGATGTGGTCGGTTTTGAGCAAATGGCGGAGCAGCGTTCGGAAATCATCCTGGCTGATGCGCCGGAACGCCGTCAGCGGGAGCACCCGTGAGGCGAGTTCCGCCGGGGTCATCTCCCCGCAGGAAGCTAACGTGCTCATTGTCTGGTGGTAGAGGAGGCTGAAAGGGAGTCGGTTGGTGCGCGGCGGCTCCACAAACCGCTCTTCGATGTAGAGTTGCACGAGGGCGATGCCCTGAATCAGTCGCCACGGAATCATGTCGGGAAGCATGGCACGGGCTTCGGGGTGTTCCTCCCGCATAACGAACCACATCTCCGACGGGTCGCCGCGCCTGCCTGTGCGACCCATGCGTTGCAGAAACCCCGACACGGTATAGGGTGCATCGATTTGGAATGCCCGCTCCAACTTTCCGATGTCGATGCCCAACTCCAAGGTAGCGGTGGCGCACACCGACATCAGCGAGTTGTCGTCCTTCATCTCCTCCTCGGCACTCTCCCGGTAGGAGGCGGAGAGGTTGCCGTGGTGAATAAGGAAGCGGTCAGGCTCGTGATTGACTTCGCAGTATTGCCGCAGTTGTTGGCAGACGGCCTCGCACTCCTCCCGCGAGTTGGTGAAGACGAGACACTTTTTGCCCCGCGTATGCTCGAAAATATAGCCTACGCCAGGGTCCGCGGCTTTCGGGGCGGTGTCGCTTGACGGTTCCTGTTCGGGTATTTGCACCGTGATGTCCTTGTCCTCGTCTGCCTGCGGGTCGGTGTTGAAGAAGTGCTCCATGGAGAGCCGCCAGACCTCTTTGCCGCCGTCGAATTTGGGGATGACCGTCGGGCGGCCGCTGCCTGCCGACAGGAACTGCCCGGCTGCTTCGGGGTTTCCGAGGGTGGCGGAGAGACCGATTCGGCGGGGCTTACATTCTGCAATCCTGCAGAGCCGCTCAATGAGGCAGAAGGTCTGCCAGCCGCGGTCGCCGCGCAGCAGCGAGTGGATTTCGTCAATGACGATGAAACGGAGGTCGCCGAACAGCGAAGGAATCTCCCCGTGTTTGTTGATGAGCAGCGACTCTAACGATTCGGGGGTGATTTGGAGGATGCCCGACGGTTTGCGGAGCAGCTTCCGCTTGCGAGACTGTGCGACATCACCGTGCCACCGGTAAACCTCGATGCCCACCTCCTCGCAAAGCTCGTTCAGCCGCCCGAACTGGTCGTTGATGAGCGCTTTCAACGGCGCGATGTAGAGGATGCCGACGGTGGACGATGGATTTTCGTCCAACAAGGTCAGCATCGGGAAGAAGGCGGCCTCGGTCTTGCCGGAGGCTGTGGAGGCAGTGAGCAGGACGTTGTCGTCGGTGCCGAAGATGGCCTCTCCGGCAGCGTTCTGCACACCCCGGAGGGTCTGCCAGCCGGAGCGGTAGATGAAATCCTGGATGAAGGGGGAATAGCGGGCGAAGACGTTCATGACACAAAATACTACTTTGCAAAGATAAAAAAATTACCGTAAACCAGCGCAATCGATGATTTTTTGATGGATTGCGCTGGTTTACGGTAATCGGCGAGGCATACACCTAAAGACAATATCGGACACTTTATCTTACATTATTTTGTTATTGGGATACTCCTTTCATCGTTTTGTCCGATTTCCTTTTGTTTTGTCAATTGATTAAACAAATCACTTCCTAATGCCTTAAGGGATGTCTTGGAAATTTCAATCATTATTTCTAACATCTTTTTAACATCCCAACTGCTGCCATTGCCTTGTGTATATATAGAAGCCGCTTGAAGCATAATGGCTTTGTCGTTATGTTTTACAAACTTGTTCTTACAGAGATTAGTGTTGATAGGCATACCGTAATTGGCGGCTGTTAGTCTGTCAAGACGATTCAACATACCAGAATTGTATTCGAGTACAACCACTCTTCCGTCAGGTCTTGTTACGGATATAGTTTCTGTTAAGAAGTTTGAACCTTCCAAAAACAGAACATAAGGAAAATGACATTCTGCTAACATAAAATTAGCAATTTCCGAGATGTTTTTGTGAGATCTTTCGATTGCATTTCCCGCAGCCATAAGGTCTTGGTCTTTGTTTTTCCCAACCAGTTTCCCTTTTTGAATGTTCTCAATGTCTTTACCTTGGTGTTTGGCTTCAGATACTAAAATGACCCTCCAGTTCCCGTTGTCGTCTTTGACCTCAATGATACCTCCGTCGGGTATGATGCTTGCATTCTCGACAAATAAAGTTTGTCCTAAAGAAGGATCAATCTTTTTAAGAGCTTCATTAATTTCTTTTTTATCAATACTTTTTCTATAGCGAAACGACAACTTTGGAAAATCCTTTCCTAATTGTTTAATCACAAGATGAGAAATCTCTCCAACCGCCAAATCATGAAGTTTGGCTTCTTCTCCAAAAATACCGACTACACCATGGCTTTCATTATGCTGCTCTGTTAATCTTGAAGACTGGTTCTTTTTTGCCATAAATTAATTCGTTTTTTATGTGTTCTGAAAATCAATAAAATCACTCAATGGTCGTATTTTAGGCCTATACGTGTTTATTCTTTGCTTTACATTATTCGCAATTTGCAAAGAAGGCATAGTATTTTTGTCAAATTTGAGAACAATATAGTAAGCCGCATGAGATGGGGTGAAACCAAATTTCTCTAAAGTGTCCTTTGTCCATATTTGGAAACAGCCATTTTTCTTCAACTTAAACAGTTGGCAATCTTCCCCACCCGTATGTAACAGAACGTAACCCAAACGTTCAAAACCAGGGGTTACACATAAAGATCCTTTGGATTCGCCGGCCCTCAGATAGCATATCCCAGTTTTTATCATTTTAGTTTTAGTTTCTTTGCGAGCATGATTGACCATAACAGTCACTTCTTCTGGATTCTCAGCAATTTGCTTTTGCATTTGTAGAAAACAAGAGTCATTTTCTATTTCGGTTTTACGTCTAATACCTAAATTAAGGTATTCTCTGTTTTGGTCAATTCCAACAAATTTGCGTCCTAACAGATTGGCTGCGATTCCTGTTGTACAGCTTCCTGCAAAAGGATCGAGTATTGTCTCACCATTCCTAGTAGAAGCCAAAATAATTCGATAAAGAAGTCTTAAAGGTTTTTGGGTAGGGTGTTTTCCACATCTCTTTTCCCACATACCGACTGTAGGAAGTTTCCACACATCTGGCATCAATATTCCTCCGTTCAGTCGTGTCATTAGGTCAATATTGAAAAAATGACGGCTTTTGGGAGTCTTTCTTGCCCATATAATATACTCTGATGAAAAATTGAAATGTAAATCGCCCCAAGTAGGAGTAGGGTCGGATTTCTGCCATGTGATTATGTTGATAATCTGAAATCCTGCATCCTTAAGACATTTTTCAACGGAATATATGTTGTGGAATGTTCCACAAACCCATATGGTTCCATTGTGCTTTAACAATGGCTTGCACGCCTCAATCCACTTACGATTAAATTCATCAACGAAATCCGATGATATCGGCTTATCCCAGTCACCCTTATCTACAGATATCAATCTCTGACCTTGTATTTTTTTCCCACCATTTGATAGAAAATAGGGAGGATCTGCAAAAATCACGTCAAACTGTTGGTTTAGTTGACTTAACACTTTTAACGAATCTCCTTGATATAAGGTGAAATTAGTATCCGCTGATTGGTAATACATATTATTCTGGAGTTATTTGAGTTCCAATTTTTTTAAGAAAATCTTCAACAGACTCGTTTTCTACTATCTCGTATGGCTTTGAAAACAATGTGGACATCTTCTTCTGGTGCTTGTTGAAATATTCTTTCAAAGAAGCATCTGCATCAACCATAATCGAGTGTCTGTTCTCTTCAATGCAAACTCTACCCGTAGTGCCAGAGCCGGCGAAGAAATCTAAAACAAGGGCACCTTCATACGACAAAGACCTAACGAATCGTCTAATAATTTCAACAGGTTTTTGAGTAGGGTGACCAACACGTTCAGCAGAATTGCCGTTTAATCTACCTATTTCCCATACATTCGTTGGATTCTTTCCTTTCTCTATATTTTCTGGAATTAAACGTTTGTCTTTCAATGCAGCTTTCTTTGATTCTTCATCATATGGTACTCGTACTGAATCCAAGTCAAAATAGTATTTCTTTGTTTTGGACAGCCATATTGCCTCTTCATGACGATTCGCAAAATAGCGGTGAGCACTCATTCCATTTTTATAATACCAAACTATGAGATTTATCAATCTGAGTTTGGTGTTATGCCGTGCGTAATGAAGTATTTCAAGCAAATCCCCTTGCTTTAAGTCTTGAAATTGGAATCCTCCGAAAATGACACAATTGCCATTATCTGTCAGAACGCGGTAAATTTCATCCATCCATTGTTTTGCCCATTCAAGATAGTTTGGAAATCTATCCCAATAGTCAAGTTCCAAATTATAGGGAGGATCTATTAATACTAGCTGAATTGAATTGTCAGGGAGTGTTTTTAGAAATTTAACAGCATCTTGTATATATATGGCATGGTATGTTTTGTCGAAATCTTTTGTATGCACAGCCGTACTGTGCTCAACACCGTCTCTTCTTTGTTGAACCAAAGTCCTCAGACCACTATTAAAATGCGATTTGTTATACATTTTTTTTCTACTGCTGATGCCGCAAAAATACTATTTTATTGAATACGGATATTGACTTGTCGTGAAAAAACAAAGCAACCGCCTATATCGTGAACTCCACAAATCCCTCCTCCGCCTCGTCGCTCACCGCCTCGCTCTTGGCGTATGAGAACTCGTCGGATTCGAGCAACGTGGTCAGAGTCATCGTCGGGTGCTGGTACAGCAGGTCGAGCAGCTCGATGAAGTCGCGGATGACCTCGCGGGGCGTGATGTTCTGGTCGGCGCCGATGCGGCCGAACTCCACCTTGATGAACGCCACGAGGTCATCGGTCGTGAGGCGGCGCGGGTAGCCGTAAAGCCCAGCGTGCATGTCGGCGAGCTTCTCGCAGAGCACTAACATTTCCTCCGCCGTCAAGGGCTCCAGCCGGATGACGGGCGCGAGCAGGTCGCGGGTGCCCGGACGCGAGAACTTGCCCTCCGCAAGCCGAGAGCGCAACGCCTCGTAACTGTAAATACCGCGCCGCTTGTCCTCTACAGCTTGCGGTGTTGCCCCCATGATGATGCCGAAATACCGGGCCTTTCCCTGCAACGTGTCGTTGTACATGGTCAGCATCTTCTCGTAGTTGTATTGGCGGGTGATGGTGTTCGGAATCTTGTAGATGTTGACCAATTCGTCAATCATAATCATCATGCCCGCATAACCTGCCAGACGGAAGAAGGTGGCGAAAATCTTCAAGTAATCGTACCAGTCGTCGTCCGTGATAATCATATTCACACCGAGCTCCTCTTTGGCTTCTTTCTTGAGATTGTATTCACCTCTGAACCAGCGCACTACCTTGGCTTTCGTCTCATCGTCACCGTTGACGTAGGCGTGGTAGTAGGCGGAGAGCAGCCTGGCGAACTCGAAACCGTGTACAAGTTCGCTTACGGAGGACGTGACCGCGTAAATCTTCCGGTCCACAGCTTGTGTCAGAGCTGGATCTCCCGGAACGAGGCCGGTCTCCTGCGCCGCCTCCGACTGTACCGTGCTTATCCAACGGTCCAACACCAACGTCAGGGCGCCGCCTTCGGGTTTCGTCTTCGTGGAAAGGTTGCCGATCAGTTCGCGGTAGGTCGCTAACCCCTGCCCTTTCGTGCCTTGCAATCGCCGTTCCGGTGAGAGGTCGGCATCGGCCACGATGAATCCCCTGTCCATCACGTAGTTGCGGATGGTCTGCAGCAGGAAGCTCTTGCCGGAGCCGTACCTGCCGACGATGAACCGGAACGACGCGCCGCCCTCGCTGATGATATCGACATCGTGGAGCAGCGCCTCGATCTCGCTCTTCCGTCCGACGGTGATGTAGGGCAGCCCGATTCGCGGCACTACCCCACCCTTCAGAGAGTTGAGTACTGTTTGGGCGATACGTTTTGGTACTTTTCGGTTTTCTTCGTTCATACTTTTAGTTTTATATCCCAGGGCTCACTGCGTTCACCCTGGGTTAACATAGGTCGGGCTTTCAGCCCTTTTTGGAAAAGTTTGATGTTCAACTAAAGGTCTTACCTCCTCTACATAATCTTCCACTATACTTATTCGTTCCCCGTCGCATTCAAGGATGTTGTCGCCGATTTCATCGAAGAAGGCTTCGTTGATAGTGTCGGTGACGATGGAGGGCATCAACCGATTCGCGGTCATCAACTCTTGCACGGGCTGGCCGTCCAAAAGGGCGACCACAATCCGTCTGTGTATCGGGTCTAACGACAACGTGGTTACTTCTTCTATAACTGTTTCAGAAACGGAGATTTCTTCTGTGACCGGTTCTTCCTCGGCCTCTATCAAATCCTCTTCCGTGAGCAGGCTGTCGCGTGTCACGACCGCATCTGCCCGGATTTGGACGAGGTGGGTGAGGTCGATGTTGACTTTCGGACGCGCCGCCTCGATTTTCGCCTGCCTGTCCGCCTCAATGACCGCCTCCACGTAAGGAATCGCCCACGCCTCTTCGGGTTTTTCGCGGAGATAGGGGGCTTTTTTCAAATATCTGCGGAGCATCAGGTCAGTGACGTGTACCAACTCTTTGATCCAATCCCTTTTGAAATAGAGTTCTTTATACGTTTCCTCCTTCCAAGAGTTGTTGTGATAGCGATAACGCAGACAACTGTTCAGCTCGTAGGTGATTTCCGTCAGGTCGCGCCGTTCCAGATACACGGCATTGGCAAGTGGATACCAGCTGAACTCCGTTTGGCTGCCGAAACAAGTGGTAAAAAGATCTTTGCCGTCCTGGAGATGTTGTGCCGAGGCGAGTCTCCAAACTTCGGCGAAGAGATGCTTGCCGGCAACCGCGTCCGCGCGGATAACGGGAGAGGATTCTATCTTCCGTTCTTTGAAATGGCGGAGAGCCAAGAAAATTTCCTCGTCAGTCTTGTTGTCGGGGGTTCGGAGAATTTCCAAATCTCGGGCGAGCCGGATGTAGTATGGCTCTATGTACTGTAGGACGGTCTTTTTCGGCAGTTGGTGGATGATGGCGAGTTCCGTCATCCATCGGTGGAGGTTGTACTGAATATGCGGGTCGCAGATGCCCGTCTCAAGGAACTCCGTTTCAAACTCCTGCATACGCCACAGGCTCTCTTCCACGGATGAGGTTCCGATGCCGTTGAGCAGTTCGTAGAGGTAGATGTACGCCAAGGAGGTGGCAATCGGGAGATGCTCACCTTTGCGCAGACGCGTCCGCCAGGTAAAATAGCCACGCAGCTGCGGGATATTCAGGTCGTGGTAAGTGGGGAAATAGCGCCGGAATTCGCCATTCCACGGAAAGTCATCCTCATAGTCCTCCATGAACTTGCCCTGCCGGTAGAAATTCCGGCATTTTTGCTTGAACGAGCCGTCGCCGTATTCGTACAGGGACAGCATTTCGCGGATTTTGGCAGGCACGGACGGGTCGTCCCACCCCTCTGAATCACCAGCGGAAATAGCCGTTTCCCGATAACCGGACACATTCTGCGTGGACTGCGTGTCAATTACAATCACGCAGCCGTTCTCTTTTCGGGTTAAATCCGTGTAAACAGCAGGTTCCGTCGGGTTCATCTCCTTTTCGTTTCAAAATGCAAAGGTACACAAAATATGCTTGTGTATGCGTTGGGAGTTGTCATAATAGCGAGTAAAGATTTCATCCTCACCGCCGGTGGCGGATGTACCTCTTCGTCACTGCTGTCCGACGGTTTACAGGCATACGGTTCTATCTGGGGATCAATTCTTCACCACCTTCCGCACCGCAAAGGCCTGACCATCCTTCACCGCTTTCACGAAATAGATTCCGTCAGCATAATGCGACAAATCAAGCTGGGTGGCTTCAGAAGTCATCGGAACAGTTTGCAGAATCTTACCATACGCATCAAACACCTGAATATCCACACTCGTAAGCAACTCATTGCAGCCTGTACATCGCACATTGAGAAGTCCTGTGGTTGGATTCGGATATAGCATGAGTGCCGCACCCAAATCATGCCCGTCTATGCCGACAGTGATGGTGAGGTGCAGCGTAACGATAGAGTCGCAACCGTGAATGGTCTGTAACGCTTGAGCGTAGTCACCCGACATGCAGTATATCTGGTCGTTCCAGATGTAGCAACTGTCTTCTGTGGTGACCGTGAATTCGGACGCCTGTGTAGGGTTTATGGTGAGATGCAATGTCACCACACTGTCGCAGCCATTGATATTAGTGAACGTCCGCACATAGTCGCCCGATTGGGTATAAACCGAATCATTCCAGATATAACCGTCACAGGCAGTTTCCACAAATTCCGCCATCTCCGAATAGTTCAACGTAAGC
>JAEEKL010000060.1 GCA_016282395.1 Bacteroidales bacterium
GTCATTATATATTATAGTATTGACGGTGAGGTAGCTGTTCACATGGTGTTCTTTGCAGATGCTGACGATGTTGGCCAGATCTTCCAAAGAGAAGTTGGCGGCCGAGCGGGAGCGCATGTTCATCGCCCCTACGCCGAAATAAACCGAGCCGGCGCCGGCTTTGATGGCTGCCGACAGCGACTCGTAAGAGCCCACAGGAGACATAATCTCTATCATAATCGTCGGATTGGTTGATGATGCGATGCACGTCCTTGAGAGGAGACGCAGCGCGCTGCGTCTCTACAAGGTGGTGTTTTGTTCCATTTTCTTGCTGGAGAGCATTTTCAGGAAGCTGACCTCGTTTTTGGTGAGGAAGCGCCAGCGTCCGCGAGGAAGGTCTTTTTTGGTGAGTCCGGCGAAGACAACACGGTCAAGTTTGACCACTTCGTAGCCGAGGGATTCGAAGATACGGCGTACGATGCGGTTTTTGCCGGAGTGGATGGTGATGCCAACCTCTTTTTTGCCCTCGCCGACGTATTCCACCTCGTCGGGGGTGATTTTGCCATCGTGGAGTTCCACGCCAGTGTTTCGCAACAAATCCATATCCACAGAGGCGAAAGGCTTGTCGAGTTCCACGTCGTAGGTTTTCTCGATTTCGGAGCTGGGGTGGGTGAGCTTCTTGGTGAGGTCGCCGTCGTTGGTGAAGAGCAGCAGGCCCGTGGTGTCGCGGTCGAGGCGTCCGACGGGGTAGATGCGTTCCTCGCAGGCATCGCGCACGAGTTCCATGACGTTGGCACGGCCCCGCTCGTCATCGGTGGTGGTGATGTAATCCTTGGGTTTGTTGAGCAGAACGTAAACGGGTTTTTCGCGTTGCAGCACCTTGTCGCCGTAGCGCACCTCATCCGTGGGCATCACTTTGTGACCCATTTCGGTGACAATCTCGCCGTTGACGGTGATGGCGCCGGTGGCGATAAGCACATCGGCTTCGCGGCGCGAGCAGATGCCGGCGTTGGCGATGTATTTGTTCAAACGGATGGGACCGTGCTTCTCCTCGTACTCCAGAGACAACACGCGTTGTTTGCGAGGTAGGCTGCGGCCTTCGCTGCGGCGGCGTTCGATGATTTCGGTCAGAATTTCAGACTCGGCGACCACATCACGGCGACGCGGCTTGGAAGTGTCCTCGTTCTTGTGGAACCCGCGTTTGAAAGAACGGTCGCGGCCTTTGCTGTTGCCGTTTTCGCGGTCGAACTTGCGGCTGCGGCCTTGGTTGCGGTCGTTGTCACGGTCGCCGCCAAACTTCCGTTCCCGCCCGGACTTCCGTTCCCCGTCTTTCTCCCTCGGAAAGCGTTTTTTGGAAAATTTCCGGTCAGAATCCTCGGAATCGTTTCCTTCGGGATAGCTTCTTTTCCTGTTTCCGGAAGAAAACGGCCGTTTTTTGCCGGTATCTGACTTTTTGCGGGAATCTCGTCTCGGAGTAAAATCCTCCTCCGAATTATCTTTGTTGAATTGTCTGCTCATCGTTGAAAATTGCAATTTTAAAAAACCTGCAAAAATACTTTTTTTTCCGAGACATTTGGAAAATGCAAAGCTACCAGAATACCGCGTAAATCACCACTAATAGCACTAATATGGCGTATGCGGCGATATGGAAATCGCGCTTGGTTTGGAACATACTGGATGTCAAAGCAATACCCTTAACATCGTCTTCGTTTTCGCAGGTGCATAAACTCACCATCACGATGATGGCCATCGTGAGCAGACAGGTGTAGAACATTTGGTCGATGAAGGGCATGTCAATAGGCAAGAACTTGAGTGCCAGTGCGATGGGGATGGAAAGCACTACACCCGTAATGGCTCCTTTGTTGGTGGTCTTCTTCCAGAAAAGACCTAACAAGAAGAGCGCGAGGATGCCCGGACTCACCAATCCCGTGTATTCCTGGATATACTGGAACATCTGTCCCACACTGCCGAGCAGTGGGGCAATCAGAATGGCGATAATGAGGAAAAGTCCGGCGGAAATCTGTCCGACCAACACTAAACTGACATCTTTGCCCGTTTTCTCCTTCACTTTTGGAGCAATATAAGGTTTATAAATATCCATCGTGTAAATCGTGGAGGCGGAATTGAGCATGGAGGCTAACGAAGAGATGATGGCGGCGGCTAACGCAGCGAGTACCAAACCTTTAAGTCCCGTCGGGATGAAGGTGCTGATGAGCCACGGATAGGCATTGTCGTTATTGAGGGCGCCGTTGGCCTTGGTGAGGGCTTCCACCGCACCGAAATGCCCCTCGGTGTACATCACGTATGCGACGATGCCGGGGATGACCACAATGAAAGGGATGAGCAGCTTCAGGAAGGCGGCAAACGCCAAGCCCTTTTGCGCTTCGGGCAGCGACTTGGCCGCGAACGCCCGCTGGATGATGTATTGGTTGAAGCCCCAGTAGTAGAGGTTGGCCACCCACAGTCCGCCGATGAGCATCGCTATGCCGGGCAGGTTATGGTATTCAGGGTTGTCTTTCGGCAAAATTAGGTGCATCCGGTCACCTGCCACGTTGGTGAGATGCTGGATGCCCTGCATCACGGTGCCGTCGGGACTGATGACCTGCAACGCCACCACCGTGGTGATGAGGCCACCTAACACGAGCAGAATGACCTGCAGGATGTCCGTCCACGCCACAGAGGAAAGTCCGCCGGTGATGGAATAGAGCGCGGCAACCACCCCCAGCCCAATGATAGCGGGCATGATGAGCAAGCCGTCACCTGTGCCGATGATGGTGTCAATGGCCTTGGCGCCGAGGAAGAGCACCGAGGTGAGGTTCACGAAAATGAAGAGTCCCAGCCAAAAAATGGCAAGGATTGTCTTGAGATTCCGTGAATAACGTTGCTCCACGAATTGGGGAATGGTGTAAATTCCCTGTTTCACGAACACCGGCATGAAAAACTTGGCCACAATGATGAGGGTCAGCGCAGCCATAAACTCGTAGGAAGCCACTGCAAAGCCGCCCGCGAAGCCCGACCCGGACATCCCGATGAACTGCTCCGCCGAGATGTTCGCGGCAATCAACGACGCGCCTATCGTCCACCACGGCAACGACTTGCCCGCGAGAAAATAATCCTCGGCGGTCTTGTCCTTGTTCTTCTTCCTATGGGAAATCCAGATGCCTAATCCGACAATCACCAGCAGATAAGCGGCGAAAATGATGATGTCTAAGGTATGAAAAGCAGGGTTCATTCTTTGGGGTTTTAAGTTGGGGGCAAAAGTACAAATTTTTGGCTATTGGCTGTTAGCTTATGACTGTTGTCTTTTACAACTTGGCGACACAAAGGACTGAAATGCCTATAGTTATAAGAAAAACCATAAGTACGAGTATCTGAAAAA
>JAEEKL010000061.1 GCA_016282395.1 Bacteroidales bacterium
GTCAGGATTGTTTTCATTTTGTACCGCCAAACGGCTGCCGAAGTTCTGCAGATCCTGCACCGTCGCATATACGCTGTCGGCGCTGATTTGGTTCAGAATCTCACTCAAGTCAGTTTGGTTCTGTGCCCGCAGTGCGCCGGACAGAAAAGTGTATATTATCAACAAAAAGCATGCTGTCCTTTTCATCTTTAGTATGATTTTGATGCGGCAAAGATAATCAATATATTTTTCCAGACCAAAGGTCTGCAAAGAATTCCATCACAGAAAAGATTTCAATATTGATGTTTTTGCTGATTGTATTGCATATAAGAATGAAATATGTTCATTTTCAATGTTTTAAAATTTAAATAATCGTAATACTATAAACCATAACTTTAAATTATCCAAAATATTTTATAGTTTTAGTTTGCAAAAATACACTTTTTCTGATAAGATCAAGGGTTGTTCTAAAAATCTACGGCAGTCGCACCAATTTTTCTCTCTCCTTTTTTGGGCCATCCATGTAAAATAAACAAGAAAGGGGGAACCCTTACAGATTCCACTAAGTCTCAAGTCTTAAGTCCTATGTCTAATTACCGTCGCAGCAGTTTCAGCGTTTCAATACCTTTGTCCGTATGGATTTGACAGATATAAAGTCCGGCTCCAAACCAAAGGTCTGCAAAGAATTCCGAGTTTTTGCCCCTGTCGGGACATCTTGTTGGTCGTATCGTGATAAGGGAAATGATACAATTGCGAAAGGTCCCGGTAGGGACTAAAGCTCGGTAGAAAGGTTCGGTTCCCGTGTCCAACCACGCCCCGGTAGGGGCGACAGCTTGGTAGGAAAGCGTCACGTTCCATTCCCCAGCGCCCCGGTAGGGGCGCAACACGGTGACGGGATAATGGTCTGCGGAATGAGTGGCTTCAACAAGCTCAACCACTGTTACCTGCGGGCTTGCGAGAGGGATAGAAGTGGAAATGTTTTTTTGCCTAAAACGGTTTGTAAACCATTGTTGAGCAAAGGGTTGTAGTGGCGAATGATTGTTCACCTCTACAGCAACCGACAGGCAAAAAAACATTGGAACGGATAGCCCGACGGCGCGGCGGGAGGGAAGCGATGGAAGGTCGTAGAACCGCGCCAGGGCACGTCTCTACATCTGCGAGACGCAGATGCCCCCTAAGCCGCGCCGGCTCGCCCAAATAAAAAAAAGAGCAAAAAATCATGACAGTAGCGTCACCATTCGCTCCAAATATTCCGCGTCTGTTTCATCGAAGGTATTCAGCTCTGCGCTGTCGATGTCGAGGACGGCGATGACCTCATTGTTTTGGAAGACGGGCACCACGATTTCGCTGCGGGAGGCCGAGGAGCAGGCGATATGGCCGGGAAACTGTTCTACATCGGGCACCACGAGCGTATGCCGCTCTTTCCATGCGGTGCCGCACACGCCTCGCCCGTACGCGATGCGCGTACATGCGAGCGGCCCCTGAAACGGACCTAATATCAGCTCGTTGCCGATGACACGGTAGAAGCCGGTCCACCAGAACCCGAACGTTTCGTGCAGCATCGCCGCCATGTTCGCCATGTTCGCGATGATATCCACGCTGCTGTCCATCACTGCCTGCACCTGCGGGAGGAGGGAGGCGTATTTCTCTTGTTTGCTGTTGCCTGATATTGTTAACGTTTCCATAATCGTTCCGTCGTTTTAGGTTCTACATTGCGCTACCGAGCTCTTGCCCCTGACGGGGCTGCTCAAGGAATTTGTTTACATATATTGGGGCTTTTCGTTTCATCTTCGCTTCATCGTCTCATCGTCTCTACTTGTACAGGAACCGTTTGATCGACCGTTTCGGTGTCTTCTCAAACTCGTCCTTTTTGAGCTCTATGTTGAAGATTTGGGCGTATTTGGGGAGTTTCTCGTTGAGTTTCTGGAGGTTCTCCTTCATCAGTTCGGGGATGGTCTGGCGGAAGCGGAGTTCGCCTTCGTAGTCGGGGAAGACGAGCGCGATGAGCTTGCCCTCACGTTCCACCACCACCGACTCGACCACGCCTTCCATGTCGTTGAGCTTGCCCTCGATTTCTTCCGGATAGATGTTTTGGCCTGAAGCACCGAGGATCATGGTCTTGTTACGGCCTTTGATGAAGATGTTGTTGTCCTTGTCGATGAGTCCGAGGTCGCCGGTGCGCATCCAGCCATCGTCGGTGAAGGCGGCGCGGGTGGCCTCCTCGTTCTTGTAGTAACCCTGCATCACATGCTCGCCACGCACCAAAATCTCTCCGACTTCGTTGTAGGGGTCGTTGGATTCAATGCGGATTTCGTTGCCGGGGAGGATGTGACCGCCGGAGCGCGGCACGAACTCGTGGACAAAGCAGCCTCCGATAAGCGGTCCGCACTCGGTCATGCCGTAGCCCACCACAAGCGGGAACTTGATGTCGAGCAGCAGTTTCTCCACCTCGGGGTTGATGGCTGCGCCGCCTACGATGAAGTACTTGAGCTGTCCGCCAAAGGCCTTCATCAGCTTTTTGTTGATGGTGTTGACCACCAGTTTCCGTATCACCGGATATTTGAGCAGTTTCTGCACCGAGGGCTTCTCGAGCACGGGCATGACAGCGCGTTTGCAGATTTTCTCGATGACCAGCGGCACCGTGACAATAATATACGGATGCACGTCGGCAAAGGCTTTCATCAAGAGTGTGGGAGTGGGGGATTTTGTCAGGAAGTGGATGTGGCAGCCGGCAGCCAACGGATAGAGAAACTCGGCCAATTGTCCGTACATGTGGGCCAGCGGTAGCATGGAAACCACGTTTTGACGGCCGCCGGGAGGAAGAAAGTGCAATCCCGTGTCGATATTGGCGGAGACGTTGCGGTAGGTCAGCATCACCCCCTTGGGAGATCCTGTTGAGCCGGAAGTGTAGTTGATGAGTAGCAGGTCGTCGATGTCGCGCACCGTGAAGATGTGGTTGTTCTGCGGAACAAGCAGCGGCTCTTTTGAAATCTCCACCCCTTCGCGCTTCGTGGCGATCAGGGAGAAGTCGGTGAGGGAGACGATGGCTTCGAGACCGGGCATGTGCTCAGCGGTCATGTTCTTCCACACGTACGGACCCACGATGAGCAAACGCGAGTCGGAGTGGTTGATGAGAGTCTCGATGTCCTCGCCGGAGAACTCGTGCAGCACCGACACGATGACGGCGCCGTAGGAGGCGATGGCTAAGTAGGAAATCGCCCAGTTGGCGCAGTTACGGCCGCAGAGCGCGATCTTGTCGCCCTGCCGAATGCCCATCTCTTGAAAATAGTTGCGCAGACGTGCCACCTGAACAGCCACTTCGTGAAACGTGTAGCTTTCGGTGCCGTTATAGTCAGTCAATGCGGGTTCTCCCCAATATTTAGGGAAAATCTCGTTGTAACGAGCAAACAAATGTTTTGTCATACGGATTGTTTATCGTTATTTACGTTTTGGTTGGTTTCCACTTGTTTCTTCGGTTTTTGGCCTCTTTTTTTCGGAGTAACCGTTTTCCTCTCGGCCGCTACGATTTCATCCTTCACCTCAGGCTCAGTTTCCGGTATCGGAGACTCCGCTTTCTTCGTTTTTGTTTTGGTGGAGGGCATCTCCACATGCCGGACATAAACATCGCGCTGCGGGAACGGAATTTCAATCTTGTTTTTGTTCAACGTATTGTAAATCACCTCTTTGACTTTGGCGATGAAAGCGGCTTTCTCCTCCACCAACACCCAGCAGACGACATACAGATCGACACTGCTTTCGCCGAAATCATCGAAAATCACTTGGAATCCTTGTTTGTTATCGACCAGATATTTACCTGCTGCATTTTTGGTGATCAGCGGTTGGAGGTCGCGAAGCAGCATCTTACGGACATTTTCCACATTCACGCCGTAAGCCACTCCCACGGGAATTTTCACCAGTACATAGCCGTGGTTACGGGTAAGGTTTTTGAAATTCTTACTGAAGAGGGTCGCGTTCTGGAAGGCGATCACGCTGCCGTCGAGCGTGACGAGTTGCGTGCTTTGGTAGTTGATGCTATCGACTTTGCCCTGCACACCGTCGCACTCGATGTAGTCCCCCACACGCAGACGGCCGGTCATCAGGGTGATGCCGTAGATGAAGTTCTCCAAGAGGTCTTTCATGGCGAAACCGAGACCAGTGGCCAAGCCCGCCATCACGATGGAGATGCCTTTGCCGGAAACTTCCAGAATCA
>JAEEKL010000062.1 GCA_016282395.1 Bacteroidales bacterium
CCGTCGCGACCAGTGCGGCCGCCGAACATGATGATGATGTCGCCAGGAAGAGGACGCTCACGGCGCACTTGATTCTCGGGAACGGCACCCACCACGGCGCCAATCTCCAATCGCTTTGCCTGATAGTCAGGGTGATAGATTTCGCGAACGCAAGTGGTGGCCAGACCGATTTGGTTGCCGTAGGAGGAGTATCCGGCGGCAGCGGTCTTGGAAATCACCGATTGCGGGAGTTTGCCGGGCAGTGTGGCGGAAATCGGGGCATTAATGTCGCCCGCACCCGTAACACGCAGTGCCTGATAGACATAGCTACGTCCGCTTAGCGGGTCACGGATGGCACCGCCCACGCAGGTGGCTGCCCCACCGAACGGCTCGATCTCCGTCGGGTGGTTGTGCGTCTCGTTCTTGTACATCAACAACCAATCCTCCTCTTTGCCATCGACATCCACTTTCACGCGGATACTGCAGGCGTTGTTCTCCTCGGAGATTTCCTTGTCAGGGAGGTTGCCGCGTTTGTACTCGTATTTGCCGTTGATGGAAGCGAGATCCATCAGGGTGACAGGCCGTTGCGTCTCTTTGCCGTACATTTCGTCGCGCACAGCGAGGTATTCCCGCAATGCATTCTCTATCTGTTTTTTGTAGATGTTATCGCCCTCCGTCTGAATTTCGGTGATGGCCGTCTCGAAAGTCGTGTGGCGGCAGTGGTCGCTCCAGTAAGTGTCCAATAACTTGACCTCCGTATCGGACGGGTCACGTTTCTCATCGTTGGCAAAATATTGCTGGATGAACTTCAGATCCTCCAGCGACATGGCCAATCCCATCTTTCCATGAAAATCGCGTAGCTGCTCTTCCGTCCAAGTCCTGAATCCGTTATAAATCGGAACATCTTGCACCTCAGGGTTCTCGGTCAGTTCCAGACGGGACATGTCCTTCTCGCGTGCTTCTACTTCGTTGATGCAGAATTTCTTCACCTTCTGCCATTGATCGTCGGTCAACTCACCTTCAATCACGTAAAGATTAGCACTCTTGATGACCGCTTCCGTTTTGGGGTTCAGGAGCTTAAGGCACTGCATGGCACTGTCGGCGCGCTGGTCGAACTGACCGGGCAGGAATTCCACAGCGAAGTATTTCTTTCCGTCCAACGGAAATTCGTGATAAATGTCATCAGTCACCGGTTCGGAGAAAACCACGCTTTCGGCTTTCTTGAGCAGCTCCTCGTCTATATTGAATATGTCATAGACCTTCAGATGGTGAAGGTTAGTAATATTAAGGTTAAAATTCTGATTCAAAGTGGCTTTCAAACTGTCGGCCTCGACCTGAAAACCCTGTTTTTTTTCTATGAAAATACGGGCGTCACGCATAATCTGGTATTATTAAAAACGGCGCAAAGATACAATTTTTAGACAATAGACACCTATGGGAGACATACCTCTCCGTTAGGCTTCCCTACCCTACCGAAAACAACACGCACATCTGAGACCTACAAAACTCTCATTTTGAAGAAATCTGCTCCGAGAGCACATACGTCTGCAGGATGGTGAGTGTAACATTAAAGAGGTTACCGTTATCGGTGGTCTGGCAGGTGAAAGGTAAGGGTCATGCTGTTTTGGGCGAAAGCTGCTGTCACACACATCAGCACTGCAATCATGATGGTTGTTGTCTTTTCCCATCTTTCGAATCTGTTAATTGCATGACATTTTGGTTGATTAACTCCAGACAACTTTCATTGTTTTCATCACATTCCGTCTGCTACGGTCTTGACAAAATATACACCCGAGGCGAAACGCAACAAGTCAATTTGAGTAGTCCCATCTCATTTTTCGCCACAACAACGTTCAGCAATTTACCGTATGCGTCGAACAAGAGAATCTCCGTTGCCGCCATTGACATTGGCGAGCGTTCTGATGAACTGTTTGGCGCTCCGTTGCATATTGGCGAAGTCGCTGCCCAAAGAGGTTGTGCAATCCAGCACAAGAACAATCAGGGCGCTGTTCTTGTCCTCTGTAACTGTGGTCGAGCTTGCCGGATTGAACTCCGTCTCCTTGTCCCACGCACCCGTACTGGTCTGCTTCCACAGCTTGATATTACCCAAATCTGTCTGCGAGATAGGATTGCCGTCAAGATAGGCAAGGCCTTCGAACAGGAATTTGTAGTAAGCTCCTTGCGAGGAGGAAGAGGCTATCGTCGTCTTCCCCTGGGCGAGTCCGTAATATATAACGTTGTCTAATGTCCTGCTGCCGTTGGAAGTACGTCGGTAAGTGGCTTCAATGAAACAGGTTGACTGAGCTGCCGCACTCACATTGTCGAATGTGAAACGGAGCTTCTGACCCTCATCATAACCGCCGGGTACATTCACGCCCAAATTCACAGAGGTGGAGATGGAATACAGGCTGGAGGCAATTGCCGAGAAACGTTCCATAGCCTCATCCATATTTGCCACCTGGAACACATTGTTGTCACTGCTGGCCAAATTTCTCAATGTCTCCATAAACTGTGCCTCATCGGTGACATCACTGCCTTTCAAACCGATGGAGTAGGCCGAAACGTTTATGCCGTGTATCGGTTCGTTCATGATTTTGTTATGTAGCGCATTGCGGTAGGCACTGGTACTGCCGTAGCCTTCCGGATCGTATTGGTTATTGGCTGTCGAAATGTTGTCAAGACCATCGGTGAACGTCACCAAGGCCACATTCTTCAACTTTGTGGGCCTGGGATACGCCTTCATCTTCTTCAATGCCGTGTAATCGGCATAGAACAGGGCCGTGCCATTGCCAGGTGTAAAGTTGTCAATGAAATTGGTGAAATTTTGGTAAGTCGAGCCGTCCAGGAGACTGATTTCCCTGACATACAATTGGTCGTTGAATCCTATCACACCAAGATAGATACCCTCTTTACTCGCAGGGTTAGAGGGATTATCAGGGGTATCAGGCTCAACGGGATCCCTGTGGCAGGCGCTACCCACCACAGCTATCAACACTGCCACACAAATGGTTAATGCGATTCTTTTTACCATAATGATACGATTTTATATTTGGCTTAAAAACGTAGAAATCCCTAATTTATTTTGACGCGCAAAAATACACTTTTTCTTAATTTCATTCTGTCACTATTTACATAATGAAATCATTTGTGATTCATAATACATTTTTTTTATTTTTGCACTTTCTTATTCCATTATTATTCACCAAAAATTAAACGTTATGAAATTAAAACATTTACTTATTTTCGCAGTGGTTTTCGCACTGGTAGCTTTAGGGACATCTTGTTCAAAGCCCTCTGAGAAGAAAATTGTCGGCAAATGGCAGCTGGTAAGCGAGCAATACCGGGACAATGAGGATCCGGAATGGGAATTTGACTATCCCGATCCCGATGAAATTGTCATATATGAATTCGTAAAAGGTGGAAATTGCAATGTTTACTACAACGGAACACTAGTTGATGGTGGAACTTGGATTTACGACAAGTCAACTGAAAAAATCATCGTTGACGGTGAGGCCGCTGATATTATCAAATGCACTGCTAACGAGATGGTATGGTGTTATAAAGAGACTTGGGGAGACGAATGGTATGAAGAGCAAATGAATTTTAAGAGAGTAAAATAGCCCATCCCGACTGCAAGACAAAACGCCGCTGCCTCCGCAACGGCGTTTTTTCATTTCACTATTTTTCGGAAACGCAAAAGATACTTTTTTTGATTTGAAATTTTGGTGAAAAAAATGAATTCTATAAATGTATCACATTTTACATCATTTTCAAAAAAAACAAAACGACGTGTTTTTCACCCACATTGCAGCCCCCTCTGCACTAAGTACCTGACATACATCAGAAGCCCCTCGTTGTTCTCGCTCCGCCGCCGACCACGCTGCTGCGCGGGCGCACTGATCCGTAAGACGAAGGACGGACAGACGACGAGACACTGCTGCTCTTGGCCGAAGATGAAGACGAGGTGCCGACGGAGGATTTGGCTGTAGTCGTGGGTCTGCCACCCGAGGACGGACTGCCGCCAATAGAGGATTTTCCGCTCGTGGAGGGTCTAGCACTTGTGGACGGACTACCGCCCGAGGAGGGTCTGGTATCAGTGGACGGCGAACTTGCCGATGGCGTAGAAGGCCTCGAAGCAGGCGGAGGAGTAGCCTGCGCAACCGGAGTACCACCGCTGGATCGTTTGTAGTTCGTGGTACTGCCCACTCTGCTAATCCGGGAGGAGATGTTATGGCCGCCAGTAGTATTCAAGTCGTTGAACGTCACAATGACCGACGGCGTTTTGAGGTAGCGGCCGCCACTGTTGCGCAGACAGCCCACGAAATAGTCCCGCACCTTCGCCAGGTCAACGCCCAACAAAGGCAAGTTGTTCTTCCCGATGTGGCGCAACAGCTTGTTGACCTTCTGCGCCCTAAGCATACGGTCATAGGTCTCGCGACTGTTGACCGTCGTGCCACGCGGATAGGCAAGGTAGCGCACCAACTTCGTGTACTCCTCTTCGGAGAGTCCTTGAAGCATCGACCGCACTCCACGAAACTCCGCTGCCAAATCAGTCTTCTCATGCTGGTTGACATCCCGGTAAATCGCACGCTCATGCTCGTCGGTGTAGGTGAAATTATGCTCACGCTCGTGCTGCCTCAGCTGTTTGCTGACCTGCTCCTCGCCATACGCGGCAAAGTGAAGAGTCGTAAGCGTATCGGAAAGCTCGTTTATCTTGCTGTCGGTCAAGTTTTTGAGAACATCCAGCAAGTCACGGCAAGGCTTGGCCAACAGATAGGGCTTATTCGATGGAAACGCGGAATGGAGCAGATCACCCTTGTAGGTGATGCCATTATCCATAAACAATTGGTACAAAGCAACATATTGCACCACACGGGCAATATCGGTGTTACCGCAGTTGGCGAAATAGTTGCCAGCCTGCCGCTCGTACTGCGCCCCGACACTGGTACCGCTGCTCTGCGAATGGAAATAGGAGACTGGCAAAGCTCCCGTGCGGTTGAGCGTGTAAATGGTATATTCGGGCAAATCAATGGCGTACATCGTGTTAGCTGTGTTCCAATTATAAACCAACTCATTGAGTCCCAATTTCTTGAACAGCGGCCTGTCGAATGGGAAACGTCCCGGAGAGGGATAATGGTAACAGGCTTCCTGAATGGTGCCGTTCTCCGACCAGTCTTTTAGCAGCACATCGGTGATAGTGAGCAGATGCCCTAACTCAGTGTTCTCCAGCTCACGGCTGAGGTAGGTGGGGCACCAGTCACGCCCGTTGCCCATCTTGCCGGCCATACAGTCGTTGATGTCGAGGCTCTGCGAAAGCTCCTTGCTGCTGATGGACGCGACAAGAAGGACGGTTTCCACGCGTAGGGGCGGCAGCGTCTCTAACGAAGCCTCGCGCTCGCGACCGATGACCACCAAGGTGGCTGAGTCCCTCAGGGCACCGAGGATAAGGTCTGCGTCTAGGGCGAACCGACGGATGTCGCCCACCTGTTCGGAAAGGTCGCTGTCACGACGGATGCTCCACGCCACCAAGCCCGGTTCGCGGCTGAAGAAAACCCCACGCCTCTGCTGCAGGAACATATCGCTGACTGTCAAATCGTTGACCGTGTCAGCATCGTCGATAAAGGCTTCCCCGGTGGCGAAGAACCAGTCATCAAACTCGCCCAAAGTAATCTGGTAATCAAGATTGTCACCCGTGAAATAGTGCCGTTTATCCCCGCCAAGCAGGTCAATCGCATTCGGTTTATAATCAGAAAGATACAGCTGTTGCGAAATTTTAGCGACCAAGTTGTCAAGGTTCTCGGTGGTGGCATTGCCTAAAACGACAGCCATATCCATGACATGCCCGTCATAGCCGATCTTGAAATTCCGCCGTGAGGTCTTGTGGGTGAAACGGCTGCAAATCGACTCCAGACTATCGGGCTCGAAAAACGGGGCCGGTTCGGCAATAAGGATGATGCGGCTGCTGTCGGGGAAGGTGGCCGTGGCGATGGTCTGGTAGTGCATCCGGAATTGTTGCCGAAACGCGTCATAAACGGAGTCTAACTGCTGGAAAGCCATGGTTGATTCCATATCCACATTCTGGTTAGGGATGTATTCTTTCTTGAGGAAGACGGCGGTCTGCTGTTTGATGTTCTCCGCCACCTTGGTATGCCTCCCGAAAATAGCGAACAGGCTGACAGCGAGGAGTATCACCCCGCCAATCATAACCGCCGTTCTCTTTGCAGTCCTGGTCATTGTTTCAATCCAATTAAAATCGGCCGCAAACCTACAATTTTTTCAGATTCATCGCATAATTGAAATAATGATGTTTCGCAACAAACTATCCGATCCCCTCCATGCATCCTTTCTCCCGTGCCATGAACCCCGCATACGAAATGCCAACCCCTACAGTCCGAAGAGTTCTTTATGCTGACTAAACGAAAAGTGTATCTTTGCCAACTGAAAAAATCAAACATTCATATCAATGAAAAAACTAACAATCAGCATTTTAGCATTAAGCGTCATTATTATGTTTGCAGCCTGTAATAAGAAGAACAACCAGATTCCGAAGGTGGACTATCCCGAGACCAAGAAGTGTGACTCCGTCGATCACTACTTCGGTGTGGCCGTGCCTGACCCTTACCGCTGGTTAGAGGACGATTATTCCGAGGAGACTAACAACTGGGTGAAGGCGCAGAACGAGGTGACCAACAAGTTCTTGGCGCAGATCCCCTACCGCGATAAGATGAAGCAGCACTTGAAAGACCTGCTGAACTACCCCAAGGAGGGCGCGCCGTGGAAGAAGGGCGACCGCTACTTCTTCTACCACAACGACGGTCTGCAGAACCAGAGCGTCCTCTACTACAAGAACTCTCTTGATGGCGAGGCCGTGGAGCTGCTTGACCCTAACAAACTCTCTGACGACGGAACCGTAGCGCTCTCCACGCTCAACATCTCCGACGACGGAAAGTATCTCGGCTACGCAATCTCCCGCAACGGCAGCGATTGGCAGGAAATTTACGTCAAGGACATCGCGACGGGCAAAGATCTGGACGATCACCTCGTGTGGGTGAAGTTCTCCGGCATCGCATGGAAAGACGACGGCTTCTTCTACAGCCGCTTTCCAGAACCCAAGAACGAGCTCTCCGGCGTGAACGAGAACGGCAAGCTCTATTACCACAAAGTCGGCACTGACCAGAAAGAGGACAAGTTAGCCTACGAAGACCGCACCAACCCGAACCTCAGCTTCTCCGCCGAGGTGGTCAACAAACGCTACTTAGTGATTTACGGCAGCGAGTCCACATCCGGCAATTCGCTGTATTACAAAGATTTGAACGATCCGAAAGCGCAGTTCATCAAAGCCGTGACCGACTTCACGGACGACTACGCCGTCATTGACGAGATTGACGGACACTTCCTCGTGATGACCAACCACAACGCCCCGGAGTACCAAGTCATCAGCATCCCGATCGGCAGTCTCAACACGATGGGGTGGACGGACGTCATCCCCGCCACCAAGGGGGAAGTGCTCACGGGTGTGAGCCATGTCGGCCACCGGCTGATTGCCAACTACACCAAGGACGCCCGTTCGCTCGTGAAGATTTTCGACGAGAGCGGCAAATTCCTCGGCAACCTCGACAACGACATGATTGGCACCATCGGCGGTTTCAGCGGAGAAGCCGAAGATACGGAAACTTTCTACACGGTGACCTCCTACATCACCCCGGCGTCCATCTACCGCTATGACGTCACCAACAACAAATCCACGCTCTACAAGAAGTCCGAGATCAAGTTCAACTCCGACGAGTACGTGACCGAACAGAAGTTCTTCACCTCGAAGGACGGCACCAAGGTCCCGATGTTCATCACCCACAAGAAGGGCATCAAGATGGACGGCAACAATCCGACGCTGCTCTACGGGTACGGCGGCTTCAACATCTCGCTCACCCCGAGCTTCAGCGCGACGCGGGTCGCCTGGCTGGAACAGGGCGGCGTGCTGGCTATCGTGAACCTGCGCGGCGGTGGCGAATATGGCAAGGAGTGGCACGAGGCTGGCACGAAAATGAAGAAGCAGAACGTGTTCGACGACTGCATCGCGGCGGCGGAATACCTCATCAACCAGAAATATACGTGCAAGGAGAAGTTGGCCCTGCAGGGCGGCTCCAACGGCGGTCTGCTGGTCGGTGCGGTCGTGAACCAGCGTCCCGACCTTTTCGCAGTTGCCATCCCGCAGGTGGGTGTCATGGACATGCTGCGTTACCACAAGTTCACTATCGGCCGCTACTGGGCGGTAGATTACGGCACGAGCGAGGACAGCAAGGAAATGTTCGAGTACCTCTACAAATACTCCCCGCTGCACTCCATCCAGAACGGCAAAGAGTACCCGGCCATCCTGGTGACCACTGCCGACCACGACGACCGTGTGGTGCCCGCGCACTCATTCAAATACGCTGCTGCATTGCAGAATAGCGATATCGGCGACAAGCCGCACCTCATCCGCATCGAGAGTAACGCAGGCCATGGCGGCGGCAAACCCCTCGACAAGACCATCGACGAAGTAACCGACATCTTTTCGTTCATATTCTTCAATATGGGGGTGGAACCGAAGTATTGAAGGTAGAGATCTGCCATAGGACATCTATACCTCATATTTCTAACAATTTTGACCCATACGTTCTTGTAATAAGGAAATTTACCGACTTGGCTAATAAGCGTTACATTATTTGTGATGCAGGGGGCTGTTATTACCCGATTTTTTATGCCTGTATGTTTGCTCCCAATAGTTAGAATAGGAATTGTCGCCTAATTCCTTCTTTTGATTTGAACAGTCGTTTGTTTTCCTGCTTTATAACATCAAGTGATCGGATTTGTTCCGTTTTCGGGTTCTTCACTTTTGCCGTGTCAACCTGCTCATGCGCAAGACATGCAAGACGATGCCGACACCAAATCCGAAGAAGCGAACTAGTTTCCCGCAGAACTTGAAGATTCTCGAAGACTTTTTTCTGCGGCAGAAACGGCAAAAAATGCTATTTTTGCCGCGCTTTTCAATTGATT
This sequence comes from Bacteroidales bacterium, assembly GCA_016282395.1. Classification (GTDB taxonomy): domain Bacteria; phylum Bacteroidota; class Bacteroidia; order Bacteroidales; family WCHB1-69; genus F23-D06. The sequence continues at coordinate 9,013 of JAEEKL010000062.1, forward strand.
GCCGTTATGATTACCAAAATCGTGCTCACCGGCGGTCCGTGTGCCGGCAAAACCACTACTAATGAGCGTATTGAGGAGTTTTTCTCCAAATTGGGATACGCCGTGTTCACATTGCCAGAAGCGGCCACGCTGTTCATCAAGGCGGGGGCGGAATTCCTCACCCAGGACAAGAACCTCTATTTCGAGATTCACAAGAACATGATGCGGTTCCTTTTGGAAATGGAAGAGGATTTCTACTGTATCGCCGAGGCTACAGGCAAGCCGGCACTCATCATCAACGACCGCGGCGCCATGGACCTTTCGGCCTATATGACACCCGAAGACTGGCAACGGCTGCTTCGCGAAATCGGTCATACTGAAGAGGAGTTGCTGAACCGTTACAAGGCAGTCTTCCACCTCTGCACCAGTGCGAAAGGCGCCCCGAACAGCTACACCCTCAGCAACAACTCCGCACGTATGGAGGAAACCCTCGCGGAAGCCATCCAAGTCGATGACAACCTCATCAAAGCGTGGGAAAAGCACCCCAACCTTCACCTCATCCAGTCCGAAGAATTTGTCAAAGACAAAATCGACAAAGTACTGCTTGGCATCGCCCAAGTGCTCGACATCCACGACTCCGTCAAAGACCTCATCCTCTAATCCCTCCTATATTTCCACATCTTCTCATTCTCTTATCCACTCATCCTCAAAACCGGTACATCCCCTGCACCTTTATTTCCGTTTTGTGTGGTTTGTCAATATAGCTCAAGCCGCTGCTGATGTCGTGTCTGTCCAGATAGTGCGTTCGCGACACTCTGAGCCATACGCTAAAGTTCTGAATTTTATACCGCAGCATCAGATACGCCCGCACTCCCTGATAATAATACGAACCGATGGTAAACGCATAATAGACATCGTTTTCGTAAGCGTACAGACGCTCTTCGTAACTGTCCGTATCAAAATAGGCCACTCGGAAATGAAGACTGAGCTGCGGTTTCCGAAAGCTGAAAGCCAAGTCTTGATACATCAGAATCCCTTTGTTCCAACGTTTCTGATCCGAACCCTTGTTGAACACCATGCTGATTTCCGTTTTAGTGTTCAGAAACGGCCACGGTGCATTCGACCATTGCACTCGTAATCTATGTCGGCACTGCTCCGCAAGGCGATGCATATACAGGTCTTCGCTCTCGTTTTTCGGCCTTCTTCGCCATTGGTATCGGAGGCACAGCGTGCTTTTTCGGGTGAGATGGCACGTCAGGAGGAGTCCGGCATCCGTTCCCTGCACGGGCGCGTCTGTCCGATAAGTCAGCCATTTCAGCCGATAGTAGTCGCAGAACAGATCCGCCTCCATCTTTCTGGAAAGGACGAGATGCCCTGTGAGATAGAAACCGAACTCGCCACCGTCTCCCGAAGCCGCTCGGAACCCGCTGCCCATGGGTGACTGGTAGCCCGTGGCGTAATATCGCGTCAACGCGGCTACCTGAAACACTGGGGTGACGGGGAAGAGTGCGGCCTGCAACAAGGCAGGTTTCCCCTTTTCATTGAGAGCCACCTCTCCGAAGAACAGTGCTTTGCCTGCCAATGCTTGATACGATAGGCTCGCATTCCACTGGCAAGGTTGGAATAACGACTGCCACTTCTCTTTGCTTGTTGCCGAGTCTGCAAATTCCCCGAAACAAGCAAACTGTCCACCGAACGAGAACCGTGCCTGTCGGTAGGAGAGCGCGCCCCCAAATGCAGTATGGTTAGACTCCGTCACTGCTCCGGCAAAACCACTCCCTGACCAATGCGTATTCCCCAAAGAGAATGCCCCTCCTCGGAAAAACTCACTTTCGTTGGTGGTTGCCACAGGACGAATACCTTCACTGAACCGCCGTATCGCCGACACTCCCCCACCCTTTCCTGTCATCATGGAGGAGCCCAGCACCAGCCCTTGCCCGAAATTCAACCGGTAATCCCCAACCACGGCACTCTTCAGCCAACGGATGTTCTTTACATACAGCGATCCCGAATAGTGGTCGAAGCCTTGTTTCTGTTCACCTCGGAAGAACGCTTCTCCGGCATCCTTCTCCCCGGCGATACGGAATCCGAAATGCTGCCGAATGTTGAAGTCATAGCGGAACTGCAGGTGCGCGGGTGACCCGTCATAGTGATTAGCCCGCGAGGTGTCATACCCTGCCTGCCGCTCCACCACTTGTCCATAACGCAGCCAAAGCACACTTTTGCTGCTTTTCATCAGCTGTCGGAAAGACGGACGCAGTTTCGGCGGCGGCAAAATGACCACCATATCAAACAACCTACGCATATCATCATCCGTGAAGCCATCAATAGCAGCCAGTTCGTAAATACTATACAACTGGCCATAGTTTTCAATATACAGCTGTAATTGATAGTATTGGTAATCAGACAACTGTAGTCGTGTTATCGCCACCTCGTAGCTCAAATCGTTCAAGTTGGGTCGCAAGTCTTTCTGAAGCTCATCCATAAGTTCAAGCGTCTCCTCGCTGACATTCTCTTCGTTTTCCAAATCGTCCATTTGAAGCATCCAACTTTCGACGGTGCTCTCCATCAGCCGAATGGAATCCTGCTGGGCGAATCCATCTGTCGGAATGAGTACAGCCACCCCCATCATACTCCATAATATTATCTTGTTCTTCATGTTTGTTTTTTGTGATTAGTGATCAGTGAACAGTGATCAGTGATCAGTTAAAACCATAGTCATAGTTATAGTCGTAGTTATAGTCAACGTTTAGGCGCATCAAACCATCCTCCTCCAATTTCAGGGGAAACTGAAATCCGATAATACCATTTGGCTTGCACTGAAACAAGGAACTTTTTGTAGAGCAATCCGATGTAAACGCCCAAATGGTTGTTGGAGCAGTCGGCAGCGAGCAGAAGGGGTGCGATAGGATGAGTCATGAACCGTCCTGTCACTTCCCATGCGCCCGGCAGCGACTTTAACATCGTGAGTGAGAGCAACAGTTTGCGAAGAGGCATATATGTACACCCGACTACAAATTCCAAGGGCATCGCCTCCTGACCCGTAACCCCGTAATGCAGGAGGAACGGGTTATACACTGATGCGTCGAGCAGCAATTTCGGCGAAACTTTACAAGCGAAAGCAAAATCCGCACAAAGAGAATGCCGAGGAGGATACCCTCGGGCGTGCGCCATCAGATAAAAGATCCGCGCTGTCATGGCAAAGCGGTCACCAAAATTCCGACCATAACCGGCTGTCAATTTGAAATCGCCGTAA
>JAEEKL010000063.1 GCA_016282395.1 Bacteroidales bacterium
ATTACGCTTGCCAAACACACCGTTAACTTCCCTTCCATCGAAAAAGTGCTGGCGGACCCTGATGCAGACCTGCCTGATTTGCCCGGTGACAGTCTTTCTCGTGACAAACGCATCCCTAAACCCACACTCTTCAACCGCAAGAAGCGCGAGGCCATTATCGCGGAAATTGCCAAGGAAGACTCTATCAAGCAGAAACGTGTTGAGGAGCAACTCGATACGCTTGAACATTTCAAGACCACTCTTGCTTCGGAAGGACATTTTTACCTTCCCGATGGCGATGTCACCTATTTCGACAAATTCTTTGCGAAAGCAGCTTCGGCAAGATCCAAGGATGAGGTGGTGCGCGTGCTCCACTATGGCGATTCGCAGATTGAAATGGACCGCATCTCCGGCAACCTCCGCACATGGATGCAGTCGAAGTTCGGCGGCGGCGGCCCAGGCTTGGTGCCTGCCATCCAGACCGTTGCGTCCTACGCGGTGAGCCAGTCGGCCAGCGGCGCGTTCACCCTCTATTCGACCTACGGCGACGGAGCACGGGCGCGTGGCAATTACGGACTGATGTTGAAATGCTACCGTCTTACTGGCAGCGGCACCTTCATCGCGAATGCCACCACCAACAAGCGCACCGACAGTCGCGTGAAACGGTTCTCCCGCGTCACGATGCTCTACAATGACCACGACGGCAAGTTCCGCGCCACCCTCACCGACCGGAAACACGGCTTCGATTCCACCTGCACGAGCGAGGGCGCGGGCATCCACGCTATGCGCTGGCAGACAGACTCGACCACCGCTTCTTTGCGCCTCAACATGCAAGGCACTGCCGACATCTACGGCATCATGATTGACAACGGTCCGGGCGTGAGCGTCGATAACATCCCGCTGCGCAGCTCTTCTGGCAACCAGTTCACCCTCGTCACCGACTCCATTTTGCGCAAATGCTACCAGAATTCGAACGTGGGGCTGATTATCCTGCAATTCGGCGGCAATCAGATGCCTTCAACTTTTAGCACCAAGTCCATCAATGACTATTGCGCTCTGATGCAGAAGCAGATACGTCGCATCAAGAGTGTTTGTCCAAATGCCACCCTGCTTTTCATTGGGCCGTCTGACATGAGCCACTCCTACAGCGGCTCGCTGCAGACATATAAGTTCCTGCCTGCGATGGTTGACAGCCTACGCAATATGTGTCTGCGCAACCACGTGGCTTACTGGGACTTGTATGAGGTGATGGGCGGCCGAAACGCTATGATAGCTTGGGTGAAGAAAGGCTGGGCCGGTCCCGACTATGTGCATTTCACCCCCGCCGGCGCGAACTACGTGGGCAAGACCCTGTCCGAGAATTTTGCCACGATGTATGAACTCTACACCACCCGCCGCAAGATGGGTTCCGAACAATTCGACAATTTATGGGAGGCCGCCGAAAACTAATCTGCATCATATTGACACTCTGTGCGTTGAATGTTTTTGCGCAGACCGACGAGACCGCTGACAGCGTTGCGCTGGTGATGGAGGCCGACACCTCCGCTGTGTGGGTGCTCCCCGAGTTGTTTTCGTCCTACGACTCCACATTCTCCTTCATACGTTTCAACGACGACACGCTTTGCTGGGGCAGGGACAGCATGACATTGGTGCGTTTCTACGAGAAGTGGGGACGTGTGAACCGTACTCGCAAGGGCAACGTCCACATTATGCACATCGGCGGCTCGCACGTGCAGGCGGGCACCATGTCTCACCGCATCCGCAAGCATGTCTTGGCCGAATATGGTGGCGAACCAGCCGACCGCGGGCTAATTTTCCCATACTCGGCGGCAAACGCCTGCAACAACCCCCGCGACTACAAAATCACCCGCTCCGATGTTTTCTCGCTAATCCGTAACGTCTATCAGCAGTACCCGTCACCGCTCGGAATGTCGGGGATTTCCGTCTATTGCACGCAGTCGGTGCAGTCCATCAAATTCACGATGAACGAGCCGGATTATGACTTCGCCACCGACACGCTTGTGCTCTTCGGCCGCTCCAACGGTCACTACATCGATCCCGTGTTGAAATACGATACGATATGGCGTTTCCCTGACGAAGCCGACCTAGAAAACGAGCGTTACTATTTTTATCCTGGTCGTCCCCTGCAGGAGTTCACTTTCTACTTCCCCTGTGGTGCGGCAGACACCTTCTTCGTCAACGGATTGTGGTTGAAAAACGGAAAACCGGGCGTAACCTTCACATCCATAGGGGTTAACGGTGCTGCGGTGCTATCATACCTGCGGTGCAAGAACTTCGTCCGCGACCTCAAGGCCTTCCCGCCCGATTTGGTGATTTTCGGCATCGGCGTGAACGACGCTTTCGGCAACGATTTCGACTCCACGGTCTTCAAGAATAATTACTTGCAGCTGATCGCCCGCATTCGCGAGGCCAATCCCGACTGTGCGTTCATCTTCCTGTCGAACAATGACACTTGGAAGAAAGGCAGGAAGGGACGTTACACCGTGAATAAGACCGGTCCTGAGGTGAGCGACGTCATGCACCGGTTAGCGAACCTTACGGGCGGTGCCCGCTGGGACCAGTTCGAGGTGATGGGCGGGCTCGGATCCATGGCCAAATGGCAGGCCAAAGGATTGGCTCAGAAAGACCGCGTCCACTTCACCGTCAATGGCTACAACCTCATCGGCGACCTCTTTTGGCACGCTTTTGTCCAACCCCTTAAAACATTACAGCAATGACCTGGGAGAACGTTTCGCAGTTTCTGATCAACCTGTTCTCGTTCGGTGAGACGCAGCCGCTGTTGTTCACCCAGTTCAACTTCTGGGCATTCTTCGCCATCGTGTTCGCCTTCTTCGCGCTATTCCATCGCAAACGGTTGTTACGCAATACGTTCCTCTTCTTCGTCAGTTTACTTTTCTACTACAAAACCTCTGGCCTCTTCGTCCTCATCTTGCTGTTTGACACCTTCTTGGACTACTTCCTCGGTGTTTTCATGGACAAGTCGCAGCGAAACGGCTGGCGCAAGACGTTCATGATTTCAGGTGTGGTTATTAACTTGCTGATACTCTTCTACTTCAAGTACGCCTACTTCTGCACCGACGCTTACAACACCATCGTTGGCAGCGAGCACGAGGTCATCAACTGGCTGGCGCAATGGACAAACAATTGGACGGGCACCAACTATTTCGATGCCTCTAAAATCTTGCTTCCCGTCGGTATTTCATTCTATACTTTCCAGAATATCAGCTACTTGGTAGATGTTTATAAGCGGAAGATTACGCACGTCTCCAACATCCTCGACTTCGGGTTCTACGTATCGTTTTTCCCGCAGTTGGTCGCAGGTCCGATTGTGCGTGCCGACCAGTTCGTGCCGCAACTCTACAAGAAGTTCTTCCTCACCCGCCGGCAGTTCGGCATCGCCGTCTTCTGGATTCTCAACGGGTTGGCCAAGAAGCTGATTATGAGCGACTACCTCGCGGTCAACTTCGTGGATAGAGTCTTCAACAATCCGTCGCTGTTCACCGCGTTTGAGAACCTGTCGGCGCTGTTCGTCTATTCGTTGCAGGTCTATGCCGACTTCTCGGGCTACACCGACATTGCTATCGGCGTGGCCATGCTGATGGGCTTCTACCTGCCCAAGAACTTCAACTCGCCATACAAAGCCACCAACCCGGGCAATTTCTGGAAGCGGTGGCACATTTCCCTCTCCAACTGGCTGAAGGACTACCTCTACATCCCGCTCGGCGGCAACCGCAACGCCACGTTCGGCACCTACCTCTGCATCTCGCTCATCGCGGCGGTCATCATCCTGCTTACCAAGAGCGTGGTGATCACCTGCATTATCGGCGGCATCGCGTTGGCACTGCTTGTAGCTTCATTAGTGAGCAAGAAGGCGCGGCTGAAGATCAGCACTAACCTCAACATGATGAATACCATGTTATTAGGCGGTTTGTGGCATGGTGCCTCGTGGAACTTCATGATCTGGGGCGGCTTGAACGGCATCGGCATCCTGTCGTACAAAATCTGGCGGCACGGCAATATGCTCGTACGCAGCACCATCGCCACGGTGATATTCGTCACATTCCTGATCACCAAC
>JAEEKL010000064.1 GCA_016282395.1 Bacteroidales bacterium
ATATAATGTTCTCACTACCAGCAAGAACGGCAGGTGCGCTAACTATATGATTTACGACTGCAACGAGTTCGAGAAGAGCTGCGGCGTGCAGGTGGGCGACATCGCCAAGCGTTTGATGGACTACGGTTTCCACGCTCCCACCGTGGCGTTCCCTGTACACGGCACATTGATGGTGGAGCCCACTGAGAGCGAGCCGCTGAGCGAGCTTGACCGTTTCTGCGACGCCATGCTCTCCATCCGTCAGGAGATCCGCGACATCGAAGAGGGCAAGGCCGACCGCGTGAACAACGTCATCAAGCGCGCCCCGCACACGATGGGTGTGGTCTGCGCCGACACGTGGGATCGTCCGTACACCCGCCAGCAGGCTGCCTTCCCGATGCCCGTCGCCGACAAGTACTGGCCGACCGTCAGCAAGATCGATGATGCCTTCGGCGACAGAAATCTGGTCTGCGTGCTGGAGAAGTAGTTAAAAGTTGAGAGTTAAAAGTTCAAAGTTCAAAGTAGGAAGTAGCCGGAAGTTGCTTCCTACTTTTTTTGTTGAAGTGAGGATTTATAGAAAAGTTGTATCTTTGCAGCCTAAAACTAACTCAAAATAACTCATGGGCAAACTCGCATTGATACTCGGATTCATCCTCTCTGTATTCCCAGCTGATACTTTTGAGAATCGAAGGCATATTCATGTTGTACGTAAAGGCAGCAAGCGTTCCCATAGAGGGGATACGGTAGCGAAAATATGGATTGAGAAGGAGGGACAAAAGGATATTGAAATTGCGTGGTCTGAATTGAGTTCAGCGGAAGAGGAAATAATCATCCGAGCTATAGATGAAAACTGGGAAACGTTGAATCGAAAGATGGATGATGTTTTTGAAGGAAAAAAGATTAGGATAAAAAAGATAAAATAGCATCTATGTGTAAGTATAAAGATACTAATTTGGGAATCAAGAAGTTGGATTTTGGATTGAAGCGTGGCATGATGGCTGTTTACCTGACAGACGGTCGTGTGGTGCTGGTTCCTGTTTCCATGTTCCCTGAAATCAAGAAGTTGAGCCTTCCCCAACGGGAGAATTACATGATCATGGATGACCAGTATTTCTCTTTTGATGCGATGAGCAAAATCTATTCCATCAAGGATGTATTGAAGTATTGAGATCAAAATGAATTATCCAGATGCCTTCGGCGACAGAAATCTGGTCTGCGTGCTGGAGAAGAAGTTAAAAGTTGAGAGTTAAAAGTTAAAAGTTAAAAGTAGGAAGTAGCTGGAAGTTGCTTCCTACTTTTTTTGTTGAAGTGTTGATTTTCAGAAAAGTTGTATCTTTGCCGATTGAAAAATAGAAAACCATGAAAAATACATCCTCTTACAAAGCGTCCGCTGCAATGAGCAACCTGTGGTCATATTTACAGGGACTTTCGCTGTCATCGGAAGACAGACATTGGCTTGCGGACAAGTTATTGGAAAAGAAAGAGAAAAAAACAAAAAAAGAGCTGGTTTTCCCGCATATTGATGCGGATTTCAAGCCATCTCCGGAATTACTTGCGATGAGTTGTGGCCCGCTTCCCGAGGGTTTCGATGTGGATAAGGAATTGGATAATATGTGGGAGGAATGGGCGAAATGAAAGCATTTTTAGACACCAATGTAATTGTTGATTTTCTCGGAGAAAGGGAGCCATTCTATCAAGATGCGGCCTGTATTTTTGAAATGCTGCGAAAAAGGAAAGTCAATTTAATCACCTCTGCATTAACGCTTGTGAATTGTGCTTATATTTTGAAAAAGGCCTATTCACAGGATGTTATGTTGCTAAAAATAAAATGGTTGTGTGATGTTTTAGACATTACATATATTGGTGAAGAGACCCTAATCAATGCTATTCAACATAAGGAAGTTGATTTCGAGGACACCGTGCAATATTATTCCGCCCTGCCATACCAGCCCGATGTAATCATCACCCGCGACAAGAAAGGGTTTTCTGATTTCGACATTCCTGTGATGACTCCTGCGGAGTTTTTAGAGAGAAGTAAAAGTTAATTACATACAAAATTATTCACCAAACCGAATGCCTATGAATAAAACCGCATAATTCGTTTATGCACACCATAGAATAGGAAAAAGCGAAGTAGCTTATACACTGGATCCCTTGAAACTTGGACACTTTCAATTAGGACATTCCCAGAGTAAAGCAACGGCGCTCCCGCCAATAGGCGTGGGCTTTACTCGTTGTAATTGGGAATGTCAGGTTGTCCAAGACCTCAAGGAATCCAATGAAAGCGACAAAGGTGCCACGCTTTTTTTTGTGTGCAAAACTTCCCGAATACATGGCCTCCCTTCAATCATCGTTTAGTATAAAAACCGATGTCCCAAATGGGATATAACATGGGAAAAAGAAAATGGAAGAGAAATTATTAGAAAAAGAACCCAAAAAGAAAAAGAAAGGATGTGTAGTCTTGTCTATTATATCTGCCGCAATCTTTTTGGGAATTATTCTTATTGTAATCGCTGGTAATAATTCATCAAATAATGATAGTACTAATGAACAGTTAACTAATGATGGTACGAATGAGCAGTCAGCGAAAATATCTGGAAATATCGAAGACATCTCAAAAGATTCCATTCTTTGGAATTTTAGGATTGAAACGGATGAAATGACTGACTCAAAAAACATTTGGGCATCTATAAGAAGCGACAACTACATTAATCAAGATTTCCCTTATGAAGGAAACACATACGCTTCGATTACAGTTCGTTATATGAAAAAATATGGTTATGATGTGCTTGTAAAAATTGATGAAGGGCAAATATATGGTTCTGAATACAGTGGCAATAATTATGTTACTGTTAGATTTGATAGCACAGCGGCAAAAAAATACTATTTTAATGATGCAGCTGATGGCAGTTCAAAAACCATTTTCCTAAAAAATGCAAAAGATTTTATTGAGAAAAGCAAAAAGGCCAAAGACATTAAAGTGGATATTCCCATATATCAATCAGGACGTCCAATCTTTTCATTTCATGTTGATAAACCACTAGAATGGCCTGAATAATAGTAATACTGAATTATATTATGAAAAAAAATACTATCTGTTTTGTTTGTGATGTCTGCTATGGTATCTGCTTACGCTATCGAACCCGACAGTCTGCTTATCGCAGGCAATTCTTATCGGAATCCTTCCTTCAATAAAGAAGATTGTACTTGTGAAGGCAAAAGGTTATACGGGAAAGTGAAAGTAGTAAGTAGTGGCGCAGATTTCAAAGTGCAAGTAGTTGACACGTGGCAAGATCTTGATGTGAAAGTTGTTACAGAATGGGCCGATTCTTGTGGGGAATGGAAGTTTGTGGATGAAAACACATCATGGTATGATTTCTCAATTGAATATGTGTCATCATATCCCGATTTCAAAGTCAAATTCGTGAATACTTGGGCTGGTACAAAATAGCCACTTCTTACATTGCCTCTTCGGTAATCTTATGTAGTGAGGGGATAAGGTCCTAGCAGTAATTAACAGTAGGAAGTGACAGGGAGTTTGTTGCTTCCTACTTTTTCTTTAGCAGAATAGGCTGAGCTTTGCAGGAAAAAATCTGCGAATTTCTGCGCTGTCTGCGGGAAATAATTCGCGTAATCTGCGCAATTCGTGGTTGTTTTAAAAAAATGTATCTTTGCCGCCTAATTTCTAAAAACATTAAAGAATATGAAACGAACCCTTATCTTGATTTGCTGTACCTTTTTCGTGGTGCTTTCGTATGCACAGAATGTCTCCAATCCGAAACAGCCCAAGAACAATGGCTGGTGGTGCGCTGTGGAGGGTCATGCGGGCGCTGTTTTCTTCCGCCCGCAGGCGTATGAGGGATTGTTCGGAATCTCTTTCACCAACGGCTACCGCTTCTCCGAATATGCACGGCTGGGTGTCGGTTTTGGTGTCACTGCCACCAAGTACGATGAGGAGTTTTTAAATAGATATGAATTCCCCTATAAGCTCCAAGGGGCCACCCTGCCGCTGTTCCTGAATGTCCGTGGGAATATTTTGAGCCAGAAAGAACGGAAGTGTGTGCCCTTCTGGAATGCGGACATCGGCTTTGCTTTCCTCAAGAATCTTTTCTTTTTTGATGCAGGCATCGGAATGCGAGTGGGAGGGAATCGCCACGCTTTCATATTGAGTGCCAACTATATCGGAAGAATGGTGGATGTCCATTACCGTAAAGAGTCTAATTTCAGCAACGGCATCATGTTCAAGCTCGGGTATGAGTTTTGAGAGTTGAGAACTGAAAACAGATAATTGAAAGTTTTTTTCCAAGTAGGAAGTGACGGATGGTTGCTTCCTACTTTTTTGTTGAAGTGTTGATTTGTTGAATTGTTGGGTAGGGATGGCGCCCATGAATAATTCGCGTAATCTGCGTAATTCGTAGTTGATTTTCAAAAAGTCATTTTTCCATATCACTTAGCAGAAAAGTTCAAGATTTAAGATAGCATTTAATTTTTTTTGTATTTTTGCGCAGCGAATGTTCGAGAATCGCGAACAGCGAACAATTGAATATAAGTAATTGATATATACTATGATGAAACCTCAAGATATTATAATTTTACTAAAGAAAATGACTGATTCAGGGCAAAATATGTCTTGTCGGAAACTGGCGGAATCGTTAGGGATGAGCGTCTCCAGTGTGAGCGAAAGTTTGGAGCGCTGCCGGAATGTCCAACTTGTTGACCGCAATAAAAAGCGTGTCAACACAATGGCTTTGCAGGAGTTCCTGATTCACGGTCTGCAGTATGTCTTTCCCGTCGTCACTGGACGAGTCGTTCGCGGCGTGCCTGCCTACATCAGTGCCTCACCCATGAAGGAGCAAATCTCAAACAGCAGTGAGAGTTATGTATGGCATTATACGAAAGGAAATGCCAGGGGACAAAAAATAGAACCCCTATATCCTTCCGTCCCAGGAGCCGTTTTGCAAGATGAGGAACTTTACCAACTGTTGGTGATTGCGGACACGCTCCGCCTTGGCCGCGCTCGGGAAAGAGAGATCGCCATAGAAGAACTCACCAAACACATCAACCACTATGTCGAAAACCAATAACGAACGGCTGCAAGAAATTGTACTCACCCATCACGTACCCACGCAACAATGCACGGCTGAAGAATTTCGGAACAGTATGATCAACGGCGCGTTCACCGTGGAACTTGGCGACTTTATTGCAGACAGCGGCATTGACTTCTGGATATACGGACACTCACATCGTAACATAAAAGCTCGGATTGGCGGAACCAGCATTGTCTCCAATCAGCTGGGCTATATATCCCATAGGGAACAGTTAAGCAATGGGTTTAGCTCTTCCGCAATGATTGAGGCATAAAATTAAAAGTTGAGAGTTAAAAGTTAAAAGTAGGAAGTGACGGAGGTTGCTTCCTACTTTTTGCCTCTGGCCTGAAATTCAACTTTTTTATGTAAGTTTGCACTCCCTTAAAAATCCAATATGAGAAAAGTGCATTCTGAAAAATCCGTCCGCATTGGCATTTCGGAACTGTGTCGGCGGGCTTGTTCTATTTTGCTGATCTTCTTTGTTTTTGCGATGTCGGCGCAGGCGCAGCCCCGCGCGAAACACGTGGTGCTCATCGGACTGGACGGCTGGGCGGCGCACGACTTGGACAAGGCGCACGATATCCCGAATATCCGCATGCTGATGCAAGGGGGAAGCGTAACACTGCATAAGCGCTCGGTGCTGCCGTCGTCTTCGGGCGTCAACTGGGCCTCGATGTTCATGGGCGTGGGCCCCGAAACGCATGGCTTTACCACGTGGGACTCCGAGCAACACGACCTCCCCTTCGCGTATGAAAATGCGCACGGCATCTTCCCCTCTATCTTCTCCATCATCCGCGAAGCCTACCCCAATGCCGAAACCGGCTGCACCATTGA
>JAEEKL010000065.1 GCA_016282395.1 Bacteroidales bacterium
CAGGTGGAGGGTCACCACCGAGTCGCAGCCGTGGACGGTCTGGAGGGTCTGGGTGTAGTCGCCGGAGGCGCAGTATTCGGTGCCGTTCCAGGTGTAGCAGGAGTCGGGGCAGGAGACGGTGAACTCGGAGGCGGCGGGCTGCCACACGCTGACGGTGGCAGAAGCCATCGAGGAGCACCCTGCCGCGTTGTAGCCGATGACTTGCCAAGTGCCTGTCGTGTTAACGATGAGCGTGTTGTCCGTGCTGCCGTTGCTCCAGAGGTAGGTTTCGCCGCCGTTGGCCGTGAGGGTCGTGCTTTCTCCCGCGCAGAGGTCCGTTTCGCCTGAGATGGTGATTTGCGGGGCCTGCGACACGAGCACCGTGACGTTGGCCGTATTGCTACAGCCTTCCGTGGAGGTGCCGGTGACGGTGTAAACGCCGAACGCACTGATGCTGACTGATGCTGTATTATTGCCCGTGGACCAGCTGTAGCTGTCCGCGCCGGAAGCGGTTAAGGTGGTGCTGCCGCCCTCGCAAATCGTGGTGTTGCCGCCGACAACGACCGTCGGCAGCGGGTTCACCGTCACGGTGACATTCGCCGTGGCGGAGCAGCCCTCCGCGTTGGTGGCGGTCACGGTATAGATTCCGCTCTGGCTCACGGTGACACTGCCGTTTGCGCTGCCGTTGCTCCAGGCGTAGGAGGTGCCGCCCGTAGCCGTGAGGGTGGTGGCTTGGCCTTGACAGAGGGTGGTGTTGCCGGAGATGGCCGCAGGAGGTAACGCTTCCAGCGTTACAACCAGCGTCAGCACGCTGTCGCAGCCGTCAACTGTCTGTAGCGTGTGCGTGTAAGTGCCCGCCGCCGTGATGTTCTGCCCGTGGAAGTTGTAGCTCTCGCCCTCACACATACTGTGCGTGAGCGGAGTGTTGTAGGTCGGGTTCATGGAGACCGTCTTCGTGGCGGTGTTGCTACAGCCGTTGGCATCCGTGCCCGTGACGGTGTAGTTGCCCGCGCTGCCGACGGTTATCGCCGCGTTGGTGGAAGTGTTGCTCCACGTATACGTGCTCGCCCCCGTGGCCGTAAGCGTGACGTTATCGCCCTGGCAGAAGCTGCTGTTGCCGCTGATGTTGACATTCGGCAGTGGGTTCACCGTGACGGTGGCGGAAGCCGTGGCGGAGCAGCCCTCTGCATTGGTGGCGGTCACGGTATAGATCCCGCTCTGGCTCACGGTGACACTGCCGTTCGTGCTGCCGTTGCTCCAAGCGTAGGAGGTGCCGCCCGTAGCCGTGAGGGTGGTGGTTTGGCCTTCGCAGATAGTCGTGTTGCCGGTGATGCCCGTAGGAGGTAACGCTTCCAGCGTTACAACCAACGTCAGCACGCTGTCACATCCGTCAACCGTCTGTAGCGTGTGCGTGTAAGTGCCCGCCGCCGTGATGTTCTGCCCGTGGAAGTTGTAGCTCTCGCCTTGACACATACTGTGCGTGAGCGGGGTGTTGTAGGTCGGCAGGATGGTCAGGTGCAGGGTGACGACACTGTCGCAGCCGTTGGCGGTCTCGAAGGTTTGGGTATAGTCGCCTGAGGCGGTGTAGGTGCTGCCGTTCCACGTGTAGGAGTCGCAGGCGGTGGCTTCGACAAGCTCAGCCACCGAGGGGTGGATGGTCAGGTGGAGGGTGACGACAGAGTCGCAGCCGTTGGCGGCGGTGAAGGTCTGCGTGTAGTCGCCGGAGGCGGTGTAGGTGCTGTCGTTCCATGTGTAGGAGTCGCAGCTTCCAGCTGTGGTTTCTGTATTTTTGGACTCGTTGACGATAAGGTGCAGGGTGGTGGTTTTGCAGGCGGGGACGGTGTCGGTGTACGGGACAATGTCTCCAAGATTATAGAAATGATTAGCACCATGTTGGTCGGTATAATAGTAGTAATACGTACCGTCGATACCATAAAATTTCAAGTTACTCCAACCGCTTGGCCGTAAGTATATGAAATTCCCATCCGCATCATCATAACCCCATTCACCTCCGTTGTCTATGCTTACATAAAGGTTCCGCACGATTGCCAATGTCGTATCCGAGTTCAACGTATAGTCTCCCGACTCAGTGTAGGTAACCCCATTCCATGTGTAACTGTCGCAGGCGGTGGCTTCAATGGTTTCAACAAACGGATTGATGGTGAGGTTTAACATGATAACCTTGCAAGTAGGAATGTTATGCATTAGGTTGCTTATGTTTATCACCTCTCCAAGTGTGTATGAATGTTCGATACCATCCTGGTCCGTATAAGCGTAGTGTTCATTGCCAAATTCATCAATGCCTTTGGAATATAAATCGCTCCAACCAATCGGTCTGTAATAACTGAAAAAACCATCCGTCTCGTCGTAATACCCCCAATGTCCATACATCCAGGTGATGTGTACGACAAGCATAGAGTCTGTATATTGTGTGTAAGTCCCCGATTCGGTGTAGGTGATACCGTTCAACGTGAAGCTGTCGCAGGCAAAGATGGTAATAACTTCTCCATAAGCGGGCAGTTCGGTGAGGTACAGTGTATCCGTACATACGCACCCGTTCTCGTTGGTGTATTCATACGTATATGTTCCCGTTTCGTAGTAGGCTTGGCCATGCCAGTAATAATCGCTGCATATAACAGTGACACTATCCACACTGTTTGTATTGAGGATTGTCAGGCGAAGCATCACGGTGGAATCACACCCGTTTACGGTAGTGAAAGACCGAAAGTAATCACCCGAAACAGTGTAGGTGGAATCATTCCAAATAAAGCCGTCACAAGCCGAAACTTCATAAACTGTATATGGTGGTGTGACGGTAAGATGCAGGCAATATATTGTGTCCGCCACTTCGTTCGAGTGAGATGTGTTGGGAACAAGATGGGAATATATGCCAGATTTTTCATAGTAAGTTCCAAAGAAGTCCAGACTGTCTCCTTGACAGATGGTTTCATAAACATTGTGTATCATGGGCGTGACAAAATGTTGGCTGCGGTATTGCGGATTTATCCGATACAAACTGTCAAGCGTTATGCCGTTTGGCGTTACTGCATACGAGTGCGGAATGGCCACCATGCAGAAATCAATCTCCTGCATGTCACCAGCTTTAAGATTGAAAGGACCGACTGATGCAAGACCTCTGCGGTCGTCAGGAGTGTTCCCCGATGCCGATTCCGTCCATCCATCATTGTCATACTGTTGATTTTGAGGAATTTGCACACCGTATGTGTTATAATCGCAGGAACCACTGTTACCTGGGAACATGAAACGACAGTCTATATCGCTGGAACCGTTCGACGGATGTCCATTGCCTCCGTACTTCACATGGGTGTTCTCCTTCCAAAAACCATGTATCATATTGTAGTATTCAGCTGCAGTCTGGGGACTCCCTGTCACTGAATTATTGTTGTTGTGGTACGTGAACCCTGTCAGGCCATAGCGTTCGTTGTCCACAATGCCGTCACCAAATCCAGCTGTGCCATTGATGGCATACTCATTCTGTCCATTGTTGATAAAAGCCGAACAATCTGCTCCATCCGTGTATGCAGGATTGTCAGAGCTGTCGGCTGGCATATACGGACCGGTCAAGAGGGTGAGTGTTTGCACCGGCCAGTTTTCGCTCCACGCATAAGACTGACCACTACCGTCTATTTCAGTTCCGTTATAACAATAGGCGGAATTCCACCCGATATCCACCCCGACATAGTCATCAAACGCATACCCCAGATCCCAGTCGCAGTACAGTCCTATATATGTGTCGTGGTAGTCGTTTTGTGAGCGATTGAAAACCTTGTAGTTGAAAAAAATCGTATTGTTCATGACGGAATCTTCCGGAGCATCAAAAGCATACACCATGACGTGAGTCTCAACACCCATAGGTGCTCCTTGGCTCTCGCCGTGTTGCGCATAGTTATCATTGAAGATGACGAATTGCGCCATGTCTCCGGGAAAGTCGGGATGGTCGCCGTTTGTTGGGTCATAATGGTTGTCACCGTCCATGTCGGTGAAAGGAGCCAACAGCCAAGCTTGCCCCTTGGTGGTGTCACCGTGGGCAGGCCAGTCACGGATATGCTGCGGAATCACATAGTCCGGGTTTTGATAATTGGCCATGAACTCCAGCACCTCCCGGCGGGTGATTTTGAAAGTGCGGCTCCACTGTAGCATGGTTTCCTCGTCAATGGAAGCATTGACGGTAGATAACGGCCCCGGCCATGTGTCATAGCCGTTCAGACGATATTGTTCCCCGAACAGATGGAGCTGGTTGCTGTTATCCAATCCCCCCATCCAGAACGAATAATCGAACAGGGTCTGTTTGTCGTAATTGTCGGTTATATGTAAATCCGAGATTGTGCCATCGCCATCAAAGAACCATCCTCCTCCAAAGGGTGATATCGGAGCATCAATGTTGTTTATGTTGATTCTGTTGTCATTGTTGGCCATATACTCGGACAAATCATAAAGATTGTGAGTTTGTGCTATATTCAAATCGGAAGTGGTGAATGAGAACAAAGGGGCGTTTTCGTTCACGGGATTGTCCGGACCGCTTCCTGCTTCGGATGAATAGTACATATAAGGTCTGCTCACCCGAATGCTGACGGTGGCATCATTGGCCAGCCAGTTGGACTCCTGTCCCTCTGCCGGCATCGGGATGCCTGTCCACATTACGTTGTTGAAGACCTGCATTTTCTTCGCCTTACGTGCAGTTGCATTGTAATTGAGTTCGGTCAGCGTGTTGAACTTTTCCCTCAACCATTTGCCCTCGTCATATACACCGCACTCGTAGTAAGGGTAGCTTATCCCATCGCTCCCTACGAATGCACCACCATGAACGTATCCCGTGACATTAATCGTTTGGCCGTAGTCATTATAGTTTCGCTCCCGATCAGAAAAACGGTAATAGGTGTTCGCCGTATTGCCGGAACTTCCGCAAACATATACATAATGCCGGCCACCATTGAGCGGTTCTCCCAAGGTTTCGTGGTTACAGACAGAACTGGAATATAACATATTGTACTCCTCTTGGGACATCGGGATAGGTTTTCCGTTATTGCCCAAAATGTAGTTGCCATTGTTGTCTTTTTGGAAAGCATAGACATTGGTGGGGTTGAAAATCATGTCGTTGCCATGGTTGTATTCGTCTTCGGAGTTTTCGGCGAACATGATGTTAAGGCGTTCGCCGGTCTCCACGTTAATGGCATAGCCGGGAAACCACCCGAAGCCCGTCGTGCCGCTGTTGTCGGGATTACCGTTTTTATCGACTGACGGACAGTGTTTGGGCTCGTGCCGGATGTTCTGATACGTTTGTCCGTTAAAATGCTGGGTGACATTGTAATTGCTTTCAGCTGTTCCGGAACCGGATTCCAATACAAGAGCACGTGTCCATAAAGAGGTGTCGGGGGTGAACACTATGTCCACGGAATAAAGATTGGTCATGGTCTGGTTGTATCCAGCTGTATTGAGTAAAGTGGAGAGATTTTGGAAACTGTAATAGGAGGGTGTCGGCTCGTTGCTACCGAATGCTACGTCTTCCGTAAGATATTTCGCTTTCGGTCCCCCGTCGTATGGTGAACTTAGCACGTATGGAGACCACGTTCCCTGCGCCACATGCTCGAACTGACCATAATAGTCCATAAATCCTCGCGATTTAGTGTAAGAACCGCCGCCAAGATTATTGTTGTAAAGATTGAAGCAGTCTTCTGTACGCCATTTTGTGTAATCGCACCCGGCCATGTTTGATTGCACAGAATTGCACTCCCAAGACCAAGTTGATTTGTAATGCCCGGCACGGATCCAGTTGTCAGGTGTGGAAGTTTCGGCATCGTTTAACCCATCTAACCATTGGACAGCTCCATTATATGTCACCTGCGAACCGATCAGATCCGGTTGCGCATACCAAGCATTGTTTTGATAGGTCTTCCCGCCGTGATTATTTACATACAGTGCCAAATACTTGTCGTGGATGGAAAACGGATGGTTTTTCACGGTTATAGCAATACCATGTCCGGGGATGGACTCCTCATTCCCTTCTCCGATGGAATATTGTGAATAGTATGCTCCGATTAAAGCACCGTCTTGATCGTACCACTGGAGTTTCCAATGCGCACTTTCGTCAATCAAGGAGACGTCGTTACCGCATACGGGCAGAATGCCCAGGCGGTATTCGTATGGCTGCAACCAGGCGGGGTTTGTCACCCGAACTACCACAGGGGAGGCACCCCACGTGTATTCAGGGTGCTGCACTTTCCAAGGAGCACCGGCCATGATGCTGTTTCGGGTAGATTCCGAAAGCTCCAACCAGTTGCCGCCGTTGCCCTGCCCTTCAAGGCGTTTCACTTTTGGATAAAGGTGGTTCGTTTCTTGTGCGAACACCCCTGTAATGCCCATCACCACAATGAGTAGGCAAAGCATTTTTTTCGTTTTCTTCATACTCTTCCTTTTTATGTTTGTACTAATTGAATTTCAGTTGATTATAACTCGTCTCCGCTGTTCTGTCACAAACACAAAAAGAATCGTGAACTTCATTTCCGTATCCGAGGTTCTCGACTACCTGTGCTACAAAAATAGAAAGCTCACGATTATCTACGTGAGCGTTTCTGCTTTCTTTTTGTAGCACATCTGAAATTGTCGAGATTTCGGATACTCAAAAGAAAAGCGAAAACGCTTTATGTCAATATGTTAAATTGTCTGTTTCTTTATTCTATAGCTTTGGGTTTGGTGAAAAATGGGGTTGATATCGTTATTGTTCGTCCGTATCGGACAGCAAATGTTTTGCACAATCAATATACGCGATAGCCTTCTCTCTCAAGTCTATCACATCCTCTTGGTCACACAATACAAAATCATCGTAGTCACCGCTTTGCCTGCGTTCAAACAAGAGCAACAAATACTTTCCTGTTTCTTTGGGAATGATTCCTTTGGAGATATAATGAAGTGAAATCATAGTTTTCACTCCTGAATGGGTTTGGGCTGTGATGTCCTTTTTTAACAATAAGGCCATAGATATGTAGTAGCATGCATAATAAAGCCTGTTGACGGCACCGTTATAGTGTCCTTCATTATACATCAATTCGGCTTCCCGCAAGGTTTCGTCCGTGCGGTTAATCCTGTAGGCAATCAAAGCCTCTTTGCTCTCTTTATCCCATTTTTCGGTCATAACACAATGCCCTCCTTTATGACATTGACATAAAAAGGTGTGACAAACGGACGGTTTTCCCAATCCTTCTTTAAATAGATTTTCGGGCTGATGCTGATGCCAGTCTCTCCTTCAAGAAGGCACAGGGGACCGAAAAATTCTGCCTCGCGGTCAACAGACTTTTTGTCGCCGGAAAGTAGCACTAACAGGTCGATGTCGCTGTCGGGACGGGCATCGCCGCGCGCCTCGCTGCCGAACAAAATAATCTCGGCATCAGGCTCGACAGACAAGATAGCCTCCTTTGCCTTTTCTACTATTTTCTTCCTGGTCATTTTGTTTTTTTGTGCAAAAATACATTTTTTCTTCATTCTTTCCATAAAAGCGAAAACGCTTTATGTCAATATGTTAAAAAGTCTGTTTCTTTATTCTATATCTTTTGGGTTTGGTGAAAAATTGGTTTTCTATTTCGGGGGCGAAGATACGAAATATTTGGGTTGATTCCCGCAGAGATGCAAAATTTC
>JAEEKL010000066.1 GCA_016282395.1 Bacteroidales bacterium
AGGCCGGCGCGGAAATAGCGCAAACCATCTTCGTCGATACGGTGGAACGGATGCAAGGACAGGAAAAGGATTACATTATATATAGTATGTCCAACTCCAATCCTGCGGAGGTGGAAGACCATCTGGAGTTTTTCTACAGTCCGAACCGCCTGAACGTGGCTCTCACCCGCGCCCGCGTGAAGTGCGTGGTGTTCGCCAACGAGAAGATTTTCACGTTCTGCGACGAGTTGTTGCAAAATCCAGGCACTTCGACGGCATTGCGACACGGTGCTGAGATTTTCAGAACGTATTACGAGGAAGCCACGAAACTGGGGCTGAATGTCATGGACGAGGAGTGGTGACAAAACATCCCGCTTGCTCCATGACCGATTGGGTTGAACGATGATCCTGTTTGTGGTTTTTGTTGGTTGAAATATTTGAATATTAGATAATTAAAATGTAAACCTCCAATACGTGCAATTTTGTAAAAATGTTTTTATGTGTCAAAAGATACATTTTAAATGGTATGAATTGTTGAAGTTTATGGTTTATGGTTATAGAACATTAAAAGTGATGTGAAAAAAAATAAAGGTAAAAACATACAATGATAATAATTTGTACTTTTGCACTTTGTTTTTTAAGCCAATAGCCAATAGCTAAAGAGTATGAAAAGATTTTTCTCAGTTGTCATTGCATTTTTATGGATAGTATCCGTTTCGGCGCAGAATGTCGCTGATTTCGAGTCTTATGGTATGGAATGCACCTCCATCACTGTCGGGAAAAAGGCATCGGCGGACGGGTCGGTGATGACCTCGCACACGGATGACAGCCACCGCTCGCGCACCAACATCTACGTCACCCCGGCCCAAGACTATGAACAAGGGGCGAAGCAACAGCTTCACAAGCGGATGTGGGCGAAGAAGCAACTTCCCGGACAAATGCAGCGTTATGACAATATTCCTGTCGGGGAGATTCCGCAGGTGGAACACACCTACCAGTTCCTAAACACGGCTTATCCTTGCGTGAACGAGGCGCAGTTGGCTATCGGTGAATCAACGTTCGGCGGTCGTAAGGAACTGCAATCCGATAGCGGACTTATTGATTGTCAGCGGCTTTGCATGTTGCTTTTGCAACGTTGCTGCACCGCTCGCGAGGCTATCGAAACCGCGGGCGTGCTGCTGAAAAAATACGGTTGGATTGATGCCGGCGAGTGTCTGACCATCGCTGATAAGGATGAGGTCTGGCATTTGGAGATTCTGGGGCCCGGCAAAGACAAGGTGGGAGCAGTCTGGGCGGCGCAGCGCGTCCCCGACGACCATATAGCTGTGAACGCAAATGCCTCTACCATAAGGGAAATCAACCTCAAAGACAAGGATTACTTCATGGCTTCCGACAATGTTTATACGTTAGCTAAAGAGAACGGATGGTGGGACGGTAAGGAGACTTTCCGCTTCGCTTACGCTTACGCACCGCAGACCCGCACGATGATGGCCTGCCGCCGCCGTGAATGGCGCGTGTTCGACCTCGTTGCACCTTCCCTCCATCTCGATCCGAATGCCGAAAACTATCCGTTTTCAGTGAAACCCGACACATTGGTGACCTTGGAGAAGATGATGAGCATCTTCCATGATTATTACGAGGGAACCCCGTATGACATGCGCAAGACGTTGACGGTCACTGACAAGGATGGCAAAAACGTCATTTCCCCGATGGCCAATCCGTTCATGAAGCTCGATGAGTTGAAGCTGCACCGCATCAATGGCGGCTGGAACGAGCGCGGTGAACGCAGTATAGCCGTCCATTTCACGGTCTATGCCACCATCATCCAATGCCGCAATTGGCTGCCCGATGAGGTGGGCGCGTTGTGCTGGTTCGCCTTGGACAATGTCGCTTCTTCTATCTATGTACCTATCTATGCGAATGTTACGGATCTTCCAGAGACCTACAAGACCGACGGGCGGCTTACGGGATTCAGCAAGGATGCCGCGTGGTGGGCGTTCAACCGCGTGGGTACGATTGCCGCGCAACGCTGGGGTGACATGCATACTGTGGTGGACGAGGTGTGGAGACCTTTGCAGAAGGAGTTCATCAAGGAGCATTTTGTCATTGAGCAGGAAGCAATGGAACTCATTAAAGAGGAAAAATACGATGAAGCTATCCAAGTGCTGACCAATTTCACGGACATTTGCGGCAACGAGGCCGTGGAAACCGCCTGGAAATTGGGTGACCATCTGTGGACAACGTTTGACGGAATGTGGTAGAATAAAAGAAAGATGAAACCAATACCGATTTTAGAGGAAAACTTCGTAATACCATCCTATTTTGTGGATGATACTGCCCAAATGACAGTCTGTTCATTGTTCCAGTTGATGCAGGAAATCAGTGACCGCCACGCCGCGATTCTCGGCGCGGGTTGGTTCAGTTTGTGTGAAAGAGGTTATTTCTGGGTGATTACCAAAATCCAGCTGGAAATCCACCGTCTGCCAAAGTGGACGGAACAGGTCACACTGCGCACTTGGGTGAGGAAATCGAATGCGGCCACCTCCCCGCGTGACTTTGAAATCATGGACTCTGAAGGTCACCTGCTGGTTGCCGCGAATGCCGTGTGGGCCATTTTGGACAAAGAGCACGGGTATCCACAACGCATCAGCTTGTTCGACAATGGTTTCATGCCTCAGGAGCGTTGTGCAATAGAAAGCAAACCGATGACAATCAAACCGATAACGTTGCCAGACACATTACCTGAACCAAAAGATGTGAGATACTCCGACCTTGACATCAACAAGCATGTCAATAATGCGCGGTATATCCAATGGGCTTTCGATGCCGTGAGCGAGGCATTTCGTCAAACGCATCGGATTAAAGGTGTGGCGGTCAAGTTCATCGCACAAGCCAAGCTCGGCGACCGTTATATGGTGTGTTCCGAACCCGTTTCCGACAACTGCTTCAATACCGCCATCTTTTCTTCGGACGGCAAAACGGAATATTGCCGCCTTCAAACGGAGTGGGAAACAGTGAATTTGTCTTGATTTTTTGAAAGGTGGTTGCGTATGTACATGAATGAAGATTTGTTCGTTGATTTCTTGAGTGTCAGGGAGATACTTTGGGTTGGGGTGAATTTTTCCAAAGCCAAGTTCACCCGCGATGGTTTCGACTACTCCCAAGAAATCATGCAGCACTATTTTCAGGAATGGAATAAGTTGATTTTGAACGACCAGAAAAAGTACGACATCCGTATGAGTTTCCGGAAACCGATGATGCACTACGACTTGTCTGCCGTGACAAAATTAAACAAATCAGTGAAAATCAGCAATTTGTTTGCCAAATACATCGACATAAAAGACGTTTTCACAGATGACCAGATGGTTCTGTATATGTCAGAACTGACGTTGCCGAAAACATATCCCTATGCCTTGTCGTTTGTGGTGGAGTCTTTCGACACGACTGTGAAAACTGCGGCCATCTGGGTGGTAATCACAAAAACGGAAACGCAAGAGGTGGTCCTGTGCGAGAAATTTCTGAAAACCCCGGCGGGTTTCGGGACGCGAAACTATTGGGCCAGAACGTTTTACAATGTTTTTTATGATGTCCAGACCAATGCTTTCCTGCGTTGGGAAAATATGGTGCAGAACAAACTAAGCGAGTCGGCTACCAATGGTTAGTCGATGTTGACAGTGGTTTTATATATACAACAATTTACAAATACAGGTTTGCATCGCCATAGCTTAGAAAACGGTATCCGTTATCTAAGGCGTGTTGATAAACCTGATGCCAATTTTCGCCTAAAAAATTGGAAATCAACAGCAAAAGTGTGCTTTTCGGCTGATGGAAATTGGTAATCAGCCCGTTGACAATGTGGCGTGTATAGGTCGGCAGGATGATGAGACGCGTGCTGGCCCGCAACATATCCGTATCATGCGCTTCAAGATAGTTGAGAATGGAGGTTAACGACTGTTCTATAGTCACTTGATGGATCGCGGGATTTTCGTATGTCTCCCATTGTTTCACCAAAAGCGGCTGGTCGAGTCCGAGATGCAGTTTGGCTCCGATAACAAAGAGCGACTCCAACGTGCGCGTGACGGTCGTACCCACGGCGACAAGCTGCTTGTTGCTGTTTTTCAGTAATTTGCGTATAAAATCTTCAGTTATCAGAATCTTCTCTTCATGCATAAAATGACCGCCGATAGTTTCGGACGATACGGGTTTGAAAGTACCTGCTCCTACATGAAGTGTAACGTATTCTGTTTCAATTCCTTTCTTGTTGAGAGTATGCAGTAGTTCATCGGTGAAGTGAAGTCCTGCGGTAGGGGCGGCCACAGAGCCGTCATGACGGGCATATACGGTCTGATAACGCTCTGTGTCACTGTCTTCTGCAGCACGATGGATGTATGGCGGCAACGGAACTTTTCCGTATGCCTCGATCCATTCTGCGAAGGAGACATCGGCATCCTCCCAAGTGAAGGAGACCTCAAAGGTACCTTCAATCGCTTCTCCACGCTCCGCCAAAATGTGTATTATCCTCTCTTTAATAGGAACTTCTATCTCTAACGGATGTTTCCATTTCCGAGCATTTCCGACCATGCACTTCCATGTCACACTGCCACTCAAAGTAAACGCAACGGCAGGATCTGAGGTGGGTGCGAGCGGCTCCAAACAGAAAATCTCGACGGCAGCACCGGTGGTGTTATGCACCAACAGCCGCGCATGAATCACCTTGGAATTATTGAACACCAGCCAATGATTGTCTGTCAAGAACTCAGGTAACTGGTGGAATTGCGCATCGGTGATTTTCCCTTCTTTTTTGTTGTAAATCAATAGTTTGGATTGGTCCCTTTGGGCAACGGGATACATGGCAATACGTGACTCCGGCAACGGGTAGTCGTAATCTTCTATGCGGATGTTTTTATTCGGATCAGTCATGGCGGCAAAAATACACAAATTGCGAATACGCAGTAGAGACGTTTCCTGAAACGTCTCCGTAATAATGAAATGTCTCTGTAATCCTGATACGTCCCTATAATAAATTGTAACGAATCATATAGCGATGTTCTATGTTAAAATTTTGCATTGAAATTATTAACAATTTTTAACTTGACAAACGTTTCCCGTTGATGTATTTTTGCATTGAAACAAAGTGTTATGGGTATGAAAACAAGAATAATACAGAAGATACTGTTTGTCAGTGTATTGTGCTGCTGGACATCTGCAAGTTGCCAGTCGCAGGATTGGATGTTCTGCATTCATGCGGTAGAGAAATCCGCGAAAATGCCTGCGTTGAGCTGTTTCATCCCAACATTCGCCGGTTTCCACTTCCGGAATGACTTTGGAATGAAAGAGATGATGTTTGCCGATGTGGTAAGCAATATTAACCTGCGGAAGAATATCTTGCTGATTGCCGTAAACCATTATGGTTATGTAAACTACGGTGATTTCAAATTGACAGCTGGTTATGGTCGGAATTTTGGTGACCGCTTTGCCATGACAGCGCGGATCTTTTATCTGATGGCGCACGCCCGAGGGTATCCTCCTCGGCATTCTCTTTGTGCGGATTTTGCTTTCGCTTGTAAAGTGTCGCCGAAAT
>JAEEKL010000067.1 GCA_016282395.1 Bacteroidales bacterium
AGCAGATGAAGGACCTCGAGAAGACCATCGCCAACACTCCTTGCGATGCCGTCGTCGTTGGTACTCCTATCGACCTGCCGCGCTTCATCAAGATCAAACAACCCGTTGTGAAGGTCGGTTACGAATTGCAAGAGATCGGCACTCCCACTTTGAAGGAAGTCCTCGACGAATTCGTTGCCAAACACAACCTCAAACCCAAAAGACGCAAAAAATAATTTGCTTCTTGTATAGTTCTGAAGAAAGGCGCGCCGAATGGTGCGCCTTTCTTGTGATTTGTGACTTGTGATTTGAAAATAAACAGTAATCACAATTCACAAAAAAAAAATTAAACATCTTAAACGGAGGGAAGTCAAGAAAATGTATTTTTGCAGCATTAATTAAAATGGCATAGGAATATGAAAAAAAGAATATTTACCCTTGCGTTGCTGATGTCAGTCATGATGCTTAACGCACAGTCCATAAAGCTTTTCCATGGATCACAGGTGTTAAACAACAACGATACGATTCAGGAGTTTTTGTATAATAGCGAAAATGAGGTCGAAACGTACGTGGGTTATCAGAATGAGACGAACGACCTTGTCGAATTCCGAGTCCGAAAACAAATTATTTATCTCAATGACGAGACAACTGACTTGCTGTTTTGTCTGGGAACTTGCTATCTTGGAAACCTTTCGAATCCTATATCATTGGATGCCAACGCATCAGTTCCAGAAAATGATGCAAATGCATTTCATGCCACATACACGGGATGCAAGGATGCCGCATTGGTCAGGTTCGTGTTCTACAATACGGACGATGAGTCCGATACGGTCTCGTTTTATATCCATTATTCTGATGGGACAGGGGTTCGCGAAAGTGAAATGCAGGTGTCGTTGCGTGCCTACCCGAATCCTGCCGTCAACACGGTGAGCATCGATTATGTCGCCCCCGGCAACAACACGAATCTGGTGATCAAGAACCTTGCCGGTCGTGAGGTTTATCGTGCTCCTGTCAGTCAGAGTGGCAAGAAGCAGGTGGATGTGTCCAAATTCTATGCCGGCATGTATTTCTACGGATTGGAATCTGACGGCAAGATGCTTTGCACCAAGAAGCTGTTAATCAAGTAGTCCGTAACCTTACTGTTTGTCCGTCCTTTCAATGAGTGCCATGTTCACGCGGCATTGGCTTTCTGTAACTCAATTCCAGTGGGATACGGTTACCCGTCCCAACAGCTGGATTACATTGATGTTCTGTCTGTTGCTGTTCATTTTCACAATGACATTTCTCACCTTCCGCAGGAAGCTGATGCTTGTTTTCCGAGCCTTGTTTTCTCAGCGTCATTTTTCCCTGTTGCAGCGCGAAGGTAAGATTATAGAGGACCGGAGCTCCATTTTCGTGCTGGCCTTCGACCTGATTACCATCACAATGGGGCTGACAATGTTTTGCGACACCTTTTTCCCTCGAGCCGTCTCGAAGTTACCTTACATGGCATACATCGGGCTGTTTCTGGCAATATTGCTTGCGGCTTACGTCATCAAATTGTTATGCAACGAAATTTATTCCCGTCTTTTCGACCGTGATAAGGAGCGCACCTCTATCAACCAGTACAAATTCATATTCATGACGGATTTTTCCGTTTTACTTTTCCCGATGCTTATTCTCACGCATTATACAGGCTTGCGAATGGTTTATTATTTGATTGCTGCACTCTTTGCCGGCCTGTTTTCCATTTGGACATACCGTTTGTTGAAAATAAATTCCATGAGTGGCCACAGGTTTCATTTTTTTCTCTATTTTTGCACCCTTGAAATTTTACCTTGGACAATACTTCTTAAAGTGTTGTTAGTTGTTTGATATAAAGTAAGATAAACAGGAAATAGTTGAGAGTATCAATACGTTAAAATGAAGATAAAAAACATTTTAGTTTCCCAAAATGCGCCGGAGGATATTGAAAGATCCCCATACGCGGAACTGATAAAGAAGTACAGTATCAATATCGATTTCTACAAGTTTTTCAAGATAAACTGCACCACTGCATTAGATTTTCGGAAAACGCACATCAATATTTTGGACTACAGTTCGATTGTCTTCTCCAGTACGAACACGATTGACAAATTCTTTGAATTATGTAAGGAGTTGCGCGTGGAGATGCCAGAATCCATGAGATATTTTTGCGCGACAGAGCCTATCGCGCTTTATTTGCAGAAATATGTCCCTTACCGCAAGCGCCGTGTTTTTGCCGCCAAGGACGCTCGGGTCAGCAGTTTCTACGAACTTCTCATCAAGAACAAGGAGATGAGCATGTTGATACCGTGCAGTCAGGACGGCATTCCAGCACAGTTAGAGCAGGTTTTGGTGGAAAATGAGATCAAGTTCGCCCAGGCGGTGGTCTTTGTGATTGCTCCTGCCGATTTGGTGAAGGATATTAAAATTGAGAAATACGACATGATTGTCTTTTTCAGCCCCAATGGGGTGAAATCACTACAAGCCAATTATCCTGATTTCCAACAAGGGGATGTAGTGTTCGCCGCACTTGGAAATTCCGCCAAACGTGCCGTGGAGGAGGCTGGTTGGAAATTGCATGTCATGGCTCCTACAAAAGAACATGCCTCCCTGACGGATGCTTTGGACGCTTTCTTGAAAGAATATGCGGGCCGTAGACGTTAAATCCTCGGCTTTCCCGAAATCCTGCCGTCTGAAGTCCTCGTTGCGCATCAAAGCCATTGTGTTGCAACGTTGTGTTGTGTTTTATTATCCCATCAAATGCTTTTTCCACATAGGAGCCGCCGAAGGCACAAAGTTGGCGGTGATTGTCCCGAAAAAACGTTTTCCGCACGCCACCGACCGCAATCGCGTGAAAAGGCTGATGCGTGAGGCTTATCGTCTTAACCGTCACCTGCTGCTTTTACCTGACCAATGTGGTGTGGAGATGTGTTGGATGTATGTTGGCGGGGAGTTGCCGACCTATAAGCAGGTATGTGCCACCGTAGAACATATTTTCACGGAACTACAGTCTGTGATTCAAAAAGAGTCCATCTAATGAAGAGATTTTTCCTGTTTGTGCGGTTGTGGGTCTCAAAATTCCTGATTGGGCTGATCAAGCTATACCAGATGACCCTTTCCCCGTTTATAGGAAGAAGTTGCCGTTATACCCCGACATGTTCCAACTACGGCATCGAGGCTATTCGGAAATATGGTCCGCTCAAAGGATCCTGGCTGACCCTGAAACGCGTGCTTTCCTGCAACCCTTGGGGTGGCAGCGGCTATGACCCCGTACCGTGAACATTCTATAACCAATGACGTGGTCATTGTAAGTTATCGCTTTATCGCCTCATTATCTCTAAAAGTTCGCCACAGAAACACAATTCCCATGGCGCTGACTAATGTGCAGGAGATAACTATGGGGATGGCGCCGTGAAGGTCGGTGAACTGCAGGTTGTCAGTGTCGATTCCTCTTCCTTGAAGCGTGTAGT
The DNA here is from genome assembly GCA_016282395.1 of Bacteroidales bacterium. Taxonomy (GTDB): domain Bacteria; phylum Bacteroidota; class Bacteroidia; order Bacteroidales; family WCHB1-69; genus F23-D06. The sequence continues at coordinate 3,453 of JAEEKL010000067.1, forward strand.
CCGTCAAAATGGATAGAGCGTTGTGCATCACATGGGCTACAACTGGTAGCCATAGGGAACGGCTCCAGTAGAAGAGATACCCTAAATAAACCCCTAATGCGAATCTTGGGATAAATCCGTAGAATTGGAAATGCAGGGTGCTGAAAATGAGGGCGGTGAGCAGGATGCCCACATGTGGATTCCGGGTCCATTTCGTCATCAACGGCTGCAACGCCCCTTGGAAAAGGAACTCCTCGCACAAGCCGGCTAACAAGGCAAAGACCAATATGTTGGCGACCAAATCCCAGGTGCTGCGCCTGCTTGTGACCATTTCCAGAATATGATTGGCGGCATCTTCCAAATTGCGCATGAACTCTGCCACAGCACCCTCCTGAGGCATTATCTGCATATTGAATAAGGAAAGCATACTGACGACAGGAAGCAGCGTGATGGACAAAATCAACACGATGATGGTCATGGAAAATTCGGGTTTGCGATTGGCTGCGTTGTATTGGAAACATTGACGGTTCTGGCAATAGGCAAATAGCAGCGCCGGCAGCAGGAATGCGCCGATTGTGGTGAAAGTCTGGCTGATTCGGATGGCCGTGACAGGATCCGAGGCTTCAAATATGGATGGGGTGTGGTATATCAGCAGTACAATCAGGCTTCCGAAAGAAGAGAACAGTAACATACCGCCAACCATAAACAGGGCCAGCACAACGAGTTGTATCCAGCAGGGCTTCTCTTGCAGTTTCATGTCAGCATCTTTTTAAAATGGTGAGACGTTGGATGTCTATACTGATTTGCATCCAACGTCTCACTTCTAATTATTTCATTCTTTATTCATCTAATTATCTCATCATTGTTTATTCACAATAATTTTTCTCGTGACCGTCTTGCCATCATCCAGCGTCACTCTCACAAGATAGTGTCCGGTCGGGAGGTTCATTACATCAAGTTGTGTGAATTCCGGCGAATCGGCGTTTTCACGGCAGATAAGTTTGCCGTTGATGTTGAAGACTTCCACTTGGCGCATCTGCCCACCCTGAATGTTCAGTTTGGCACTCGTCGGGTTCGGGTAGAAGGAGAATTCGGGAATGATTGTGAGGTCATCAATGCCATCATTGTAGGCCACATAGAGGGTCAGGTGAGTGATGCTGTCGCAGCCGAAGACGGTGTAGTTCTGGATTTCATAGGTGAAAGTTCCGCTGTCGGCAGGTGTGATGACAAAGTTCTCGTAGGTGTATTCATGCTCGCGGATGGCGGTGTCGCTCACATAGACGTCATAAACGGGGTTGATGCTGAGGTGCAGGACAAAGATGCTGTCGCAGCCGGAAACGGTAGTTAAGCTGTCGTAGTAGGTGCCCTCAACGGAGTATTCGCCGTTGCGCCATTCGTAAGGAACGTTCTCGCAGGTTTCCCCGTAGGTTTCCGTCAGGTAGGACGGCAGTACTTCCAACATAATGAAGATGATGCTGTCGCAGCCCTGGCTGTTGACGGTGACGCGCTGGTCATAAAGGATGCTCGGATGGTCGGTGGGGATGTTGAACCCGTTAAGCGTGTAGGTCTCACCAGCGCAGATGACATCTTGAATCGTAGTGTCAGACGTCTGGTTGATGATGAGTTGCAGACTATAGACATCCTGACAACCGTATGCGTTGGGAATGGTGTCATGGTAGTTTCCGGCAGTGGTGAGCTGGTGGCCGCGCCATACGTAGGGCAGATCGTTCGAACAGACGGTGTCGATGAGCGTGGTGTTGACGGTAGGATAAACCTCAAAGTTGATGGAGTAGATGCTGTCGCAGCCGTCCACAGTGGTCAGAGTGTCATGGTAGTTGCCGCTCTCTGTGAGAGACATGCCACGCCAAACGTAAGGCAGTTCGTAGTCGCATACGGCAGCCGATTCAGTGAAATGGTAGGACGGGTGTACGTAGAGGACAAGGCGGAAGATACTGTCGCAGTAGGATTCTGCTGTCTGAAGATAGATTTCACGGATGCCGGACTCGTTGATGGCAAGATCGTGCCAGAGGTAGGGCAGTTCGCTGCTGCAGAGCGTGACTGTGTCTTGGAACAGGTAGGACGGGTTCACGATGACGGTGACTTGGTGGATTTCGTTGCAGCCTGTTTCCACGCTTGTGACGGTGTCACGGTAAACACCCGCCTCGGAAAGGGTCAAGTTGCGCCATTCGGCGGTTTCGCCCTCGCACAGGACGATGGGGTCACTTTCCACCCATTGCGTCTCATTGACGGTGAGTTGCAGGCGGTAGATGCTGTCGCAGCCGTACATGGAGGTCAGGGAGTCGTAATAAATGCCGGATTGGTTCAGCGTAAGACCGTGCCACAGATAGGGCAGTGTGTGGTCGCAGACACTCTCCGCCTCTTCGATGAGGTATTCCTGTGCCTCGTGCAGCGTGAAGGTGACGATGCTGTCACATTGTCCTTCACGTGGGAAAGCAACATCATAGACACCTGCTACTTCAAAGAGGCTGCCGCCGAAACTGACAGGGAAGTCGTTGGAACATACGTATTGTTCCTCGTTACCGCGAGCAGAGGGTATCACTGTGAAATGTACAGTAATCAGACTGTCGCACATCGTGTTGGTGTTCAGATGGATGTCATATTCACCATTGGCATTCAAGGCTGTGGTGCCATAAATGAAAGGCAGGGTCTCCTCGCAAACGGTCACTGTGTCGTAACCGTGATAGGTGGGATTGACATTCAAGGTGAGGTGGGTGATGGTGATGCAGTTGTCAATGTCCGTCTCCGTGATGTCGTAGTAACCGGCTTCCTCAAAGGTCTCTCCCTTGTAGGTGTAGGGAAGTTCGTTATCACAGATGGTGACGAAGGCGTCATGTTCGGCATTCGGGGTGACAATCAGATTCAAATGCCACACGCTGTCGCAACCGTTGACACTTTGGAGGTTGACAGTGTAATTGCCGGTTTCAGTGAATGTGTAACCATCGCAGAAAATGTACGGAAGCGCACCGTTGCAGACCGTCACAGTGGTGTCTTTCGTGTAGGAGGGATTCACAATCAGATGCAGATGAATCACGCTGTCGCATTCGTTGACGGTCTGGAATGGGAGGTCGTAGTCGCCCGTCTCCACAAAGCTGTGATATTCGCTGTTATCCCAAAGGAACGGGATGTCCATGTCGCAGACATTCACAACGGTATCGATGGAGTAAGTGGGATGAACCGTCAGCGTAACGATGGTGGTGCTGTCGCAATCAAAGACGTTCACATCGTGATGGGTCAACGTATGGATACCTGTTTCGGTTACCAAAGTGTCGAAACCGTAGAGATTGAATGTTTCGCCCTGACAGACGGAAGTCGCATATTCGACGAGCGAGACCGGTTTTACGGTGAGGTGCAGCGTCACGGTGCTATCGCAGTTGTTGACAGAGGTAAGGTGCTGGGTGTAGTCGCCGGATTCGGTATAGGTTTCGTCATTCCAAGTGTAGCTGCCACATACTGTTTCCGAGAACTCATTTTGATAAACGGGGAACACGGTCAGATGTAGGATGACGGTGCTGTCACAGCCGTTCATGTTCTCGAACGATTGGCTGTAAGTGCCGGACTCCGTGTAGAGTATGCCGTTCCATAACAGCTCACCGCAAGCGTTTTGCGTCAGTTCCACCGTATCGGTGTGATTCACCGTCAGGTGCAGTGTCACGATGCTGTCGCAACCAGTCGTAGCAGTGAACGAGTAGGTGTAGTCGCCCGATTCCGTGAGGGTCATGTCACCGAAAGCGTAGGGCAGCAGATCGCTGTTGTTGCACAAAGTCACGGATTCTTCAAGGATATAAGAGGGCAGCACATGGAAAGTGAGTGTGATGTTGCTGTCGCAGCCTGTGGTAGTGGTATATGTGAGAACCGTGTCAAAGCTACCAACGTTAGCGACATTGAAGTATTGGTTGGCAGGTTCGTAGAGATATGGTGTTTCCGATTGGCAAACAGTCAGTTCGTCCGCCAGATGGTAAATCGGATTTACTGTCAGATGCAGATATACGGTGCTGTCGCAACCGAAGGAGGTTTGCTGTAGTTGCGTGTAGGTGTGCTCGCCGACTTCTGCGGAGGAAATCTCAAATCCGTTTTCGTTATAGCTCTCTCCAAAGCAGATTGCCGCCGGGATATGAGTGACGGCGGAGTCGTGGACGAAGAGATGGAGAACCGTGGTGCTGTCGCAACTGTTGATGTCGGGAGTGACAATGGTGTGATAACCGCTCACCTCAGGAGTCTCGATGTCGAAACCAAAGTCATAATAGGATGTTCCTTTGCAGATATGTGCCACAATCGTGTCGCGTTTCTCCGGATAGACGGTCAGGTGCAGGGTGACGATGCTGTCGCAGTTGTGTGTTGAGACAAGCGTGTCAAAATAAGTGCCTGCTTCCGTAAGATTTTGGCCATTGAATGGGTAGCTTTCGTTAAAGCAGATGGCCATGTTGATTTCTGTCTCCGGGATAGGATAAACGGTGAGGTACAGGGTGGTCACGCTGTCGCAGCCATAGGCATTCTGATCGGTGTTTGTCAGCGTGTAGTCGCCGGCTTGGGTGAACAGGGTGTCAAAGCCGTTGGCGGTATATCTGTTGCCCGCGCAAATCGCATCGTTGAGGGTGATGGAATGAGTGGGGTTGACGGTCAAGTGGAGCACAATGGTGCTGTCGCAGTTATAAGCCGTGGGTACAACCAGAGTATAAGTGGTGTCACCCGATTTGTCAGGTGTGACGTTGAAGCCGTTTTGGGTGTAGCTTTCACCAAGGCAAATAGTGGCGTTGAGATTCGTGGTGTTCAATTCGTGAACGATTAAGTACAGGATAGTGGTGCTGTCGCAGCCGTTTTGGGCGAGGTCGTTGCGCTGGTAATATTGTGTTTGCGGCTGGTCAATGTCAAAGCCGTTCTGATGGTAGGCGTTTCCGGCGCAAATGTGGTCAACGATGGTGTCACGGTATTCAGCACCCACGGTAAGGTTCAGCGTCACGATACTGTCACAACCGTGAATGGAAGTGAGGTTTGCCGTATAAACACCCGATTGTGTGAGTGTTTCACCGTTGAACAAGTAGCTGCCGCTTTCGCAAATCATGCGGGTGATGGTCGGTGCGTAGGTCGGGAGAACAGTGAGATGGAGCGTGGTCGCGCTGTCGCAGCCGAAAACGTTGGAAGCATGGCGAACCAACGTGTATTCACCTGCATTCGCGCATAGTGTGTCGAAACCGAATTGGGTGTAGGCACTCCCGACGCAAATGGAGTCGTAAATTTCCCTGTTGTTGCTCGGATTCACCGTGACAGTCAGAGTGATGGTGCTGTCGCAGCCGTTGGCTGCTTGCAGTGTCTGAACGTAGGTGAACTCGCCGGGCTCTGTAGCCGTAATATCAAAACCGTTTTCAGTATAGGTCTCTCCGATACAGAGGCTGGTGCTCAGCGAGGTCGCTGCTGTATCGCGAACGATAAGATGCAGAACAGTGGTGCTGATGCAGTCGTTCTCGTCGAAATCGGAAGATGTATAGAAACCGTCTTCTGTAGGATTTTCGATGTAGAATCCATCATTATCGTAGGATACATTGTAGCAGGTGTATGCCGTGATGGTGTCAATCTCATGCGGGAATACGGTCAGATGAAGCGTGATGATACTGTCGCATCCATTGGCTGTTTGCAGGTTTTCAACATAGTCTCCACTCTCCGAAAGGAATTGTCCGAAGAACTCAACACTGTCATTATAGCAGATAGCGTTTTCAATAACCATGTTGAAAACGGAGTTGACGGTGAGATGGAGGATGGTGGTGCTGTCACACCCGTGGATGTCGGAGCCGTGGTTCGTCAGCGTATATTCTCCGGCCACAGCGAATGTCGTGTCAAAGCCGTTCAAGGTGTAGGCGCTGTTCTCGCAAATCTCATCTTGAAGCACGACTTGCTGGTGGTGATGGATGGTCAGATGCAGGTTGATAATGCTGTCGCAGTTATGGCTGGTGATGTAATACTGGGTGTAGTCTCCGGATTCTTGGTACGTGATTTCATTGAGGGTGTATTCCTCGCAGGTATCCACGACAAGTTCCTCATGATAGGCAGGGTTTATGGTCAGATGAAGCGTGACGACAGAGTCGCAGCTGAGTGCATTGGTGAAGGTTTGCTGGTAGATGCCGGATTGGGTGTAGGTGATGTCGTTCCAGACAAACTGTTCACAATCTATCGCGTAAATGTCCGTATGGTCGGAGGGGGTGACGGTCAGGTGGATGGTGACCACGCTGTCACACCCGTTGGCGGCTGTGAAGGTTTGGGTGTAAATGCCGGAAATGTTGTAAACACTGTCTCCCCAGATGTATTGGTCGCAAGAGGTGATATTCGCCTCATGGGTGATTTGGGGTCTTACATAGAGGTGCAGGATGACCACGCTGTCGCAACCTGTCGAGGAGAGGGTGTTGACGGTGAGAGTGGTGGTGCCGGAGGTGGCGAATATTTGGTCGATATTGTGGTTTTGGTAGCGGGAGTATTGGCAGATAGTGTCATAGATCTCGGTGGGGGCGTAATCCTCGTTGATGGTAATAGTCAGCGGTGAGTGGCTGCTTTCGCAGACGGTGAAGGTGTTGAAGAAGCTGACGTAGAAGGTGCTGGTCTCGTTCACGGTGGCGTTGTAGTGGTGGTCCTCGGACAGGAGGTTGCCGTTTTGGTCATACCAGCGGTATTGCATGTTGCTGGATGATACGTAGTTGGCGAGGTCAGCGGTGAGAGGTCCGCAATTTGACACAAGGGTTGTTTGCGGTGGAGAGGGCGGGATGTTCACCGTGGCCACGGCCGGAACTCTTGCGCTAATACATCCTGTGTTCATGTTGTAGCTTTGCACGTAGAATGTGGTGCTGGCTACCACGTTTCTTGTGAAAGTGTTGCCGGAAGCCATGGCATTGTTGGTGTATAGGTTGTAGTACCATAGGCAAGTTGTACCCTCATCGGCAATTGCAGTGAAAGTGACGGCACCCGCATCGCAGCGCACAACAGATTCCACCACGGGGTCGGTGGGCAGTGGGTTAATGGTGATTTGCATCGGGATACGGCCGCTCTCACATCCAGTGTTTGCATTGTAGTTGGAAACATAGACAATGCTGCTTTCCTCGAACGAGTATTGGAAGTTGTTGGCTGTCATGAAAGGTTCGCTTTCGGTCGCGGTCGTGTACCAACGGCAGACAGTGCCGTTGGCGGTGACTGTGCTGTTAAGGGTGATGTTTTCTCCACCACAGTTCGTGATGTTAGACGATGTAAGGGTAGGAAGACTCGGTTGAGGGTTTACAATCAAAGACAATGTAATGGTGCTGTCGCAACCGTATTCGCCGGGGATGTTGAAGGTATAGGTACCCGCCGAATTAAATGTCCTTCCGGCGAAATGGTAGGGCAGTTCGTTGCTACAAAGGGTAACCGTCTTGGATACTTGGACTGCGTTATATACAGTCAGGTTGACGGTGACTGTGCTGTCACAGTTCGAAGTCGAATAAAAATGTTTGACGATGGGTTGGGATGTGGTGTACGTTTCTCCCATCCATTCGAACTGGCCACACACGGTGGTGTCAATGACCACATTGAAGGATTCGAAAATATACAGGTGCAGGGTTACGATACTGTCGCAGCCATAGATGCTTTGCAAAGTTTCGGTGTAGCTTCCGTTTTGCGAGTAAGTCTGCCCATGCCATGTGTATGCCTCACAGGTTTCCACAGAGATGTCTTTGTAATATGTTTGGCCTACCACTGCGGTTACACTGGAGGGAGCGCTTTCGCAAAGGGTTTCCGTGTTGTAGGCGGTTGCCTTGAACGTCGTGGTGGCAGTGATGTTGGGCGAATAGGTGTTTCCTTCAGCCAGGAAGTTGTTGTTGGCATCGTACCATCTCACGGTCAGGTTGCCGGCATTGGCGGTCAGGGTGGCTGTGCCGGCGGAACAAATCGTGTCGCCATAGACTGTCGGGGCAGCGGGTAGCGGATTCTTGGTGATAGTGACGGCCACTGGTTCGCTCTCGCAGTCACTGTTGTATGCGGTGGCATAGAAAACAGTGCTGTTGCTGATGTTTTTTGCCTGATAGGTGTTCCCCTGACCAACGTAATTCATATTGCTGTTATACCACTTGACATTGGTTCCGACAGCGGGTGTGGCGGTGAGGGTGACATTGACATTGCTATTGGAGCAGATGGGTTCAAGGTCGGTCACGATAGGTGCTATTGGTAGCGGGTTGATGGTGACGGTCAGCGGAACAATCGCACTGCGGCAGTTCTCGTTGATTGTCGCGGCATAGAATGTGGTGGTTTCGGTGACGTGCTGTGATGTGGAGATGAAATTTGTTCCTTGTACGTCGGAATACCAATACACTGGACTAGTGGCGGTGGCAGTTAGGGTGATGTCAGCCTCTCCACAGTTGGAGAAACTGGAAACTATTGGCGCAGTCGGCAGGCTGTAGATGTTTGCCGTTACAGGCACTCTGTCGGACACGCAGCCTGTCTCGTTCTGGGCACTCACATAGTAGGTGTTGGACGTGGAGAGATAGGGGGTGGTGTAGGAGTTGCCGGTGGCTAACACATCCAGAGAGGTGCTGCTGGCGTACCACACGCAGTTTGTCCCCTCCATGGATGAGGCGGTAAGTGTTACGGAACCGTTGCCGCAATGGTAGCCGTTGGTTACTGTCGGAGGCTCGGGGGCGGCGATGGAGGTCACAATGTGGGTGAGCGTGTTTTCACAGCCGTTCAGCAAAACGGTGACAGTGTAGAAGCCGGGATACTGTACGGTAATGGAGTTGGTGGTTTCCCCCGTGTTCCATTGATAGGTCACACCTGGCAGGTTGCTGGAGGCGGTGAGAGTGGCGGTGTTGTTGCCACAAATCAGAGACGGACCGTTGATGGTGACGGAGGGGGTGGTTTTGCCTTGTACTGTCCATGATGCGGTGCTGTTGCAGCCTGACGAGGAACTTCCTGTGACAGAATAGGTGCCGCCCGTAGTGATGGTCAGGGTAGGCCCTGTTGCTCCAGTGTTCCATATATAGCTGTCGGCTCCGGATGCAGTGATGGTCGCTTCCGAGCCGTTGCAGATGGATGACGGTCCATTGAGAGTGACACCTGGATTGTCTAGTACTGTGACAGTGGTTGTACTCGTGTTGGAACATCCCGCACTGGAGGTGCCAGTGACGGAGTAGGTGAAAATGCCGTTGTTGTTTGTGGGAACGTTGATGGAGGCGGTTGTTGCCCCTGTGCTCCATACATACGAGTTTGCTCCGCTCGCAGTCAGGTTGGTGTTGGTGCCGGTACAAACGATGTTGCTGCCACCGGCGATGTTCACGTTAGGTAAGGGGTTCACAACCACATACGCGGTAGCGTAGCCGGCGCATCCGCCCCCTGTAAGAGTGCCGGTCACCGTGTATTGGCCGCTGGTGGTCGGATGAATCGTCGCGCTGTTGCCCATATCGTTGCTCCAAACGTAATTTTCAGCACCGACAGCGGTTATGGTGATCTCCTCACCCTCGCAGGCAGTAAACACATTGGTGGGACTGTCGAGCGATACATTCACAGCAGGGTGTGCGTTAGTGAAGTGGATGGTATATACGTATGATGAGGAGTCGTTGTGAATGATTGAGATGGTTGCTTTTGGATTTGCGATGGTAGCCTGTGTCACCTCGCAGCTGAGGATAAGGGAGGAATTGGCAGTGGCTGAGACTTGTGGGAAGTCGGCATCGCTATTATAGCAAATCTGGTCGTTCAAATTGTAAGTGATGGCGCCGCTGTTGACGGTTTTTTCGTGGGTGATGAACTCATGTTCATTGAAGAATGTTTTAATCTCGGCATTCTCCACCCCGTTGATTTTTAAGGATTTCAAGCTCTTGTCATAAATGCAGAAGATGTCATCGTAAGCAGTGCTGTCGTTCTGGCCGACATTGTTACGCCTGTTGGTGAAGAGAGTTGCCAAAATGTAATATGGTTGTGCTGTGTTTGTCAAGGTCGGATTTGAGATGTAGTGGTTGTTGGCATCATAGTAGCGGAACTTGAAAGCGAATCTTGTCCAGTCTGACTTATAGACACCGTTGGTGGCAGTGGTGACAGGGTTTTTCATAATACAGTATGCATTGGCGATTTTCCCCTCTTGTGCATGGTCAGGTCCCCAGCCAGGCACGTCAATGAAGTCCACATCCCCGTGAATGTGTACTCTGACATAGGCTGAATCATATACATTCTGCAAAAAGCTGAAACGAGCCCAAACTGAAATGGAGTCGGGACGTCCGGCGAAAGTCCACTTGTAGGCGCCAGGGGTTCCGTTTGCATTGTAACGTTGGGTGTAAACGTGGTTGGCGGAACTGGATAGATTATCGGAGGCGATGATTGATTTGCCTGTGGAAATCATGCCGTTGATGTTTTTGTCTGCCAGTCGTACCGTGTAAAGTTGGCAAGCCCAATTCGTGTTGTTTGGGTCTGAAGTGCCTTTGTGGCCTATGACTTTTGTGTGGTGGTTTTCAAAAAAACCTAACGCGGTCAGAGTACCGCAGTCGCTTATTTGGCAATCTATTTCATTGAAAGTGTGCCAGAAGACAGGTACATCGTTCCCTCCCCAAGTGTCAAATTGGTGGGGGGGCAGTTGGTAATGGGTGTTTTGTCCGTGCATTACGCTTATTGTCGTCAGCAACAATGCGAGTAAATAGACTTTTTTTTTCATAATTTTACAGTTATATTTTTATCATTTCATTTCAACAAATCAATAGGCATTTTATTTGCATATCAAATTTTATGAAAAAACATATAATATTGATTTTCAAAAAATTGAATGTAGTATATCAATAAAAACCTATGAAACATTATGACTGCAAAAATACATTTTTTTCGCTTTTTTTCTATAAAAAAAAAGCGTATGAAAGAGAAATCCTCCATACGCGCTGCAGCCTATTGCCTTTATAAACCTCTTCTTCCCGCCTGACTTCTTTATGATGCGGACTGAGGTGCTCCCCGACTTGTTTATTTTCTTTTCCACAAACATGCTGCAAAGATACGGAGTTTTTCCGACATGGGGTGTTCCATGGGGAAAATCCCGTCTTAACGGTTAAATCTCGCTCCTAAAAAGGTGTGGGGTGACCCAAAACGGCATCTTGCGAGGAACTAATAGGCTTATTTTCAGTTAGATGAAAATTTGATGGTGAAATCGTGCGGAAAACAAGAAAACGATGGGACGATAACATCATCGCCTCATCGTCTCATAAAAATGAAAATAACGAAAAAAGGGCGAAGAATCCTCTCCGCCCTTTTTGGCTATAAGCTATAAGCTATTAACTATTAGCTATTGGCCTCAATAACCAATAACCAATAACCAATAACCATTACTTCTTCACCACCTTGCGCATGGTCACGCCTTGCGG
>JAEEKL010000068.1 GCA_016282395.1 Bacteroidales bacterium
GACACGGAGTCAATCTGATGGTAGATGGCTTTGCGCTGGGCGGGGTCGGTGGTGTGGTTATAGACCTCGTACAACGCTTCGATCTGCTTGAGCTGCTCCTGCTCCTTGGCCCAGTCGAGGGTGCCGACGTGGTTGGTGCACTTGAACATCAGGTGTTCCAAGTAGTGGGAGAGACCCGTGGATTCTGACGGGTCGTTCTTGCTGCCCACGCGCACCGCGATGTAGGTCTGGATGCGCGGAACGTCTTTGTTCACCGACATGAACACCTGCAGACCGTTGTCCAAGGTGTAGTGGATGACGTTCATCGGGTCGTTCTGGTAGGTCTCCTTGTGGTAATTCTGCGCAAAGGTGCTGAAGGTCAGGAGACAGCAGACCGCCAGCAGCAGGCTTGTGATAGGGCTTCTTTTCATACTCTTTGATTTATGTTAATTAATTGGAATTATTCCACATTTATTAGGAAAACAGATCTAATTGTGATTCTTTTCTTTTATCTATTTCAGCAAAGAGGGATGTCTGTTCACCTCTTAATTGAGCAACTTTTCTCAAATCTATCCTCATAAGAACATCCTTTGTGATCATTCTTTTGGAATCTTTGAAAGATATACTTTTGAGGAAATCAGTGACAATTTCTGTGTTTAAGAGTTTCCATACATACTCTGCATGCTCCAAAGTGTCAAAACCAATAAAATAGCAAGTGTCATCCAGCATCACGGGCTTGTCATCTTGTGACTTTACCAAACAAAAATGAAAGGTCTTATACAACCCCGATATGGCAATCTTATAAGGTTTAAATGAATAATCACCTATACCAAAGATAGAGAAGTCGCATTTGCCTTTATAAATACTTGATTTTCTCTTTTGAAAGTAATCAATATGATTGTTCAAGTATTCAAAAGTTAGCGGATATTTTTGAATATATGAGGTGTTTTGACCTACATACTTTTGAGTGATGATAATCTTTTTTCGAGTTGGTTCCGCACGTTTGAACTTCAAATCAGAACTTTTCAATAATGGATATACCAAATCGTTCTCAATTTTGAATTTTTCTCCTAATTTATTGCGGAAGCAATCATCATCGGATTCCAGTTCCATCACTTTCGAGCAATCATGTTTGACCCCCTGTCGCCATTCGAATGGTGAGATTCCATCAATGTCAATGTTTGCTCCTGAAAAGTCTGACAAAAACTTCCCGTTTTTCCATCCGAAATTACATTTTGTTTCGGATGTGTAAAAATCAGACTCCTGGCAACTGCATTCTGTTTCTTTGTTTAATTGGCAAGAAAACAAAGAAGCATCAACACTGACATCAAATTCTTTCTTGCTGTCAATGTTTTCTTTCTTTAAGTTGGCAATTGGCAGTTTTAGTTTAGGGAGGTCGTAAAGGATGTTCTTAATAACGGTGTTTTTCACTAAAAAAGCCATATTCCCGTCAAACTGCCCGAAATTTCTCAGCAAGTCCAAAGTTATATATTCAGCAATATCGAAATTGCCTTTCCCAGTCATTGCATCAAGTCCTTTATATTGCTTAAAGTTTGATTTGATTGGTAAATTGTTGGAATCCATTGCACTTAATGCGGAATTTGTGACCCAAGGTGGATTTCCGATAATCAGTAACTCTTTTTTCCCGATAATACTTTTTATGGGATGGAAATTAAAAGCAAAAATGTTGGAATGAATAATATGTATTTCAGGTTTTGTTCTATTAGGGTTATGAAGAAAGAAATCCAAAATATTGAATTTTGCCTGCCAAGTATATTTCGTCTGTACCTCTATGCCATAAATTTTCTCGACATTTTCAAATGTGTTTAACACAGCAAGAATGAAATTCCCTTTGCCACAAGTCGGTTCGATAACAATTTTAGGATCTATATTGTTTGTTTGGAGTTTTTTTGCGACTAGATTGGCTAACGCTTGGTTTGTCTGAAAATCACCATATTCCGCTCGACTCTCACAAACCATGTTAATCGGATTATCCTTTAATTCTTCCGCAGCTTGTTGTAGTTCTGAGTCGTGTGCGAAAAAATCCCTTATACCACAAGCCATCTGAAACAGCCTGTTAGCTTTTCCAACTGTTTCGTTGGCGCTAATCTTGCTTTTCAAAAACAGGAAAACGGAATCGCTTATGTCAGCATCAAAAAGTCTCATTTTTTGTTAACCTCATCAATGATTTTGTTGATTCCGGGCACAGACTTTTCTAAAGAAACAATCCGTTGATATTGCAACCTCCATTGCAAAGCATTTGATATTGTAAGGTAGCCTTGCTTAGGCGGTGTTTTCAATATCATTTTAGCCATATTGTGCAAAGTGATTTCATCGGCAGGAATATTTCTATCGGTCAAATAGGCTACAATGTCCTCTTCATTTGCGTGGTCTTTTATCATTTCACGCAAACGATAGGTGGTGGTATAGTCCGCTGTCCTTTCGCTGGAAATAAACGCACAACTTACAAAATGCAAAGTAGTTGTTTCTGTTTTTGAATTGTCAATTTTGTGGTAAACAAATACCAACAGATTATATCCGAGACCAAAAATTTTTTGTTTAGCATCTTTGTATGGGCAAGAAGATTGCGGCTGGTTGACTGACGTAACCTTAATATCAGTTAAAATGTCCTTGGAAGGTAAATCTATTCCGCTTGCCGAAGATCCTATAGTTACAGAATATTTCTTCATTAGCTGTTGTTGGAATTTATGTTCCACGTATGTGCCAACAGCTTTCCCTTCAGTTATCCCATATAATTCGCTGTTTTTTATCTTTGATTCAGCAATACAGAACAACTTGGCTTCCGCACGAAGTTTTTCTATCGTTAGTTTAGGTTTCATATTCTTTTCTCTATTGAATACTAATCGTAGCTTCTATATACTATCGTTATTTTTTGATGAATTTTTCAGAATAACATGCGTTTTCCGTGAAGATTTTCACGAAATACACCCCTTGTTGGAGCGATGAGACGTTTATCTCCGAATCGGGATGTGCTTTTGAAAGGATTACCCTTCCTAACAAATCACAAATTTCCACGCGGCTTACATCCTCTAAAGATATGTTCAATTTGTTATTTACAGGATTCGGGAAAATATGACAATCCTTCTTTTCGTATGAGGGTACACCAACGTTCAGGAAATGCACGTCAAAGGATGCTTGGTCGCCGCTGAATTGTATATTGGTAATCTCGAAGCTGGTTTCGAGAGTGCCGTCCGTGAGGAAAGGGTGTGGATTGGTGGTGGGACCGAAAGAAGTGCGGTTGGGGTATCCAAATGCCGCTGTGTTGATACTTCCGTTGATGGTGTCAATAGTGCTGTTCCGACGGAAAATCCAATAGTTGTGCGGCTTCTCGAAGAAGTCAAAATAGCCGTTGCCGGCATCATACATGTCGTGAAGGTCAACGTTGTCATACCATCTTCCGATAATCACACCACTTTGAGGGACATTCTCCATAAAGTCATTTTTATTCCGATACTCAATGGTGAACCATTGGTCTGGGTCGATGGAAGACCGGATGAAATAGCAGTTGTTATGGTCGGAAGAGGTGTTGCTGTTCAGAACGTAGTGCCCGTCTTCTGTGATTTCAACGGGTGCGTCAATAATGCCTAAGAACTTGTATTTGATGATAGTAGAGATTTGCTGCAAATTATTATGCGACATTTGGTCCCAAGGTCCGACTGGCATGAGATCGTTTGTATAGAAATAATGGTAGAAGTCAGGAATGCCTAAGGAGTGTGCCATCTCGTGCGAAAACACATTGGCCGTGAAATAGACTCCGGAATTGGCGAACTCGAAGTTGTAGGCATTGGGAGTCTTTCCGTTGATGGTAACCTCGGCAATCAAGGGAGTGACGAAGTTCATGTGCGGCCAAAGAAGGTCGTTCCAGCCACCGACATTACCCTTGATAATAAAGCTGATATTGTCGATAAACCCATCGTTGTTCCCATCGAGGTTTGTGTTAGGACTCACTAGCTGCTGGGACTCCACATATTGCAACGCTCTGATTAGCAGTTCCTCTTCCCTGGGATTGGTGATGCCCATGGTTTGCGGCGGATAACCACCGGGATTGGTTTCGCTATAGGGTTGGAAATAGGACCGAGGCATAGAATCCTGATAGGATACGATAACAGAATTTTGGACATTGTTTGTATAGATGGTATGATAGTTGATTTTTCCGTAGGTCATCACATTGTAGTAGTTATAGACGGAGACGTTGTTCGGAGTGGTGTCGTTGAACATCTGGTTGATGGATTCCAGCGACTCGGTGAATTCCTCATCGTCGGCGAAGCGGATGAAAATCACCAAATTGGTGAGGGTCATCTGTTCGTCCCTGTTTAAGTGAATATGGGGAGCCTGCTTGTAGTTTTGGGGAGGCCGTGGGGGCATCAGCGGCGGAATCGTGTCTGACGGAGCGGCAAAGCCAAAGGTCAGCAGAGCACAGAAAGTCAGCAGCAAAGTTGTAAAAATATTACGTTTCATAATGTCAAAATACTATTGTTTGATGAATTTTTCAGAATAACACTTATCGTCTGTGAAGATTTTCACGAAATACACCCCTTGTTGGAGCGATGAGACGTTTATCTTCGAATTGGGACATGTTTCTGAAAGGATTGTCCTTCCCAGCAAATCACAAATTTCCACACGGCTTACATTATCTAAAGAAATGTTCAATTCGTTATGAACAGGATTCGGATAGATATAGCCGCTCCGCTTTACGTACGTGGGCACACCGTCGTTCAAAAAATGCACGTCAAAACTCGCTTGGTCACCAAAATATTGGATGTTGGTGATTTCGAAGCTGGTTTCGGGCGTGCCGTCGGTGAGATAGGGATGCGGATTGGTGGTGGGACCGAAGGCAGTGCGGTTGTCATAGCCAAAAGCAGCGTCGTTGATTCTTCCCTCAGTGATATCGTTGGAACTGTTTGGCCTGAAAATCCAATAAAGGTGCGGTATGGTTGTGTTGTTGAAATCAGCATCACCGTAAAGTAAAAGGTTGTCGTTGTCATACCATCTGCCGATAATTACGCCGCTGTGGGGAACATTTTCCATGAAATCGTCAGAATTCCGATACTCAATGGTAAACCACTGTTGGGGATTGGTGGACGAGCGGATGAAGTAACAGTTGTTTTGGTCGGAGGAAGTGACGCTGTTCAGCAAATAGTGACCGTTCTCTGTGATTTCAATGGGTTCGTCAACCACCTCTAAATACTTGTATTTGATAATTGCGGAGACTTGTTGCATATTGTTCTGTCCCATTATATCCCAATATAAAACAGGGTTAATGTAGATGTAATCGTAATAATGGTAGAGGTCGGGGAGGCCTAAGGAGTGCCCCATCTCATGACAAAACACATCGGAAGAGAAATAGTAGCCGGAGTTGGCGAACTCAAAGTTAAAGGCACAGGGCGTTTTCCCATTAATGCTGATTTGTAAGGTTTCTGAATCGAAGAAATCCATGTGAGGCCACAAAATGCTCTCCCAATCATGGACATCGCCCTTTACGATAAAGCTTATGTTGTCAATCATTCCGTCGTTGTTGCCGTCCAAGTTGACGTTGTCATCCACTAGGTGCAGGGAATCTACATATCGCAGCACTCTGGCCAGCAATTCCCTTTCCCGATAATAGTAGTTGTTCATGTAGTAGGAGCGGGGGTGAGAATCTTGGTAGGAGATGATGGTGTTGTCATGGATATTGTTCGTGAAGACCGTGCGATAATTGATTTTCCCGTAGGTCATCGAATTGTAGTAGTTATAGACGGAGATGTTGTTCGGAGTGGTGTCATTAAACATCTGGTTGATAGACTCCAGCGACTCGGTGAACTCTTCCTGGTCGGCAAAACGGATGAATATCACCAGGTTGGTGAGCATCATCTGCTCGTTCCGATTCAAATGGATATGAGGGGCCAAATGGAAGTTTTGGGGTGGGCGTGGGGGCATCAGTGTCGGAATTGTGTCTGACGGAGCGTTAAAGCCAAAGGTCAGCAGAGTGCAGAAGGTTAGCAGCAAAGTTGAAAGAATATTACGTTTCATAATTTCAAAGGTATTATTGCTTGATGATTTTTTCAGAATAACACGCATTATCCGTGAAGATTTTCACGAAATACACCCCTTGTTGGAGCGATGAGACGTTTATCTCTGAATCGGGATGTGTTTCAGAAAGGATTACCCTTCCCAACAAATCACAAATTTCCACACGGCTTACATTGTCTAAAGAGATGTTCAATTTGCTATGAACAGGATTCGGGTAAATAATGGCATTCTTTTTCTCGTAAGTGGGAATTCCATCGTGCAGGAATTGCACGTCAAAGCTCGCTTGGTCACCATAGTATTGGATGTTGGTGATCTCGAAGCTGGTTTCGGGCGTGCCGTCAGTGAGATAGGGATGCGGATTGGTGGATGGACCGAAGGAGGTACGGTTGTTATAGCCAAAAGCCGCTTCGTTGACCCTTCCATTAGTGATATCATCGGAACTGTTTGGCCTGAAAACCCAATAGGAGTGCGGTATGGTGGTGTTGTTAAAAAGAGTGTTGCCGGCTTCATATAATGCGTCAAGGTTGGCGTTGTCATACCATCTGCCGATAATCACGCCGCTGTGGGGAACATTATCCATGAAATCGTCGCTGTTCCGGTACTCGATAGTGTACCACTGGCTTGGATTGATAGATGATCGGATGAAATAACAGTTGTTTTGGTCGGAAGAGGTGACGCTGTTCAGCACATAGTGCCCGTTCTCGGTGATTTCAACAGGCTCGTCAATAACACCTAAAAACTTGTATTTGAGGATGGCGGAGACTTGCTGTAGATTGTTCTGCCCCATTATATCCCAAAAGAAAACAGGTTCAATGTATGGATAGTTGTAATAATGGTAGAGGTCGGGGAGACCTAA
>JAEEKL010000069.1 GCA_016282395.1 Bacteroidales bacterium
ACCGAGCTTGCCCGTGCGTTCCTCAATGAACAGCCGTCCCTCAAACTCCGGAATCAGCGACTTCACAATGTCCGCGGTGCCATCCGGCGAATTGTCATCTATTATCAAGATATGGACATCAATCAGGTCGTAAATCGCCCTGATGATGTTCTCAATGTTCTCTTTTTCCTTATAAGTCGGAATGATAACCAGTCGTTTCATACTATTTTGATTGAACTTTTATCTGTGCTTTTTGAATAGAAATTACTTAACGAACAAACATGCTGTTTATTATCAACCATTAACTGCTAACTGCTAACTGCTAACTACTAACTACTAATTCCTAACTAAGACAATGTACACCGGCAGGTGGTCGCTGTAGCCACCCTGGTAGTTGCCGCCCGCGAAGGTGCGGAACGGGTAGTCCATATAGGATCCCGATTTCGTGAACAGGAAGTCTTTTCTGAAGATATGGGCGGAACGAAATTTGTAGGTGCCGGCCTTAGCGTTCACGAGGCCGCCGGAAATGATGATGTTGTCGAGCATCTCCCATGAGTCGCGGTAAGCGTATGATCCCAGTCCGTCGCGGAAGAGCTTCCACATCGGGTTGTATAGGTCGTACTGCGTGAGTTTTTCGGGTTTGGTTTTCGTGTTCATCTCCGCCAAGATGCACTTGGAGGTCGGGTTGTCGTTGAGGTCGCCCATGTAGATGAACTTCGCGTTGGGGCGGGATTGCAGCACGGAATCAGCGATCTGGCGACCGAGCTGTCCAGCAGCCATGCGTCCCGGCAGGCTTCTTTTCTCGCCGCCCGACTTGGAAGGCCAGTGGTTAACGACAATGTCCAATGTATCAACGCCGTCCAGCACGCCCGTCATCAGCCATTGGTCGCGGGTGATGAAGTCAGGGTTGTTCGGCACAATCGTCGGGAAAGCCCTGGTGTTCAAGATCTTGAAACGAGATGCGTCGTAGAAGAAAGCCACATCCACACCACGGCGGTCAGGCGACTCGTGATGGCAGACCGACAAATGGTAAGGTTTCAGAAGTTCTGTGGCGGCCAAATCCAGCAACACCTTCTCGTTCTCGATTTCGGAGACGCCCAGCACCACCAAACCGCCGTCAATCTTGGCGATTTCTGCGATCACCTTGGAAAGGCTTTGCAGCTTGGCATTATAACGTGCGGTATTCCAACGATAATCGCCATTTGGCAGGAATTGTTCGTCGTTCTTAACAGGGTCGTCAATCGTATCAAAGAGGTTTTCCACATTGTAAAAACCGATAACAGCCTTATTGTAAGGTTGTTGTGCAAACAAAGAAACAGCGAGCAACAATCCGATAATCAGTAAAAAAGTTCTTTTCATAACCCGATAATATAAGTTTGCAAAATTACAAAAAATATCGTATCAACAGGCAACAAAAAAAACGGCACCAGCCACACAATCGAATACCCCCCATTTATGAAGACACGCCCACTCCCTCGCACGATTCATTTCCCCGCGCCGCGAACCCCGCACCCGAACCATCAACCGATGATGGGATTCGTACCCCGAATCTTGCTACCGGGCTGTGTTCGCGAACGCACCAAACAAGGAAACCGCCCCGAACAACAATTGCACCATTTCGTTTGGCCTCCCTCCCATACCGAAAACAACACGCAATACCGACAGCCTTTAAATTATAAGCATGGGATTATCCAACAATTCGTCAACTATCTGATGGTAAACCTGACGGTCGGACACTTCGGTGATGGTTGTCACTTTGTTTCCGGCATCTTTCGATGACGCCCCGCAATGGTATATCCGCTCGCTGTCTGTATTGTAATCAAGAATAATATATCGGTCATGAAATATTCCGCAAGTCTTACGGAAACCGATTTGGATGTCCGGGTATTGTCTGTGAAAATCATCAAAGTCGGCCTGATGAAGCCCTCCCCCAATATTGTCGCTAAAAACAACAATATACACACCTTCCGCCACGTTTTTAAGCAATACCAACGTTTTAAGACCGATATAGTTGTCAACAACGAAAACACTGCTTTTGGCTGATTTATAGATGGAGCTATAGGCGATATTAGCATCTACCGATTCACCGTTAAGGATCAGGTATTCGCGTCGTATCATAGGATCGGTGAAGTCACGTACTACCTTGGCTAAATCGGTTTTGGTAACCATCGTGTTCTTGATTTCTGCAATGTCTGCCGTATTTTGAGTAGTTTGAAGCGAAAGCTGGACCAACTCATTGTTTCCAACCAAACACTTGTTTTCGATAATGTAATCCTTCATCATCTTGAATGTTCGAATTAACGCTTTGCTCTGTTCTGTCGCCAGTTCGCCTTTCAACACAGTCATAAGCATATAAATGCCTTGCTCTGTAAAGACGTATGGAAGGTGTTGGCGACCGCCTCTTTTCTCTGATTTTGACATCAATTTTTTTGATATCAAAACTTCCTGGTCGGAGGATTCGTTTGATTCACAATTAGTTGGTAAAATGTTTGAGGTCAAATTTTTTGACCTCAAAATTTCATGGTACTCTTCTTTGGTTATTTGAAACCGAAAATCAGCGTCAAATTTTTCAATATTATTCTTTACCTGCTGATTAAACGACCTTGTTTCGTATCCATAAATCGTCGCCAAATCTGCGTCAAGCATCACCCTAACACCCCGAATGATATAGATGAGGCTGCTGAGGTCTTCAAAGTTGTTCGCATTTTCTGAATTCATAGTATTTAATTTTTTGGCCGCAAAGATATAAAATTTTTATTATATCATGTTTTACTATATGTTATCTTTTGAAAATTCACTCATTAACCGAACCCCCTTTATCGTTACACAGAGGGAATAGATGGACTGCGAGGAAAAAGTGGCGCACTCCGGCCAAACGGAACCTCGTACCCGCAAGAGCAGGGGGAATAACGAAACACGACAAACTTGCCAAGGCACATAATAACGTTCCCCGACCCGTAGAGACGCAAAATTTTGCGTCTCTACAACGTCCGCCAAACATTCATCATTCAACATTCATCATTCATAATTAAAAAGGGCGCGCCCCCACCGGCCACGCCCTGATCTCACGTCTTACGTCTCACGTCTGGATTTAATCGCGGAGACAGCGGACGGAAAAGGCGTTGCTCTTGCTGGCATAGTTCCTGTTCAAGGTGGCCTCGCCGTAGGACAAGTTGCGGTACCACGTGGAGAGGTTGCTAAGTTCCGAAGAAGACCAAAAATAGGCATTTCTTCCCGAAAATTGAAATGACGAATTGTTGCCATAACCTGCCGGAACGGCAGAAAAGCCCGTTGCATTGTTTGTCTCCTGATCGGTACCCACCGCACAAGAGGCCCCACTTGTGTACCAACTCGACTTTGAGGCCAATGCCTTGGCAATGTGGTTGCTGTCATTGCCACAAACGTATGCGCTTTGACTACTTACATAATTGGCCAATTGCATCCATTCTACATAGCTCGGTAGATGCCAATTCGTGGGACATATTCCGTGTATCGCCGCAGGCCAGTTGTACAAGTAACCTTGCACCGTCTGTGGAACACCTGACCTGTCGTCGTATTCATAGTAGTACGGATCGGTGTTGCTCCAGTCATCGACACTGCCTGCAGGTATGGACGTTCCGTCTGCATAATGCGTAGTCCGCAAATTCTCCTTCATCCAGCACTGGTTGCCGATCTGTACCGTGTTGTACGTGTTGCCTTCATAGTCGGTCACTATAGGGGTGTTGGGACAGGGCTGTGCATCGGCACTGCCTTGTGAGATGTCAAACGAAAGCAAAATCGTCTGTGAAGCATCCTGTGTCTGTATCACATGCATGCTCTCCTCCTCCATTCCACAAAGGGTGGAAAAACCCACATACTCCATCTGGTCGCCTGGGTCAAATGGGTTGTCGGTGACACCTTTGCAGGCATTGCTCTTTTGTAGAGACGCAAAATTTTGCGTCTCTACATCACAGACATACATAATGACATCCTCTCCGCCGTTGCCACGGTTCACCATCTTCACCGAGGCGGTCCGCCCGTTCTGGCGGGCGGTCAGGAAATAGAGACCTGACGAGGAAAGGGTAACGCATAACGAATGGATGCCCGGTTGTAGGGACGGATAATTATTCGCCCCTATGATATGTCCGGCAATGTCGGTTAACACCAATTCCACATTGCCCTGTTTAACCACATTCAGGTTTACGTATGTGGTGCCGTCGAACGGGTTGGGGTTGTTTTGCGATAATTGTAGAGACGAAAAATTTTGCGTCTCTACATCCCCGATGCCCGTGGTGGTCATTACCAACACAGTGTCGGGCCACATAAGCGTCTCCTGCCAGCCCTTGGTGAGGTTGCTGACAACCACTCGGTTCATTGGAAGATAGTGGTTTTGGGCTTCGCGTCCCGTGAACATCACACTGACCGTCTGCGCGAAGAGGGTTGTTGCGCAGAGGACCAGGAGAGCGATTAATGTTATACGTTTCTTCATAGCATTATCGGATTGGTTATTACTATCGCTACTGTGGCTCCAGGGCCCAACTGCGTTCGCACTGAGTTGACATAAGTCAGGCTTTCAGCGCTTTTGGGACTTGGGCTTTTTCGGTTTGGATGTTAATGGTGGTCAAATCGTTCTTCGTTTGTCTCATCTCGGTTTTAAATATGGTTCCTCGTATGATTCATCGACCTTCATCGTTTTTCATCGCTCATCCTCTCATCCTCTCATCCTCGTCATAATATACTGCATAATCTGCACCGCATTCGTCGCGGCACCCTTGCGCAGGTTGTCGGCCACCACCCAGAGGTTCAGCGTGTTGGGTTGGGAGAAGTCGCGGCGGATACGACCCACGAAGACATCGTCCTGTCCCTCAGCGTATTTCGGCATCGGATAGACATTCTCGGCAGGAGCGTCCAGCACCTTCACGCCGGGCATGTCGTTCAACAACGCATAAACCTCCGCCAAATCATAATCCTGACGGAATTCCACATTCACCGCCTCGGAATGGCCGCCGGTAACGGGCACGCGGGCAACGGTTGCAGTAACTTGGATGTTATTATCCCTCAATATCTTACGAGTCTCGTTCAACAGCTTGATTTCCTCGGTGGTATAACCGTCGTCGGTGAAAGAGCCGCCATGAGGGAAAAGGTTCATATCGATGGGATGCGGATAGGCGGGATCGCAGGGAAGCCCCGCACGCTCACTCATCAGCTGATCCACGGCCTTCTTGCCAGTGCCCGTGACAGACTGGTAA
>JAEEKL010000007.1 GCA_016282395.1 Bacteroidales bacterium
AAAGTATCAGGAAGCTGCCGCCAAGCGCGACAAAAAGCTGCTGAATTACGTGAACAACGGCTATGAAACCATGCATTTGTTTATGGGCTACGATGGTAGTAAGAGCAAAAAAGTCTGCGATGCGGGTTTCGATTACGCCAACGCCATCATCGACTATTGCGAAAAGCTGCTCCCGTGACGGTGTGCGCGTAGGGGATGATGAAACGATGAGATGATGGGGCGACGAAAGGGCGACAAAGGACGATGAATTGGGGTGGCCAAATTTTTTTATTTTCCTGACGCTCCATAAAAAAATATATTTTTGCGGCGAAAAATTTTGTTCACAAACAATAAAGACAATTATGAATGATGTACAAACATCAAGGTGTCCGCAGGATGTGCCACGAAAATTCAGCTTGATTGTCATGAGAAATCAAAAAAAAGGAATAATTGAAAACAAAGCGGGTCGTTTGATTGGAAGATGGGCACTGATATGTCTGTTTTCCACTCTATTTTTGTCATGTAACAAAGAAAAAGATGCCATCCGTCAAATGTGCTGGAAAATCCGTTTGGAATATCCGAAAGCCACATTGCAAGATGTCTATAAGACTTGCTATCAGGACTATTTCGGCGCAGAGCATCTTATGTCAGACACGAACATTGTCCGAATGTACCTTCACAAAGAACTCGAAGAGTGCCGCAGTACAGACATGAGTCTTATGCCGGAAGAGGAAGCCACAGGCTTCCGCCACCGTTTCACAAGAATCAATCTGTCAGAGGTTATTGATGGAAAATTGACGGAAGATCAATTGTTCTCAATGTTTCTTGATGCGGCTGGCACTGACAAAGCTTTAGGGGATGATTGGGAGGATGAATGGGAGAAAATCGTCACAATAGCCTTGCGTGTCAACCCGGATTGGTTTGATCCTGATTTGTTATCCGAATTGCAGGAAGCGGCTCATAAAAAACAGGCCGTCCGGCATAGCGAAGCATTTCGGACGGCCTACAATCCGCATTATCGGATTGTTAAACGGTAATAAATGTGAGTTTGAATAATTCGCTACAGAAGCGGAATCATTTCAGTCTCAATTTTCTTTCAGTTTGTTTTCAAATCTCGTTTATTTTTTCACGAACTTCGTGGTCACGCTGTTCTTTCCATCGCTCAGGCGCAGGAAATAGCTGCCGGCAGCGAGGCTTTGTGTGTTCATCTCGATTTGGTTGTCACTGACGGCTTGCGTGTTGATGAGTTTGCCGTTAATGTCAAACACGGCCATGCTCGTCACTTGGAAGCTGTTGGTGCGCAGCGAGACGGTGAGTTTGTCGCTGACGGGGTTCGGGTAGATGTTGAGGTCGTTTTCCGTGAGATATTGCGGAAGACCGGTGGTGAAATCGTTCATGCTGCGAGGCACGATGTAATAGCGGTAGTCGAGGTAGGTGCTGCCGATTTTGCTGGTGGAGAAGTTGAATCCGGTGATGTTGACGGTACCCGTGGGAATGTCGGCACCGACGGTGTTGGCGTCTTGGAAATAGGGATAAACGGCACTTGCAGTGACACCGTCTTGGGTGATTTCGTACGTGTTAAGAACGGCGAAAGACCCCGGGGTGTTGAATGTCACGTTGTTCAGTCTGATTAGCTCGGCCTGATGCTGAATCATGAAGCTCTGATCGTTAAGTTGCGGCAGGGTGATAGTAAGCGGGGTGACATCTTGATAGATGGAAACCAGTGAACCGTAAGGTTGCGTGGGTTTGAACTCTAAGAATCCGTAGTAGTTGGTCAGGGTGCCGTAAAGGTCTTTCACTTTGTCGCCGACTTCCAGAGCTCCGAGTTTGTTTTCGGGGTCATAAACCAGGACTGCGCCAGAAGCGTCTTGCAACACTTTTTGGTTGTTATATGAGGCGGTGGCGGTAACAACCACCTCACCAGTGAGCTTGTATTCGGTATGGTCAGCGTTGTTGACCGCTATATCCGTGAAATCCAGCTTGCTGCGCAACTCGGCGATGTTGGCTACCTGAAATTCGGAGGAAACTCCGTATGTGAAGGTAATTGAGCCGGGTGTCATGACATTGCCTGCGGCATCAGCCACGTTGCTGGCAGTCAGCGTGTATGTGTTTCCTTCTGTGAAGGCAGGGGAGATGCCGAGAGTCACCACGCTACCGTTAAGGGAGGCTGAAGTGATGGAGATACCGTTGTCTAACGCATAGTTGCTGACAGTTTCTGCACTGGTCTGGTCCAGCACTTCGTTAAAATTAACTACCAAAGAGTTCTCCGACGGAGTCACGTTACCCATTACCGGTCCAATCGTGTCGGGACCCGCAAGCTGAGAAGTCACCACAATGTTGTCAAGGAAGAAGCGGGCTTTAGAGTTTTGGTAGCTTTTGAACTTTACTGTGGTGGCAGTGGTTCCGCCAGTGAATTCCAAAGTGTATGTGTTGAACTGGGTGGTGCTCAAACCCTCCACAAGATAGTCAATTCCATTGACTTCCACGTACATACGGGTTTGGTCGTTATTCCAAGCTTTGATATCAAAGGTAACGGCAAATCCGCCGTTGTTGCCGGAAAGGTCAAGCTCAGGAGTCATGATGAAACCACCTTCAGTGCTTTTGCCGACTCTAACCTTTTGAGTGCTGGAATAAACCCAGTTTCCTGTCCATCCTGGGACTTGGGTGTAGTTGTCCAAATGCAGACCTATAGAGGTGTTTGTGTCAGCGACACCGGAGAAATCCTCGCTGAGGACAATGGTTTGCGCGTTCAGCCCGCAAAAGGCGAACACAGCCAATAACAAAAGTAAACTTAATTTCTTCATATTGCTACAATTTAATTTTAAGAATTTTCTCTTAATTTTTGAACCTGCAAAAATAAAAAAAAAGCAGTCCGATGAGTTTGAAAATGTGTTTGGAAGATATTTTATCCTGCCTTATTCATGCCGATCTTGAATGTCTCCTCCAAATCCCAATAGGCACGGATGGAGATGTTCTTCGGGAATACGAACACCTTCTCGGGCTGCCGTTTGGACGAATAGTCGCCGGTGTCCCAAAGCCCATTGTCGTTTTCGTCACAGAATGCGCTGACCCGGTAGGTGTCGGGATTCAGGTACGGATAGGTGATGGTTGACGTGCCAGTAAGCCGGTTCTCCTGTATCTTGTGCTCCCCTTTCCACAACGTGACGATGTAGGGCTTTCCGTCTTCGGGCAGCTCGTAGTTCATGATAAGCGTGCCATAATCTTTGACAGATTTGGCGGAAAACTGCGTTTTCAACGTGTCGTTTGTAAGCTCGTTATACCCATAAAACACAGAATCAGGAATCATCACTGTGTAGCTCTTTTTCTCCATATATGGCATGGGAAGCGGTAGCTGCATCACAAACGAGTCGGGAACAGAATAGCGGTAGATGACCGTGTCCTTGACCGACTGTTGTTGGGAATAGACATATACGTCAAAGGAGTCGGACGGGCGGATGGGGTAGGGGAACTTCAGCGTCAATGGCTTATGGTATTCACCGGCATTCTGGAATGTCACGTTGATTTTTTTCGTCTGATTTTGACGGCCTCGTCCGGTTGCCTGTTTCTCGTGATACGGTGTCAGTCGCACAGTGTCGAGATGGTTGTCCGCGTCAAAATAATAGGTGGTCGTGTCCGGCATCGGCGATTTCAGGTACCACGTGATGGTGTCCCTGGTCTCGTTGAAACGTTCAAAAAACGCTAACGCATTGTCCGCAGGGGTGGCGGAAAATCGGTTGACGGCTATTTTATAGGGGAACACGTAAATGCCGGAAGCGGGATTTTCGTATCGTTGCAGCTTTTGGATGGTGTCGGCGGCAGCGAAGGAGAAAAGCGTCACTTTCGGCAGCGAGGCTTTGAGGGTGTCGGCGGCACTGTCCGGCAGTGCTTGGTAAGCCGTGACCGTTTCCTCAATAAAGGCAATCTCTTCGTTGGGGAGATTGTAAAGCAAGTCGGAATTTATGTCTTTGATTGCGAATATTTTATAGCTTCCTTCCGTGATGTTTTGGAACTGGAAACTGCCATCGTCCAATGATTTGGTGATGAA
Source organism: Bacteroidales bacterium (assembly GCA_016282395.1). Lineage (GTDB taxonomy): Bacteria > Bacteroidota > Bacteroidia > Bacteroidales > WCHB1-69 > F23-D06. The sequence goes on from JAEEKL010000007.1 coordinate 4,025, forward strand.
ATCGGGACGTGTGGTGAACGGCATGGAATCGGCCGTGTTTTTGTACAACAGCACGTAAAAATCCTTGGATGGTGTCAAAGTTTTGGCATCCAATATGTTGCCTTGAATCATGTAGTCGTCCAGACTGTCGCCGGTGGAGAAACTGTAGTGAAGGTAACTCAAAGGGGTGTTTTCGTGATAGTCTCGTATGCAGTCGGAGAAGACCATATTGTAGGTGGTGTTCGCTCGCAGGGTGTCTTTGAACTTGATAATGAGGGATTTGCCCTTCAAGGTGTATTGTGGCGTTTCGGACAGCGGGGGCGAAATGAGGACGTTGCTCGTCGGGTTGTTCAACGTGACATATTCGTCAAAATAAATTCGGATTTGTTTGTCGTGGAAGCGCACAGACTGGTTCTCAGGTGTCATTTTCAGCACCTTTGGCGGTGTGGTGTCCCTCGGCCCTCCTGTCGGGCTGGAAATCTTCGCACAGCCCGCAAAAAACGCCGCCAAAATCATCATTGTCACAACAACAATACCTTTCTTCATCGTCATTTCATCGTTTTTTTTCATCGCTTCTTTCGTCGCCTTTCATCGTTTATTTCATCGTCTTAAAACGGAATAAATCCAATTCCCAACTTCACCCCGAACCAGTAAGCTCCGAGGATGCGGTTCCGGGCGTAGTTGTCGAAAGTGGCGTCATCCGGTCCGGTGTAGTCGTAAAATGAGCTTTTGTTTTTGATTTTCGCGAACGGTACCTTATAGCCGCCGAAAGTGGTGCCGAGGCTTGCAGCGAGATTCAGCTTCAACCGGTTCAGCACGATAAAGTCGTAGCCATATTCGACCTTAACCCCGAAAATGCTGCCTTTGTTCTCAATGATTTCGCCAAGCGGCTCCGTTGTGGTGATAAAGATTTCGGGATTAATGCCTACGGTGTCCATCTTATAATGGTAGAAGAAACCGTCAAATACGAATTTGAAATAGTGGCCCAATGGTGCGAAGCGTTTGCCGATGTATTGCTTGTAAAATACGCTGAAACCATGTGCGGTGAGCTTTCCATTGAGGGATGTGAAATAGTTGGGGTCGTAAAAGTCATAGTAACCCCAATCGTCAGGGGATAGCAAACGAGTGTCAGTACCCTTGAACGGCGAGTTGTAGTAGTTGTAACCTACCCCTACGGTGCCTTTCTCCCATGCGATCAGCTCAACACTCGGGGAGAGGAAGTAGTTGAGTCCGAGGTATCGTTGCGCACTTTCGGATATGTTCCAGTTTGAGCTCACTGGATTGGGGTTGAGCCATGCGGGTGAGAAATACGCCTCCATGTTCAGAATCAAATGGTTGCCTAAGAAGTTGTACTTTTGGGCACTGGCCATTGACAGACCGGCCGTGATGAAGAGTAGTAGTATTGTCTTTTTCATTTTATTTATCTTCATATTGTTCATCGTTGTTCATCGACATTCATCGCCTCACATACCGTTCCAGCCGTTGATAGACAAATCCGTTGATGTAGGCTTTGCGCATCACCTCGGAATGGCTGTAGTGGTCGCTGCACTCAGTGGTGCCGTCTATTACATCGATGATGCGGAAGTTGACATCCACATCATGGCGGCGGAGAGCAAATACGCTCGCCACAACGGGCAGGGAGTAAGGGCACACCGGAATCAGGAAAGGCAGATAGACTTTGCCGGGGAAGAATGATTTGCCGGGGGTGTCTGTCACGTGGACGAAGCAGATTTTGCGGCTGCCCAATGCTGCGGTGATGTCGTCCAGATATTCGGCGGTGTGGTAGCGCATGTCAAGGCCGCCGGCATTGGTGAAGTCCTCGTTCCAATGGCGCATTTTCATGAAATTGTTGTAGGTTTCCGTTTCCGGCTTCGAAAAATCCATGGTAAGCGTTATCGGGGTGATTTTGTGGCGTTTGAGGGCACGGCACATCAGTTTCTGCAGCTGCTCGGCGTTGCGCCTGTCGGCAGACGGATTCTTGACATGACCGTAGTTGTCGAGGGTGAGGTAGGTCGGGGTGGTGATGAGCACCGATTTCTCGTTGCCAATCTTAGCTTCGGAAACGGAATTCAGGATGGCCTGCATCTCGGCATTTACCACTGCATCGTTCACCCAGGTTTTGAAGAGCGAGTCGTTGTGGATGTCCACCAACATATAGTTGGCGGTTTTGAACTTGGGGTCAGGCAGCACTTTGGTGGTTATGTTCTGTTGCTTGATGCGATCGTATTTGGAACTGTTTGCGGCAGGTTGCGTTGTGTCACTGCCGTTTTGGGCAATATCCTCTAACGAGGTGCCCTGCGGGTAGTCGCAGAAGTCGGTGAATCGCATCTTGTTCTTCACGAAGATGTCATTGATGAGGTCTTTGACAATGTTTTGCAGATATGCGTCATGGGGGTCGGCCTGCATTGCGGTCCAGGCCTTGCGCAAGGCGAGCAGGGCGTACTCGTTACGGCTCAACTTGGACAGGAAGTAGTTGACTTGCTGTTGTTCGCCCTCCACATCGCGGTAAGGTTCTACGAAAGTACTGATTACTCCGGCACTTTTGTGCTTGGCGGCTCCATAGTAGGCGGTGACCATGGAGCGGCGCAGGTACGCGTTGTCGGGGAACGTCTGTTCCAGCACGTGCATGTTATAGATGGCCTTGTCGTAGTCGTGGTTGATTAGGAAACGGTCGATGCAGGCGAAGCGGGCCACGTTGCGCAGGCGCGTGAACTGCTCCTGGGACTGCACAAATTCTTTGCGACCGTCATTGGAGAGCTTACTGACAAGTCCTTTCACAAGGGTGCGACGTTTCTCTATGTTGGGGTGGGTGAGCAGTGTGTCGATTATGTTGGAACGGTCGGGAATGTTCGAGACTTTTTTCAGGAAGTAGTTGTCGGGGAAATGGTAGAAGTCCGTTTCCACTTCCTGACTTTGGAATGGGATTTCATCGAAAGGGAGGTCGGCGTAGAGCAGCACGTCGAAGAGGCCGTCGAGAATGTCATAGCTGTAGGGGGAATCTTTGTAGAAAGAAAGCAGTCCGACGCGGTCGGCGGCGAACTCCTGGTCACGGGAGAATTGCTGGTGACGCATGTACCTGCTGATGATGTCGCCGCTCCGCTTCCCCTTGTCCGTCCTATCGTCATGGTGTTCGCTGTAGTGGGCGATTTCATGCGCCAGCACGAAAGCCAGTTCCGCCTCGTTGGTCACCTGCGCCAGCATCCCCATGGTCACCAAGACGGTGCCGTTCGGCAGCGAGTAAGCGTTCACGATGGTGCTCTGCAGGATATAGACGTGGACTTCCTGCTGCAGCTGCGGATGGTTGATCAACAGCTTCTCCTTGATGTTGTCGAGATACTGGTTCATCTCGGTGCCGTAGAGGATTCTGCCCTGATTGAGCATGGAGACGAGAAACGGACTGTATTCTTTAGCTGACTTCGGGGTGTTGAGGGCGGTTTTCAGCGTTGCCGGAAACGCACCCTGGGATTCGAGCGGAACGAAATTGCCCGTCGAAAGCTGCGGTTGCGCAAAAACCGCAACAGAACACAAAACCAGTATTGCCAATAACAACTTCTTCATAGTGCTTTTTTTTAAATCTGCAAAAATAACAACTTTATCTATTCCATAGGACGCAAATCTTCCGAAAAAAAAAACGTACTTTTGCCGCTTGAAAATTTAAAGGATATTTGAAGATGAACAAAGTGAGGATTTGGACATTAACAGTCATTTTAGTTGTTTGTAATTCAATAAATTGTGTTTTTGCGCAGAAGAACAAGGTGGATTACCCGCAGGCCGAGTGGTCGAAGGCGGCGGTCATCTTGATGCACACCCCCGGACAGGAACTGTTCAATGGGGTGATTCATCCTTCTGCGGGGCTTTTCGAGGACTATTTCGATGTAGATAAGGCGGCAGCAGAACATCGGAACTACATCAAGATGCTCCAGAAGAACGGCATCAAAGTCTATACGGTGCAGCAGATTTTGGAAGAGACGGGCATCGACAGCTTGCGCGCCCTGGCGGGTGAGCTGCTCCAATACGATGTCAGCACGCTGGATGACGACGCTGTTGCGGCTGATCGTTACAAGAAGGATGTGATTGCCAAAATGAGCCGTGCCGATCTGATCCGCTGCATCCTGTTGCAACCTACGGTGGTTCTATACAAAACCGATATGAATACAGGTTACGAAGCCCAATATGTGCAAAATCCTCTGATGAACCTTTACTTCACCCGCGACCAGAGTATCTCTACTCCGCGCGGCCATGTGATATGCAACATGAACTCCTTGCAACGGGAACCTGAGGCTGACATTATCAGTCTTTGCTACGCGCACCTCGGTCTGAAACCGATTCTGCGTATCCAAGGCGAGGGACGCTTGGAGGGTGGCGACTACTTGCCCGCCGGCACCTTGTCGTTCATCGGATGCGGCATGCGCACGAACGACGAGGGCATTCGGCAGTTGATGGATGCGGACGCTTTCGGCCACGACACCGTGGTGGTGGTCCGCGACCACAAGTTCTGGCAGATGCAGATGCACCTCGATACCTATTTCAATATTATCGACAATGACCTTTGCACGCTGACTTCCAGTCGGTTGAATGCACAAAAAGACGATCCGGAGTACGTTACCTGCGACCTATGGGTTCGTGCGCCCGGCACGAAAAAATACACTCTTTTGCAGAAGGACCGCTCTTTCGTGGAATTCCTGCAGGATCGTTTTGAGATTATCCCCATCGACAGCGAAGATGAGATGCACTATGCCAACAATTTCCTGACCATCGCGCCGCGTCACATCATGGCGGTGGGCGGTCAGTCGAAAGCCTTGCAGCAGCGTTTTGCCAAAGCCGGCGTGAAGGTGGAATGGATCCCGTTAGAGAGCCTCATCGACGGCTACGGCGCGGCCCACTGCATGACGCAGGTCCTGAAGCGGCAGGAACGCTGGTAGTCGCGGTTAGAAAGGTAAGGATACGGTTAACTGCTAATTACTAATTTCCACCAGCAGCCCCTTCAGGTATTCCCCTTCCGGGTGGTAGATGCTGACCGGATGGCAGGGGGCGTGCTGCAGGCGGCTGACCACGCGGACGTTCTTGCCGGCGAGGGCGGCGGCGGAGAAGACGAGCGTCTGGAAGTCGTCGCGGCTGATGGCCTGCGAGCACGAGAAGGTGAAGAGCAGCCCGCCGGGACGGATCTTCTCCATTGTCTTGCGGTTGATGTTGCGGTAGCCCTTGATGCCCTGTTCCTTCACGTGGTGGTGCTTGGCGAAGGCCGGCGGGTCGAGGACGATGAGGTCGTAATGGTGTTCGGGCATCCGGTCGAGGTAGGCGAACACATCCTCGCAGACGGCGTTGTGCCGCCCCGCGAAGTCGCCGCCCATGAGCCGCACGTTCTCCTCCACGAGGTCGATGGCCTTCTGCGAAATATCGACGGAGTCCACGTGTTGCGCCCCGCCGCGCAGGGCGTAGAGGGAGAAGCCGCCGGAATAGGAGAACATGTTGAGGACAGTGCGCCCTTTTGCCAATTCGCCCACCATGGCGCGGCTCTCGCGCTGGTCGAGGAAGAAGCCGGTCTTCTGTCCGTTGAGGATGTCGATTTTGAAGAGGATGCCGTGCTCGGAGGCGATGACCTCCTCGTCGGGCTGGCCGTAAATCCAGCCG
>JAEEKL010000070.1 GCA_016282395.1 Bacteroidales bacterium
ATATGTGGTAATGAGCACTATTGATGTCAATGAGCCTTTCACAGTGACCACCGCTGCTCCTTTTGAGGTTTCTCTCGACGGTGTCAATTTTGCTGCCACGCAAACCATTCCGGCCAACGCGACAACAGTGGTCAATGACACGATTTTTGTGCGCTTCGCCCCTACGACCGCTGGCACTTTCAACGGAAATCTGTTCGTCACCTCCACCAGCTACAACGACTCAGTCGCTCTCTATGGTGAATCTATTGACTGCAACTCTGGCATTACTGTTCCTTACACCCAAAACTTCAACAACCAACTCGTTCCTCCCACTTGCTGGTCTATTGGTTCAGATCCTGAGGTCTTCATGTCTCTTGGTATTGACGAAGCAGGCACTGATTTCTGTATCGGTATGCAAGGTGTAGATATGCTCATCACCCCTGAAATCCACACCACCTATCCTATCCTGGTAACTTTCGACCATATCAACTATGGCGGCACAGAAGCCACTGCTCCTACCTATTTCCATGTGGGTTACTCCACCACCGACAACAATCCCGCCAGCTTCACTTGGATGGGTGATCAACTTTGTGCTGCCGATGCATTCGAATCTTACTCCACCGTCGTTCCTGCCGGCACGAAATATGTGGCCGTTGGCGCCTCTCAAATCGGTACTTTCTTATACTGGGGCATCATCGAAATGGACGACATCTTCATTATCGACAACTTCACACTGACCGCACAAACCGAGCCTGTGTTGACCGTATCTCCTGAAACCATGTCTTTCGATAATATTTCATACGGTTCTGCCTCGCCTGCCCAGACAGCTTCTGTTGTCGGTGCTCTGCTGACAAATAACATCACGGTAACCGCTCCCGCCAATTTCGAGGTTTCCGCCGACGGCACCACTTACGCAGCAACAACCACACTGCCTCAAACTGGCGGCAATCTCTATGTGCGTTACAACCCGACCGCACCTGGCAACCACAACGGCACCATCACGATAACCGGCGATTCCATCACGACAACCATTGCCGTCTCCGGTAACGCCATTGACTGCTCTGCCGGAATCTCATCATTCCCGTTCCTCTATGATTTCAACACCGGCACCTATCCGCCTATCTGTTGGGGTTACAATAATGCCAGCAACTATGGTATGACAACCGTTGACGAAACTGCAGGTGACTATGCCATGTATATCCAAGGTTTGGATATGCTCGTCACCCCTGAAATCACAAGCACACAGCCGATGGCTGTGATATTCGGATATCGTGGATATGTTGGCAATTATAATGAAGCGTCCACTTCTTTCCGCGTTGGCTACTCTTCCACAGATAACAACGTCTCCAGCTTCACGTGGCTGAATACGGTTTCTATCACTGACTACCCTGCTGGTAATGATTTGTTCTATACCTACAGCGCAAATGTTCCCGCTAATGCAAAATATATTGCCATTGACGTTTTGGAGCTCGGCTACTACTCTTCTTATGAAGATGTTATTTTTATCGACAATTTCCAACTCCTGACGGATGCCACTATGACGGTAAATCCTGAAAGCATGGACTTCGGCTCTGTCATCGCAGGTTCTACTTCAACGAAGACGGCTTCTGTCTCCGCCGCTCTGTTGACCAGCAATATCAGCGTCACCGCTCCTGCTAACTTTGAAGTATCCGCCAACGGAACCTCATACGCAGCCACTGCTACTCTGCCTCAAACTGGCGGCACACTCTACGTGCGTTACAACCCGAGCACAGTTGGCAACCACAACGGCAATGTCACGCTGACCAGCGGTAACATCAACAAAACCATAAACGTCACGGGTAGCGCAATAGATTGTTCTTCCGCTCAAGCTCTTCCGTTCTTCGAGGGTTTTGAAAGCGACCTCACAGAATGCTGGCAAAATATTGACAACGACGGTGATGATTATTACTGGGAATCCAGCTTGGATCTCGACATTGAAGGATATGAGGGTGATGGTTGCTATATGTCTGCATCTTACGTCAACAACGTCGGAGCGCTGACCCCCGACAACTGGTTGATCACTCCTGCTTTGGCTATCCCCAGTGAAGGTGCAAAACTGACCTGGTATGTTGCCGCACAAGATCCTGACTGGCCTTCCGAATTCTATGAAGTGAAACTTTCCACCTCTCCTAACATCAGCAGCTTCACCTCCGTCTTCAGTGAAACTCTTGAATCTGGCGACTGGGAGCAGAGAACGGTTAACATCGATGGAAACTGGGCAGGTCAGACGGTTTACATTGCCTTCCAACACCACGATGTGACTGACATGTACTGGATGAAGCTCGACAATATCAACGTGACCGCTGGTACCGGTGTCGAGAACCATGAGCTGAACACCACCATCTTCCCGAACCCCGCCAACAACGTGCTCAACATCAACGCCAACAGCAACATTAACCGCGTTGAGGTTTACAACATGATGGGCCAGATGGTCGGCATGTACAATGTCAACGACATGAACACCCAAATCAACACCTCGAACTTCGCAAACGGTGTTTATACTGTTAGAATCGCTACCGAAAACGGCATGTCAACCCAGAAATTCACGGTTGCCCGCTAATTTTTCGGAATAATACTATCCTACAAAATCCCGGATCTGATGGTCCGGGATTTTTTTTTTACCAACATTTGTTTCTCAGAACGGTTAAAATAAATTGAAAAAATATTACGTTGTTTCATCAAAAAAATATATTTTTGCAAATTGGTTTGTTGGGTTATTCTATAATTTAAATCATAAGAAAATCAACAGAAAAAACAATTATAAACGAAATAGAGAAGCAAGAAAGATGAGTTATATCGCATTTGACAAGGAGAAATTGGTGAACATCAATTTCGCGAAGGAGAGAGAGATACTGCGCTGCAGCAGAACGGGCGCTTTTGCCACTACAACCTTGTGCGGACTTAACACCCGCAAATACCACGGCTTGTTTATTGTGCCGCAGGACAACCTCGACGGCGAACGCCACCTGCTGGTCTCCGGCATAAATGAGAATATCGTGGTCAACAGCATGGATTTCCATTTAGGTATCCACCAGTATAAAAACAAAGTCATCGACCCGAAAGGAAACAAATATCTGCAGAAATTCTCCGCTGACAGCGTGCCAGTGTATGACTACCGCGTCGGGAAGTTCAATTTCCAGAAGTCGCTGCTTTTCCAACACGATGCAGACCGATTGATCATCAAATACACTTTCCTCGACAACGTTGAGGATGTCTGTATGCAAATTGAACCGCTGTTAGCTTTCCGCAGCATTCATCAACTCACACACGCAAACGACAGCGTTCATACTGATTACCAAACTGTTGAGAACGGTGTCGGCTTTTGCATGTACGACAACTACACGCCAGTCTATTTCCAATTCTCGGAACCGGTGCAATACCAACATCATCCCGACTGGTATTATAACATAGAATATGAGGAGGAGCTGAAGCGCGGTTATGAGGGTCATGAGGATCTGTGGCGCCCCGGCACCATCACAGCGAAAGTGGCCGACAAGGAATTGTACCTGTGCATTGGCACTGAGCCGGTAGAAGCTGCCGAAATCGCCAAAATCTACGCAAAAGAGGCGAAAAAGCACCCCACACGCTCCACGTTCTCCAATTGCCTGCAAAATGCGGCGGAGCAGTTCATCGTGAAGCGCAACGGCCGCACCGACATTATCGCGGGCTACCCGTGGTTCGGACGCTGGGGCCGCGACACCTTCATCGCCCTGCCCGGCCTCACCCTGCCGCTGAAAAAGAACGCCCTCTTCGAGGAAATCGCCGACACGATGATCACCGACCTCAAGGACGGGCTGTTCCCCAACATAGGGTCCGGCAACGGTGCCTCCTACAACTCGGTAGATGCACCGCTCTGGTTCATCCGCGCTCTGCAGATCTACTATGACCACATCAATAAACCAAGGGTCCTTTGGACAAAATATGGCGACACTATCAAAAGCATCCTCCGCGCCTACCGTGACGGCACTCTGAACCATATCCACAGACTGGACAACGGTCTCATCTATGCCGGGGGCGAAGGACTTGCCCTCACGTGGATGGACGCCATCGTCGATGGACGTCCCGTGACCCCACGCACCGGCTGCCAAGTGGAAATCAACGCATTGTGGTACAACGACATCAAATTCGCTATCGACCTTGCGAGCAGAAGCCGCGACAAGGAATTTGTCGCCGAATGGGAACCGATTGTATCCAATTTCCCCACTGTCTTCAAAGAGACGTTTTGGTCAAAGGAGATTGGCTATTTAGCCGACTATGTGGATGGCGACTACAAGAACTTCCAGGTTCGTCCTAACATGCTCATTGCAGCCTCCCTGCCTTTCTCGCCTATCAGCGAGAAAATCAGGCAGTTGGTGCTCAAGTGCGTCACCGAGGAGTTGCTGGTCGATAAAGGCATCCGCAGCCTGTCACCCAAAGACCCCGAATACAAGGGTCACTACAGCGGAACGCAAGCGGAACGCGACGCAGCCTACCACCAAGGTACTGTTTGGCCGTGGCTACTGTTCCCTTTCACAGACTGCATTCTCAAGGTCTATCCCGAAAGCGCCCCTGATGTTCTTAACCGCATCCTCTACCGTTTCGACGGCTGCATGAGTTCCTACGGGCTTTCCACGATTGCCGAGATCACGGACGGCGATCCGCCCTACAAGCCCAACGGCTGCATCTCACAGGCATGGAGCGTCGCCGCACTGCTCTATATGAAATGGAAAATTGAACAAGTACAAAAATAAGATGACATCCTATAAACTATGGCTATAAAAGTATTAATGTTCGGATGGGAGTTTCCGCCACATATCTCCGGCGGTTTGGGCACGGCCTGTTACGGGCTCACCAAAGGGCTTGCGCTCAATGGTGTACACGTGACTTTCGTGATGCCAAAGGCCTCCGGCGACGAGGACACCTCATACGTCAAAATCGTGAACGGCAGTGATGTGGAAGTCGATCCGCGCACTTCCGAATATTTCCTCCACTCCAAAGAGACCTCCTACATCCAAGTCAACAGCAGACTTGTCCCGTATGTGGGTGTGGATGACTACTACAATGTCATCAGCCAGATTGAAAGCGGTGTCTTTCCTGTTTCCGGAGAAAAGCGGAAATACGTCTTTTCGGGGAAATACGGTCCGAATCTGATGGAGGAGGTGAACCAATATGCCAACATTGCAGCGGAAATCGCCAAAAACGAGGATTTCGACTTGATCCACGCACACGACTGGCTGACCTACCGTGCCGGCATCGCTGCCAAACGCGCTTCCGGGAAACCGTTGGTGGTTCACATCCACGCCACTGAGTTTGACCGCACCGGCGAGAACTACAACGATATTGTCTATGGCATGGAAAAGGAGGGTATGAGCGCCGCCGATGCGGTGTGTGCCGTCAGTGACCTCACCCGTAACATCGTCATCAACAAATACGGCATCCCCGCAGAAAAGGTATTCACGCTGCACAATGCCGTGGAGCCCAACGACAAAGTGGTGGAGCGCAAGAAGTTCGTCAAGGAGAAAATCGTGACGTTCTTAGGACGCGTTACCTTCCAGAAAGGTCCCGACTATTTCGTGGAGACCGCCAAGCGTGTGTTGGAGAAAGACCCTAATGTCCGTTTCGTGCTGGCTGGCGACGGCGACATGATGCCGCACATCATCGAGCGCGTGGCCGAGCTGGGCATCTCCGACCGTTTCCACTTCACCGGATTCCTTCGCGGCGACGACATCAACAAGATGTTCGGCATGAGCGATGTGTATGTGATGCCTTCCATTTCGGAACCTTTCGGTATCTCGCCGTTGGAGGCCATGCGCGCAAAAGTGCCCGTGGTCATCTCCAAACAGTCAGGTGTCTCCGAGGTGCTCACCCACGCCATCAAGGTTGATTTCTGGGACATCGACGCCACCGCCGATGCCATATACGGTCTGCTCCACTACCCCGCCCTCTCGAAGCTTTTCGCCGAAGAGGGAGCCGCCGAGGTCGATCGCCTCAAATGGGAGCATGTGGCCAAGAAATTAGTCAAAATTTACGAAAAAACGTTGCATTATGAATAAAATATGTTTCCACTTTCAGATTAGTCA
>JAEEKL010000071.1 GCA_016282395.1 Bacteroidales bacterium
CACCGTGCGCGGCAACATCATGCCCGTGACGGAGCATAATCCGTTACACGATTTGCAGGCAGCTTTGGCGTATTACCATCAGAAGACGGGTGAGCGTATCACCATTGAATATCTGTTGCTCTCAAAAGTCAACGATTCGGAAAAGGCTGCCGAGCAGTTAGCGCGTTTCTGCCGGCCGTTCCCCGTGAAAATCAACATCATAGAATACAATTCCACCCCTGATTCGTTGTTCCACAAGTCGGATCCGACCCGCCGTCAGAACTTTATCGCGGTATTGGAACGCTGCAACATGGTGGTCAACATTCGTCAGAGCAAAGGACAGGATATTGCCGCGGCGTGCGGACAGTTAGTGAAGCAGGGGATGCGATAAGGAAAACCGTTTGCGGGATGTAAAACGCATTTCAGAACTGTTTTATCCCATATTGTATATGTAAAAGATAACGATTATTGGCCTATCTCACTATCTTTTACATTTGCTTGCAAAGTTTTGTTAATCAACGTTTTCAGTTCCATAATATTCGATTCCACCACATTCTGCTTCTCCGGTTTGAACAGTGTGGCGTATTTTGCTTTCCCGACCTTGAACTTCAGTTTGTCACTTAAACCAATGATATCCAAACCGATACGAACAGGTTTTACCAACGAGATGTTATAGTCGTAGGTCATGTCCAAGTTGTGCCTACCGGAGATGATGGCACTGTATTTGTCGAGGGAGAGCAGGAAGGGATAGACATCGATTTCGTTTCTGAAAATAGTGATTTCGGTGGATAAGCTATCAATTTTATTCTGTGTTTTCTTGCTGAACATCAGTTTCTTGGCGATGTTTTTGTAGGTTTCACTGTCGAGGACCACTAAATCATGTCCGTTGATGGCGGCGGCACCGCGCAAGGTAGAGAACTTGATGTCGTAGTTGGACTTGAGGTAGGTTTCGGCAGCGAAATGGAACTCCGCGTTACCACTGAAAGATTTCAGCATGGGCAAAATAGTATCGACCTCAGGAATCATAGCAATAAGCTTATCTATCTTGATATCAAGAAGATGGAAGTCAAAACCAAGGAATAAGTGGTTCATCCGCGGGGTACGGTACATAGCCGTAAGCTGCATCCTCGCAGCCTCGTTGGTGAGACCCATCTCCTCCAAAACCAACACGCCGTCCTTTACATATACACGCCCGGCGATGTTGCGGAACTCAGCTTCCTCAAACAATGCTTTTTGAATTCTGGTATTCATGTTTACATCTACACCGAACGGGACGATAAATGGTGACGATGTACTCTGCTGCTCTATAGCTTCCGCTTGCTCCAACAAGGAGTCAGGAGCCCCAAATCCATCAACAAATTCTATCAATTCATTTAAGTTCAAATAGTTAGCAACAAGATCAAGATTTCCTTTAAGAAGACCTTTGTTATGGAGGTAAGACTCGATTCCCGTGATGGTTCCCATAAGATTAATATCTGACTGGCCAAACTTCAAATTAGCCTTTTTTAACACAGCTTTTTTCGGACTGAAATCAACATTGATGGATGGGAATTCTATAGCATGCGCCACATTTTGTATGTTGGCTTTGGCATTACTCAGTTGCAACTGAATAGTGGGCGACCATCGCAACAGCATGTTGTCTTCCTTCTCTTTGTAGTCGGTTTTTGCGTACAATTTTAATGTTTGCGTATTGAATTTGAGGGTATTGCCCACGATGGCGTTTACGGTGCTTCCCGTATAGTCAATTTGCATCTTGTCGCTGTTATGATACACGAAAACGCCCTTTGGTTGAGATAGTTGCGCAAAAATGGTATCAGCCTGGATGTTGAGCTGGTCAAATTGGTAAGTAGTGGCGAATTTGAAATCTGTTGTGCTGTCCGTCAGATTGTTCGTATAGGCATCCAAATGAATGTCCGAAGCGGAAATCGTGTATTGTCCGGGATTGGAAATGTTCAGTGTGCCGGCTTCAACTTTCGCGTTCAGCCACTCGTTGATTTTGTAAGGTTGCTGTTTGACAGGCAATTCCACATTGACTTGCATCTGCGGGGAAGCCAGTCGCATCGTGTCGTGATACAGCAGCTCCAAATTTGTTAATTGGCCGTTGATGGTGGCATTGGAAATGTTGTCGATGGAAAACTCTTTTTCAGGGTCGAAAGTGAGCTGCGTTTTCACTTGGAGGTTTGCTTTTCCATCATATCGGGTGAAATCTTCGGGCAAGAAATCTTTGAAGTCGGAGACATGCAGGTCTCCTGTGGCGAGGATGTTGCATAACATCTTGCCCAATAGGTTTTTAATTGTACCTGTTGCTGTTATTTTGTTGCGTTTTCTCGTGGTGGCCGACAACGACTTCACCGTCAAATTCGATTGGCTGTCCAAGTCCAAATCAAGCTTGAAGCGACCGTACAGCTTTTCAAAGCCCAAAGGTAAATCTTTCATCGAAAAAGAACCGTTTTTCCAGGAAATATCGGAAGTGATGAAAGGCAAGTGGTTCGGGTAATAAGTTCCTTTCACCGTTCCCTGAATTTGCATATTACCCTCTATCTTAATGTCATCTAATGCGTTACCGATAACTGCATCAGGAATGATGGGGATAATGTCCTGAAGATTCCATTCATCGGTTTCATAGTGCAGGTCGGTGTAGAGTCCATGACGGGTGGTGTCCTGCTGCACCAATCCGTTCAGCAAAAGGGAATGTCCATCGACTTTTAAAACCGTTTCGTTCAAGTCATAACGGAGTGCGTCAAAGTCAGTGCGAAGCTTGGAATAGAAGGAAAGATCTAACTTATTGACATACAACGCTGTATCAATAAAAAGCTGAGCTTTTTGCAATTGCACGTCCACTTGACCATTTATCTGGTTAAAATCTGTGAAAGAGCCATCGTAGGAGGCCTCTAAATTCTGTCCGGAAAGGTTAATCTTGGTGCTGTCATCCATGATGAAAAGCAGCGATTTGGCATTCGCTTCCAGTTTCCCGTCAATGTTTTGTTTTTCAAAAGCACCTTTCACCGTCAAATCCACCTGTTGCAAATCCGCTTTTAACTTGGATTGCTCATTTTGGTAGCAAACATCTACATTTTTAGTTTTAACCTTTTGTAAATCAATCGTGTAATCAAAGGAAGTGGTATCTTCAGGATCTGATTTGAAGACATTATAGTTGCCGTTGCCATTTTCATCAACGTAAAGGTTTATTTTCCCCCCGTTCAGTGAAAAATCGTGAATTTCGGCATGGTGGTTTTTAAGCAGTTCCCGTATGTTGAGGGTTGTCACACAATCTTTGACATAGAGCAAAGTGTCAGACACGTCCGCTTTTTGCGGATTTTTGAGCACGACATTCTCCAAATCCAATCCTATTTTGGGGAAAGTCTTGAAAAAGGTGAGTCCAACTTTGTCTATGTGAAAATCGCAAGTGATGAATTTGTCTGCCTGACTATTGACGATTTTCGCCAATTTGGAAGGTGAAAAAATGCTAAAAAGTGCGATAGAAACCGCGATGGCAATCACCAAAAACAGCGAACCCAACGAAATCAGCGTTATTTTCAGTGCTTTTTTCATTTTTCCTTGGTGAAAGTGTAATATTTCCCGTAATCATCGTGATATTCCAACGTGGTGGCATTCAGTTTGGTAACGGTGTAGATCTTGGGGACATTGCCACCCATTTCCATTTGGTGGATCTGTGTTAACGTTCTCTTCTCCAAAGTCCAAGTAAAGGGTTGCGCTTCCTCTTCAGTCACATCATCCAAAATGTCCCACGTATGGCCTGTGCCATCAGCATTGTAGTACTCATACAACGTGCCGCTCACCCAGCAGCCGCTAAGCAGAGTCTTGTCAAACTTTTCTTTGCGGTTGAAAAGGTCGCAGCTACTCATAAGTATTGCGATACAACAGACAAAAAGTCCGAATTGCAGAATGTTTTTGATTTTTTGGTTGATATGGGTCGTTTTTTTCATTATATCCGATTTATTTCCATTTCCAACGTGATATCAAACAATGTTTTAACATCTTTTATGATAGTTTCTGCCACACCTAAAACCTCTTTCGGGGTCGCGCCACCATAATTAACCAGCACTAAGGCTTGGTTTTTCCATGTGCCGGCCTTACCCACTCGTCTGCCTTTCCATCCGGATTTCTCAATCAATTGCCCAGCGGAAAGTTTTTTGCAGCCGTCAGGAGCGTCGTAAGCCACCAAATCGGGGTATTGGGTCAGTAAATCCCGATATTTTTCAACCGAAATGACCGGATTTTTGAAGAAACTGCCACCATTGCCTACGATTTTGGGATCTGGAAGTTTTGCCTCGCGGATTTTACGCACGCAGTCGGAGACACAGTGCAGGGTCAAGGGCAGCTCGCGTTCCTCCAAAGCTTTCGCCAGCCCTTGATAGGATAGGGTAAAATGCTTTTTTTTAGATAGTTGGAACCAAACGTAGGTAATAATACAGTCGTTTTTCAGGGTCTGTTTGAAAATGGAGTTCCGATAGCCAAATAGACAGTCGGCATTGGACAGTTCGAAAGGATTACGGGTCGAAAGGATATAACCTTGCACTTTGTAAACAGTATCCTTGACCTCCACCCCGTAAGCCCCAATGTTTTGCACAGGGGCACTGCCCACCAGTCCGGGAATGGCCGTAAGATTCTCTAACCCATAGTATTCGTGCTTGATACAGTATTGGATAAGGTTCTCCCACGGTTCGCCGGCGGCCACGCGCAGTAGCACATTGTCACTGTTCTCTTCCATCCGTTCGACACCATGGAAGGCCGGATGCACGATAGTTCCGTCAAAGTCGTTGGTGAACAAGGTGTTGCTGCCTCCTCCAAGAATATAGTAGGGCCATTGCTGAAGATATTCGGCCACTGCGGCCGAGGTCTCCTCCGCTGTTTCCAACTCCACAAACTGCCGCGCAAACACCTCCATCCCGAAGGTGTTGTAAGACTTGAGGTTATGATTTTCAAACAGTTTCATGTTTTAGAACATATACCCGATTTTAACATAGATATTCGCCAGACTGTAGTTGTCGCGTTTGTCGAACGGTGCCGCCCAATCGACAGAAAGCACGAAATTGTCGTTCATCATCGCTTTCAATCCAATGCCTCCCGAAAAGTGCGGACGGTAAATATTCTTGCTTTCATCAAAAACGATGTAATCTGACAGATTATTTAGGTCAAATTCAGGATCGTTTTGCATAATGTTGTTTGTAATCGTTTGTTGATCAAGACGATATGGTTGTAAAATCAAGCCCATATCCACAAAGGGATTCAGACCGATGGCAAAATGTTCCTTTCCGATGTCAAATTTACAGATTTGAAAACGAAATTCGACGTTGGCGAAAGCATATCCTTTGGAGGCTATACGGTTACGAAGGATACCTCGGTTCGTGTTAGCACCGCCTAATCCTTCGTATAACACTCTCTGAATAAACATGTTGTTGTAATTGTTGTTGAGATAGAACGGGGCATCGCCAGCCACATTCAGCTGAGTGGCGAGACGGTAGGCAAACGTGATGATGTCTTGATATACGGGCACGAAATGACGGAAACTGGCGTTGAAAATCAAACTGTTGGCTTCTTTATCCTCTCCAAATCCGGCATAATAGGTCAGAAAAGCTTCTGCGTTCAAGCCTCTTTTCGTGTTCTGCTGGCGGTCGCGGTTGTCGAACGAGATGCCACCGTGAATGAATGGATGCCAGCCGCCGTTGGCCTCTGCTGGGGAAAGAATACCCCATTTCACGTATTTGTCGTACAAGCCGTCCACGTAGGGCAATTGATTTTCCTCTTTTTTTCCTTTGTTAAGCATATCAAGATTGACAGGTGCAATTTTGTAGCCGAGCACGCCAATTCCCGCATTCCAATACCAGCCGGAGCCGATGTTGCCGTTAATGTCTGTGACGAAACGGAAAAGATCGCGCTGAGACTTATAAAAAGCACGGGAGATGTAATCCTCGCTCTTCTTTTTTGCCCAACCGCCGTTATAGACCGTTTGATAGCCGTTGTAGCCATAAAAATCACACAGGGCATCAGGCAGATACGAAACGTCAATGTTGATTCTATGGCCGGGAATCAAGTGTTTGGAATCGTAGGCGACGCGGAAAATACCTGATCTTTTGGTGGTGTAGGCTGCCTCGAAGTAGAGAGAGTGGAAATAGTCGGGATAGACGGATCCATCGCCGAAATCATAAACGTTGGCCAGCACGCCATATTGGAAGCCCTTGTCCGCATCGTAGGCGACACTCGGGAGAATACCGAATGTCCATCCGGTGCGTATTTCACTTTTCTCTTTTTTGGGTTTCTTGTTTCGCTGAACAGCAGTGGTGTCTCCGTCACTTGCGTAAGAAGTGAAAAAGCCATACAGCAGTGTGAAAATCAAGAAGAAGGTGATTTTTTTATTCATAAGGTTAGAGGGTTTAATGGTTAGAAGGTTAGGGAATTAATGTTTAGATTTATGGGTTATGTAGAGACGCAAAATTTTGCGTCTCTGCAACGTACATTATACGTTATAATTTCTCGGTCCGAAAATGGCGCTGCCGATACGAATCAGAGTGCTGCCTTCCTCAATGGCGATAGGGTAATCCTCGCTCATGCCCATGGAAATCTCCTTGAAATCAGGGTTTTGCGCGAAATAAATGTTTTTCAGTTCTTGGAAAATCTGATGCAGGTGCTGAAATTCCTCGCGCACCTGCTCCATGTTGTCCGTGAAGGTGGCCATGCCCATCACACCGTGGATTTCAACATTTTTTAACTCAATAAAACCTGGGTCGTTAAGCATCGCCTCGCATTCCTCAAAGGTAAAGCCGAACTTCGTCTCCTCGTCGGCGATATGGAATTGCAACAGACAAGGGATCACACGATTGTTTTTGACGGCGTGCTTGTTTACCTCCTTCAGCAGGTCAAAGCTGTCAATGCTGTGAATCAATGAAACATACGGTGCAATGTACTTGATTTTATTGGTTTGCAGATGTCCGATGAAGTGCCACTCAATGTCTTGGGGGAGAACTTCATGTTTGGCTTTCATCTCTTGGGCGTGGTTCTCACCAAAAACGCGCTGCCCATGTTGGTACAGCGCGGCGATGTCTTCCGCCGGTTTGAATTTCGAGACGGCGACCAGGCATACACCAGCGGGCAAAGAAGCCCGGATTTCGTCGTATTTTTCGATGTTCATACGGACTATATTTAGTGACCCCGGCGGGATTCAAACCCACGACTTTCAGAACCGGAATCTGACGTTCTATTCAGCTGAACTACGGGGCCGGATTGAAAGCGCAAAAGTACACAAATTTTAAATACATACCGACAAATTTTCCATTTGGATTTACAGGCATTTTTTAAGATAGAGACTTGTCTGATTGACTTTGATGAAGAATAAAAAAAAACCGAATCTTTCGATCCGGACTTTTTCGTGTTCCAGCTGGGGCTCGAACCCAGGACCCCATCCTTAAAAGGGATGTGCTCTACCTGCTGAGCTACTGAAACGCCTCTTTTTGTTTTGAGGCTGCAAAAATACACTTTTTTTGATAAGGGGAAGACATTTCTAATGAAAAAAATTTTTTTATACAATGTGTTGATTGTCAGATTGATATTAAAATTCTAAAAAAATATTTCTTTTTGGGTGAGTTTATCGGAAATAATGTATATTTGCGATGTATATTATTGATTATAAGTATGTTAAAAAGAAAAATTAAAAAAAACAAACAAATTCCCTTTTTGGCAGAAAAAAGAAGAAAAAATGTCATTTTGTGTAAAAACCGTCATCAGGAATTGAATTTTATTAAAATACAATAAAATGAAAAAATTGATTTTGACACCCCAAAAAGACACCGTCACCCTATGCTTGCCACAGGAATGGGTCGGAAAGCCGATAGTGTGCGTGCTACGGCGTCCAGAAGAAAAGAGCACCTATCCGACAGAGTCGGAATATGTTTCAGAAGTGCGGGAAGACCGTATCGGTTACCAGGTTTCGCGATACAAACAAGTCAGAAGGCCGAGGAAAAAGCGGTTGAGAAAGAAAAAAGACAGTAATAGCAAACTGCTGTAATATTGTGCGAAAAAGGGCTGCCACTTGGTGACAGCCCTGGTTATGGGAGGCACAAAATCCCTATTTCCCGTAGGCAACTTCAAATTCCTCGTAACCTTCGATGATGTCGCCGACTTTAATGTCGTTGCACCCGTCGATGTTCAAACCGCAGTCCTGACCGGCAACAACTTCCTTGACATCGTCCTTGAAACGGCGCAGGGAACCGAGTTTACCGGTGTAGATGACGATACCGTCGCGGATGAGGCGGATTTTGGTGCTGCGCTGCAGCTTGCCGTCCAGAACCATACAACCGGCCACGTTACCGACTTTGGAGATGTGGAACACCTCGCGGATTTCGATGTTACAGACCACTTTCTCGCGGATTTCGGGAGTGTGCATACCGGCGATGGCATCTTTAATCTCATTGATGGCGGTATATATAATGGAATAAGTGCGGATGTCGATTTGCTCGGCTTCGGCCATTTTTCGGGCGTTGGCGGACGGGCGCACCTGGAATGCCACGATGAGGGCATTGGATGCGGTGGCCAGCATCACATCGGTCTCGGTCACCTGACCCACAGACTTGTGGATGACGTTGACTTGGACTTGCTCGGTACTGAGTTTCAACAACTCGCCAGCAAGAGCCTCCACAGAGCCGTCAACATCACCTTTAACGATGATGTTGAGTTCCTTGAAGTCGCCGATGGCGATACGGCGGCCGATTTCCTCGAGAGTAACATGTTTCTGCGTACGCAGACCCATCTCACGGGCGAGGCGTGCGCGCTTGGTGGCGATGCCGCGGGCTTCCTGTTCGGACTCGCAGACTTTGAACGTGTCACCGGCTTGCGGAGCGCCGTTGAGACCCAGTAGAAGCACAGGCTGTGCAGGCCCGGCCGATTTTACGGGTTGGTTTCGCTCGTTGAACATGGCCTTCACTTTGCCGAAGCAGCTGCCGGCAAGAATTGGATCACCCACAGAAAGTGTGCCGTTTTGCACAAGCACTTTCGCGACGTAGCCACGACCTTTGTCCAAAGCGGACTCGATAACCGCGCCCACGCCGGGACGGTTCGGATTAGCCTTCAAATCCAGCAATTCGGCTTCAAGCAGCACCTTTTCCAGCAGTTCGTTGACGTTGACGCCATGTTTTGCATCTATTTCCTGGCACTGGTACTTGCCGCCCCATTCCTCCACAAGAAGGTTCATGTTAGCCAGTTCTTCACGGATTTTATCGGGATTGGCATTGGGTTTGTCGATTTTAGTGATGGCAAACACCATCGGTACACCGGCGGCCTGGGCATGGTTAATAGCTTCGACCGTCTGCGGCATCACGGCATCGTCTGCGGCGACCACGATGATACACAAGTCGGTGATTTTTGCTCCGCGAGCACGCATGGCCGTGAAAGCCTCGTGACCAGGCGTATCGAGGAAGGTGATTTTGCGGCCGTCAGGCAGGCTCACCTCGTATGCTCCGATGTGCTGGGTGATACCGCCAGCTTCACCGGCAATCACGTTGGTCTTGCGGATGTAGTCCAACAAAGACGTCTTACCGTGGTCCACATGACCCATGACAGTGATGATAGGATGGCGGGGCTGCAAATCCTCCTCGCTGTCCTTTTCGGAGTCGTTCATGTTCTGTTCCTCCTCTGCATCAATGAATTCCACGTTAAAGCCGAATTCCTCGGCCAACATGGCGATGTTTTCGGCATCAAGACGCTGGTTGATAGACACGAAGAGACCGATGCTCATGCATGTGGAGATGATTTTTGTCACATCGACATTCATCAGAGTGGCCAACTCGTTGGCAGTGATGAACTCGGTCACGCGCAAGGTCTTCTGGTCTTCAATTGCCTGAAGTTCCTGTTCCTCAATGCGTTCATGGATAAGCTGGCGTTTCTCTTTTCTCCTCTTCGCAGCAGTGGAAGTCTTTTTCGTATTACTCTCGAGACGCATCTTGGTCTCTTTAATACGGCGGTGGATATCTTCGGCGGAGATTTCAACCTTTTCCGGTTCCTGTTTCTGTTTTTTCGATTTTTCTTCTTTTACATTCGAAACATTAGTGGTTTTGACCGGTTTGGCCACCCGTTTTCTCTTCTTTTTCTTTTTCTCACTGTTTTCTCCGTTTCGATGGTCTTCTTTCTTGACTTCTTTGTTCTGCAACAGAGACAAGTCGATAGTGCCAAGAATCTTCGGTCCTTTCAACTGGTTGACAACAGTTTTAATATGTTCAGGAACCGGTTGCTGTGGTTTCTCTTCAATAGGTGTGGCAGTTTCCTTTTTAACCTCATTTTCAGGCGTTTCCACCACTTTCTGTTGAACCTTTTCCTTCTTTTGAGCCTTTTTTTCTTTTTGTTTCTTTTTGGGCTTCAACGCTTCCAGATCTATCGTTCCCAGAATTTCAGGTCCTGTGATATGAGTCACCGTTTCAATATGTTCGGGTTGCTGCACAACCGTTTCTTGAGACTCCTTGCTGTCAGAGATGTTGGCTGTAGAAACCTCCTGCGGATTTGCCGGATTATCTTTCGGAGTGGTTTCCGTCTGCTCGGTTTCAGATTTCTGTGCCTCTTTTTTCGACTCTTCTTCTGCCGTGTTGCCGGAAGATTTTTTCTTGGCAGATTTCGTCAGGGATTCAATCGGGACAGAACCGATGATTTTCACCTCAGGAGCATGGCTTGTGGTCTCAACCACCTGAATATCAGGCAAACGATTAGTGTGAATAAGGATGTGACCACCTTTATCCTCTTCGGGGATTTTGTCGGGTGTTACAGATTTTACCTCTTCCTTTTTAATTCTCGGAGGTATAATCTGATCGGATTTCTCCTTCACCATTTTATCTTTAGCCAACTCCTTCTGCAGGCATTGGTACATTTCCAAAGACAATTTGGAGTTCGGAGTTGGGGCGTTAATTTCAAGTCCGTTTTTGGTCAGAATGTCGATGATTCGGTCATTCGACACGTTAAACTCTTTTGCCGCCTGTCCTAATCGCGGCACTTTTACTTTTTCTTCCGGCATGGTGATAAATCTGATTAATAATTTTTTAATTGGGTTTTTGAGCAGATTCATTATTTCGCTAATTCCTCTTTAACAGCGGCAATCATGGCATCCACCGTTTCTTCTTCCAAATCTGTGCGGCGGATAAGTTCCTCGCGGCTCAGTGCCATGACACTCTCGGCGGTGTCGCAACCGATACCGATAAACGTGTCAATCACCCATTGATCGAAAACATCGTTGAATTCTGACAACGGAATGACGTATTCCTCTTTAATATCATCTCTGAAGACATCAATTTCATATCCAGAGAGTTTGCTGGCCAGTTTGATGTTGTAACCGCCCTTGCCGATAGCGAGGGACACCTGGTCGGATTTCATATAAACATTAGCCGTCTTGTTTTCCTCATCCAGTTCAATGGAGGATATTTTGGCCGGGTTGAGGGCGCGGGCAATCAAGAGTTCTTTCTTGTCCGTATAGTTGATGATGTCGATGTTTTCATTGCGAAGTTCGCGCACCGTGTCATGGATGCGGCTGCCTTTAACGCCGACGCAGGCACCCACAGGGTCGATGCGGTCGTCATAGGTTTCCACCAGCACCTTGGCTCTTTCGCCTGGCACGCGCACGATGTCTCTGATCATAATGACCCCTTCATCAATTTCAGGGATGGCGCGTTCCATGAGACATTCGAGGAAGCGCGGCGAGGTTCGGGAGAGAAGGATACGCGGCGACCCGTTGACCACATCCACAGAGGTGATGACAGCCATAATGCTGTCACCCTTCTTGTAATAATCGGTCGGGATCTGTTCAGATTTCGGGAGCACCATTTCCACACGGTCGTCATCCATTACCAGAATTTCCTTTTTCCAGACCTGACTCACTTCGCCAGCGATGAGTTCACCCTTACGGGGCTCGTACTTATGAAATATCACGTCTTTTTCGTGTTCCAGAATTTTGTTGCTAAGGTTCTGGCGAAGGGCAAGAATCTCGCGTCTCTGGAAATCGGAAAGCTGAATCTGCTCAATCACTTCTTCACCCACCTCAAAGTCAGGTTCGATTTTTATGGCGTCAGACAAAGCTATCTGGTTAGCCGGATCCGTCACCATACCGTCTTCCACAACCATCAGGGAATGCTGGATCTCAAGGTCTCCGCGGTCAACATTGACGATGACATTAAATTCAGCGTTTGCGCCGTATTTTTTGGTTAGCGCACTCACGAAAACATCTTCCAAAATATGCATAAGTGTCTCTCTGTCAATGCTCTTCGATTCTTTGAAATCCGCAAAAGTGCTGATAAGATTTATTTGTTCTTCCATCTTAAATTTGTATTAATTGTTTAACTACTTTTTTCAAAATTCGTAAAAAAAACTCCCACCAAATCGGTGAGAGTTTTCTTGTTGAGCTAGCAGGACTCGAACCTACACAGGCAGAACCAAAATCTGTAGTGCTACCATTACACCATAGCTCATCCTTTATCATCAATTCGGCGGCAAAAATAC
>JAEEKL010000072.1 GCA_016282395.1 Bacteroidales bacterium
ACTTGAAATGGAAAATGAGCGGAATCTGGTCGCCGGGAGTGTTCCGTTTCGCCGGATCGGGATTCTTGATGTCCCGCTTCGGGGTACCGTCCTTGAAATAGGGATTCTTAACCCAGATGATACGTCCACTGTAGGTGCCAGACTTGTCCTTAGTGATTTTCACCTTGCAATCCTCGTCGGAGGTGTCGTCCGAAATGTAATACGTACCTAAAATTTTATCTGCGGCCTCCGTTTGGGCGACCGCAGATAAAGCAGACAGTATTAGTACACTAATGATAATAATCTTTCTTAACATTGTTTTTGGTTGTTGGGTTGGCTATTGGCAAAAAGCTAACAGCCAACAGCTAATAGCTAAATTTACGCTTCAGCGGGAGCCTCGGTTTCGGCAGCGGGTTCAGCTTCTGCGGCGGGAGCCTCGGCCTGCTCCGCAGCCTTCGGGTTGTTCATCATCTTGATCTTGTACTCCAGATCAGCGACTTCCTTCTTGGCGGACTCGATTTTCTTGCGGAACTCGGCCGTCAGGATTTCAGCGTTCTTGGAGTTGGAAAAGAATCCCAAGTTATTCTCCCACAGCACGATATCGTCTTTTAGACGAGCCAACTTGGTGGTGAGGAAGTTTTTCTCTTTGTCGATGAGCTTGTCAGCGTTGGGGTTGCGCATGATGTCATCAAGACGGGACTGGTAACGGCTTTGACGCATATCATCGGCACTCACCTTGAGTTCCGCGAAACGCTTGTTGATGGCATTGCGGTACTCGGTGTAAATGCGGTCCTTGTCGGCGCGCGGCACAAAACCGATCTCCAGCCACTCTTTCTGATACGCTTTCATCGCATCAAGATTGGCGTTGCGGTCCTCACCGAACTCATAACCCAGAATCTTCTGAATAAGTTCCTCTTTCTTTTGAAGGTTTTCGCTCTCTTCGCCTTGCACGGTGCTGAAGAACTTGGCCTTGGCCTCGAAGAACTTGTCGCAAGCGGCGCGGAAACGTTTCCACACCTGGTCGGAATATTTGCGCGGGGTGGCACCGATGCTCTTCCATTCAGTTTGCAGTGCCAGAATCTCGTCGGTGGCCTGCTTCCAGTCGGTTCTGTCGGCGATACCTTCGGCCTGAATAGCCAAGTTCAACTTCTGGTTGTAGTTCTGCATCTGCGTATCCTTGATCTGCTGGAAATACTCCTTCTTCTGCTGGAAGAACTTGTCCAGATTGGATTTGAAGCGCATCCAGATCTCGTCGTTCAGCTTGGCAGGAGCGGGTCCCAGTGTTTTCCACAGGCTGAACAGCTCGTTCAGCTTGTCGCTGACCGCGTTGTATTCGGACACCTGTTCAACCGGCTTGGCCACCAGTTCCTCGGCCTGCTCGCAAAGCACGACCTTGGCGTTGTAGTTATTCTGCTCTTCGGCGAACAGCTTGTCATAATGCTCTCTGCGACGCTGGTTGATCTGGTCGGAAGCGGTTTTGAAGCGTTCCCAAATCTCCTCTTTCTTGTCATCCGGAACCGGTCCGATTTCCTTCCACTGACGGTGGAGCTCCTGCAATTCATTGAACGATTGGTTGATAGAGTCATTCAGCAGGAGAGATTCAGCCTTTTCACAAATCTGCAGTTTGCTTTCGAGGTTCTTCTTATAGTCCAGCATACGCATTTCGCGGTTCATGCGGACAATGTCGAAGAATTTCTCAATATAGAAATGGTAATTCTGCCAGAGATTAGTGGATTCGGATTGCGGCACGGGGCCGGTAGCTTTCCATTGTTCCTGGAATTCTTTGACCTGGTCGTTCAGGACCTTGAGATTTGACTCCGTCTCAAGGAGACGTTTAAGTCCTTCTATAATATTGTTCTTGATTTCTAAGTTTTTAACCTTTTGCTGTTCCAATTCCTCAATAAAGGCAGCTTTATTGTCTTTGAAGGTTTGGAAAGCGGTGTTAAAGCGTTTTTCCAGCTCGTCGGGTTCATTGTTGAACTCAGGCATAGCGGGGGCTTCCTGACCTTCAGGGAGTTCGGCGGCGGCGGCTTCAGCGGCAGCTTTAGCAGCCTCGAACTCGGCCTGACGTGCACGTCTGCGCTCACGCAGGAACTCAAGGGCCTTGGCACGGATTACGCCCACACGTTGCTTGATGATGTTGAAGTTGCGCTCTACGACCAGCTTTTCCAGCTCGTCCACGCATTTTTCAAGGTCGAAATTCGCATATTCGGCCTCAACCTGCTCCAAGGTCTCTTCAGGTTGTGCAGGCTCTTCTGCAACAGGTTCTTGAGCGGGTTTCTCCGCCACTTCCTGCTGCGGTTCAGGCATCTCCTGAGGTTGTTCAGCGGAAGTTTCGGGTTGCGGTTCCGTCACGGGTTCCGCGATTTCTGGTTCCACTGCGGATGCGGGAGTTGCATTCTCATTAACGGTTTGAGCTTCCTGAGAAGCTTCGGGGTTCACCTCATTGTTCTGAATTTCAGGATTTTCCGGGTGAAGAAGTTCTTGTGATTCCATACTTTTTTGGAGTTTTAGTGATTAATTTAAAGCGGCCGCGAAGATACACTTTTTTTGAACGCCGCCAAAAACCGTTTTCACATGACATGTAGAAACGTGCCATGATGCGTCTCTATCACCCTTCATCATATCAAATAAGTTCTTTTGACAAAAATTCCGCCGTGAACCCCACACCCTGCCGGACAACCTCTTCTGGTGTGCCGCAAGCCACGACTTCTCCACCGCTGCGTCCGCCTTCGGGTCCCATGTCCACAATCCAGTCGGCCATCTTGATGACATCCATGTTGTGCTCGATGACGATGACCGTGTTTCCCTTATCCACCAAACGGTTCAACACATCCAGAAGTATAGCGATGTCCTGAAAGTGGAGTCCTGTGGTAGGTTCGTCCAAGATGTATAAAGTTTGGCCGGTGTCCTTCTTCGACAGTTCAGCAGCCAGCTTGATACGCTGCGCTTCACCGCCGGAAAGCGTCGTGGAAGGCTGACCAAGTTTCAGATAACCAAGACCCACATCATCCATGGTCTTCAGGTCGCGTACAATGTTCGGAATGTTTTCGAAAAAACCAATCGCCGTGTGAATGTCCATCTCTAAAACATCATTGATGGATTTGCCCTTGTAGCGGATTTCCAGCGTTTCGTCATTGTAGCGTTTGCCGCCGCATTTGTCGCAGGTGACATACACATCGGGGAGGAAGTTCATCTCAATAGTCTTCAAGCCAGCGCCTTTACACTCCTCACAGCGGCCGCCCGATACGTTAAAGGAAAAACGCCCGGGTTTGTAACCGCGGATCTTGGACTCCGGCATCTGGGTGAAGAGCTTCCGAATCTCCTCAAACACCCCCACATAGGTGGCCGGATTCGAGCGCGGTGTACGTCCGATGGGCTGCTGGTTGATATCGATGATTTTGTTGATATGCTCAAGACCGGCCACATCCTTATACGGCAGCGGTTTCTTCTCGGATCGGTAAATGTAATGGTTCAGAATCGGATATAAGGTCTCGTTAATCAGGGTTGACTTCCCACTGCCGGAAACGCCCGTCACGCAGATGAGCATTCCTAAGGGAAATTCCACGGTGACGTTCTTGAGGTTGTTACCCGTCGCGCCAATGATGGAAAGCCATTCGCCGTTGCCCTTGCGACGCACCTTCGGAACCTTGATTTTTTTCTTCCCTTTGAGATAATCGGCGGTCAAAGAGCCGCTTTTCAGGATTTCCCTATAGGTTCCCACCGCCACAATCTCACCACCATACTCGCCCGCCGCAGGACCCACATCCACGATATAATCCGCCGCCTTCATCATGTCGCGGTCGTGCTCCACCACAATCACCGAATTGCCCATGTCGCGAAGGCGAGACAGCGATTCAATGAGATAGTGGTTGTCGCGCTGGTGCAGTCCGATGCTCGGCTCGTCGAGAATGTACATCACGTTCACTAACTGCGAACTGATTTGTGTGGCCAGGCGGATACGTTGCGCCTCGCCGCCCGAAAGCGATGCCGAGGAACGGTCGAGCGACAGGTACTGTACGCCCACATCGCACAGGAACTCCAACCGGAAGACGATTTCGCGCAGAATCTCACTGGCGATGTGGCGTTTGGCTGGGTCAAGATGGATGGGCAGAGCCTTGCACCATGCAAGCAGCTCCGACATGTCCATACGGGTGAGGTCGGCGATGCTCTTTCCTTCGATGCGGAAATGCAGCGACTCCGTGCGCAGACGCGCGCCATGGCAGTGCGGACACGGGATGGTGTTCACGAACTGGGAAATCCATTTCTTAAATGAGGCCGGCATATTTTCCTCACTGAGATTGCTGATGAAATTCACCACTCCCTCAAAAGTCTTTTTCATCGGCGACAGCCCCGCCACCTCTCGTTTCACTTGTAAAATCTCCGTGGTGCCATACAACACAGCATTCAACTGCTGTTCGTTCAGCTTCTTGATAGGGTCAGACAGTGAGAAACCATATTTCTCCGCAAGGGCATCCAACGTCCTGAACAGCAACGTGTTCTTATATTCTCCGAGGATAGCGATGCCGCCCGCCTTAATGGACTTGTTCTTGTCGGGAATCACCTTGTTGATGTCAATTTCCGTGATACTGCCCAAACCGTTGCAGTATTCGCACGCTCCGTAGGGCGAGTTGAACGAGAAGGTGTTGGGTTCCGGCTCCGGATAAGAAATGCCCGTAGTGGGGCACATCAGGAACTTGCTATAGTTCTTCACCTCTTTGGTGTCGTTGTCAAGAATCATGATGGCACCCTTGCCGTATTTCATCGCGATTTGCACACTGTTGGCCAACCGTTTCTGTGAATAATCTGACACAGTGAGGTTATCAACCGACAGCTCAATGTCGTGGATTTTGTAGCGATCCAGTTGCATCCCCATCATCAGCGGCTTCATCGCGCCATCCACACGCACACGGGTGAAGCCCTGCTTGCGGATGTTCTCGAAGAGCTCGCG
Organism: Bacteroidales bacterium; assembly: GCA_016282395.1. Taxonomy (GTDB): domain Bacteria; phylum Bacteroidota; class Bacteroidia; order Bacteroidales; family WCHB1-69; genus F23-D06. The sequence goes on from JAEEKL010000072.1 coordinate 4,931, forward strand.
GTAGTGACCTTTACGTCGTTTTACCACAGGGGCGAGCAAAGTGACGGACTTACCTTTGTAGCGGGTCAGAATCAGGTCTATGAGTTCTTTTTCAGAATAGTGAACCATCTTCTCTTCCGTGTTGTAGGAGTAAGCATCAGCCACGCGGGCATAGAGAAGTCGCAGAAAATCATACACTTCCGTGACCGTGCCCACCGTGGAGCGCGGGTTTTTGTTCACGGTTTTCTGCTCAATGGAAATCACAGGGTTGAGGCCGGAGATTTTATCCACGTCGGGATGCTCCATACCACCGATGAACTGGCGGGCATAGGTGGAGTAGGTCTCCATATAGCGCCGCTGCCCCTCGGCATAAATGGTGTCGAAAGCTAATGACGACTTGCCGCTGCCGCTTAAACCGGTGATGACCACCAGTTTCTGCTGCGGAATCGTTAATGACACATTTTTGAGGTTGTTCTCGCGCGCACCGGTCACCACCAAAACATCCTCCGCCTCTACATTCCTGTCCTTTTCCACAATAGGTTATTGATTTTTTTACAAGGCGGCAAAAATACGATTTTTTCTGCTACCAAGTAACAGGAGATTCTATTGCGACTTACAAGCAATAATTTGACTGTTCTTTCCAAAAAAATGTATTTTTGCAATTTATAATAAAAATCCCATCGTATGAGAAAAATATACCTGTTCCTCATTTTCATCTCTCTTTGTGGTGCGGGGCTTGCGCAGACCGTAACACTTCAGGAAGCTGCTGCGGCAGCGCAACGATATTTCGAACAGAATGGCAAAACGTTAACAAACTGCGCTAAAATCATTCAAGATGACCAAAAAAGCCCGCTTCTTTACTTTTTCAATGCGGAAAACGGTTTCGTGGTGATTTCCGGTGACAAAAGTGCCCCGCCAGTGCTCTCTTTCTCCGACCAACAGCTCTACAACGACAGCGATGTGGTGCCGCCGTTTGAGATGTGGATCAACCATTACGCCGACCAAATCCGCCAAATCAAGAAGCAGCATATCGTCCAAAGCCAATTTGTCAGCCAATGGGAGGCCGTGTTGTCAGGTGCTCCTGTGTTCCGCTCCGGCGACGAAGTGGAGCCGCTGATGCTGTCGAAATGGGATCAGGGCGAATACTACAACTACTACTGTCCAAAGGACGCCGCAGGAGACAACGGCCGAGTGGTGACGGGCTGCGTGGCCACCGCCCTCGCGCAGCTCATCTACTACTATCGTTTCCCCGAAACGGGCACCGGCAGCTACTCCTACACCGATGAGAACTACGGTGTGCAGTCGGCGGACTACGGCAACACAACCTACAACTACAATGCCATGTGCGATGTGCCGACCAGCATCAATACCGAGATTTCAAAGCTGATTTACCATTGCGGTGTGGGTGTGGATATGGTCTATGGTCCCGACGGCTCCGGCATGTACAACCACAGCGCGGCGCGGGTTTTGCGGACGTACTTCAAATTCTCACCTGAAACGGAATACCTCTACCGCGACTCCACAGACCTCAACTGGGACAGCGTGATTGTCAGCCACTTAAACCGCAAAATGCCGATGTATTATGCCGGCTGGAGCCTCCCAAACATCAACGGACACGGTTTCATTTGCGACGGCTACAAGACGGTGGACAGCTGTTATTTCTTCCATTTCAACTTCGGATGGAGCGGCTATATGGACAACTACTATTACACCGACGCGCTGGTTGTGGGCGGCTCCAACTTCAACCTCGCGCAAGAGCTGATTATCAACGCCTACCCCGACACCACGCAGTACACCTACCCCACCCCGCAACCGTTGACCGGCAGCCTGACGCTGACTGCCATGGAGGGAACTTTCACAGACGGCAGCCTAGCCCACGAACATTGCCCAGCTGGTATGGACTTCCTCTGGAACATTGAACCTGACGTGAGCAACCTGACCAACGTCACATTAACCCTTCATTACAGCCTCGCTGAAGGGGATACTTTGTTTGTCACCAACCCCTACGTGAACACTTTCGAGATGCGGACAGCAGACACGGGTACAGTAACCATTGATTGGGGCACGGCCGCCCTGACGGTTAACCTCTTGACCCACTCTTCGGCAAGCGAAGGTTTCCGAGCACACTACACGGCAAACCGCACGGTGTTCTGCAGCGGAACGAAAGTCTTCTCCAGCATTTCCGGACACATCGAAGACGGAAGTGGTGACCATGAGTACAACAACCTGACAACCTGCAAGTACAAAATCGTGTTAGGGCCATACTCCGCCATCCATGTTGATATAAACTCTTTAGATTTGGAAGAAAACAAGGATTTTCTCTATTTTTATGACAATCAGATGAGCGAAGCTAATCATCTGCTCACGCTGACCGGTAATATCTCCAATACAGGGTACACCTTTGAGACCCGTCGCCTGCTTATGGTTCTGGAAACTGACGAAACCGGATCGGCGGGGGGATTCTCACTTGATTACGAAGGCGGCCAGGTGGGCGTTGAAGAGCTGTCACGCCAAGAAGTCTCGATGTACCCAAATCCTGCGAAAGACCAACTACGCATTGTCCATTCCTCCCCCATTCGACAAGTGGACATCTTCAATGCCGAAGGAGAGTTTATCTTCAGTGAGACTCCTGACACCGAGGAGGCATCCTTGCAAATCAGTCAGCTTCCCGCCGGCATTTATATTGTGAGAATCACCTCTGGAAATCAGATTATCACCCGGAAATTCGTCAAATTATAGTTAGAACCTCCGCAACTTCTCCTCGTCAACCGGGTCAAGGGAGAAGATGTCATCACTGCTGACACGGATGACAAGCAGCCCTTCTTCGTGGGCGAGTTCGGCCGCACCCGCCTCGTAGTTGATAGCGGCGACGGCGGCGATGACTTCCTTGTCGGCGCATTCGGGGAAAAAATCCCTGAACGTCTCCATCTTATGCAAGAACCGCTTCACTTTCTTCTTGGTGAAATGCTCCTTTACCTCTACCGGGACGACTATGCTTTCATTACCGAGCATCGCATCCACCTCCATCTGTCTGTTCCCAGGTGCGA
>JAEEKL010000073.1 GCA_016282395.1 Bacteroidales bacterium
CGCGATGTTGGCTGGCACCGACCGTGCCGCTTGCGTCATCTGGTCGTATTGGCGGCCACACGGATCGTTGGAACGGTTTAGATAGCGCCTGCAGAAATCCTGCGTGGCGAGTTGTATCACGTTGGACATTACCCAGGTGTCCAACCAGTAGTATCCGAAATTTCCTATTTCCATTCTGTTTTCTTTTACTGTTTGTTTAATATTCCGTTTTATTTCAGAGATTAACGAGGACGGGGCGCATTTATTGCACGAACATAATTTCACGACAATTTTCACCTTGCAACCCGTTGAACATGAATCTCCTACGGAGATTTTGAACCGTACATGTGCATCCGTTTGCTACAGACAGGCATCCCCTAACGGGGATAAGTCATCCCGCTCACCAGTGACTCACAGAATAATTTAAGAAAGAAAACTAATAATAGAGAAAACTATGGACTGCGTCATGGACGACGATTACCGTTTCACCATGAGAATCAACCGTAATCTCATACGCAAAATGGAAATCCTCGCAAATAAATTCCTGCCAGCCCTTTTTAATCCATTCTTTTTTAAGTCTTGCCTTGGGGAATATGGTCGCATAGTTGGCAAGTGATTCCAATCCGTCATAGAGACGATTCTTCTTGCTTTCCACGGTATCAAAACTTAAAGTATGCCAATGTTTCAATATGGCAGCATCATAGAACGATTCTATGGCTTGATGTACACGCTCTTCAATAAGAATTCTCATGCCTCGGGGTGATAGAACTTGTAAATCTTCTCAGTCAGCCGACGACGAGACTCTTCGAGCGGAATACAATGTGCCATTTCTTCGTCGGAGATTACCCGATACGTTGTTTCCGCAGCAACGCCATATTCTGCGGCCGGTTCGTTAACCATCGGGGTCTCAGGTTCTTCTATGGGATAATCTTTTGCCATACAATAGTTTTTTTACAAGGCAAAGATACATATATTTCGAATACCTCGTAAGTTTTTCTCCTAATATTTCAAAGAATGTTCTGTTTCAATTATTTCATCGGGCGAATTTTCGCCCAAGCCCGTTAGGGCTTCCATATCTGTAGCACGAGGACGTTCCCGACCGTGCCCCACAACCCCGTCTGGGGTTGCACATCTGGCACGACAATATTTTAGAATCCCGTTGAACATGAATCTCCTACGGAGATTTGGCACCGTACGCGGGCATCCGTTTGCTACAGATAGGCATCCCCTAACGGGGATAAGTCACCCCATTCACCAACGCCTCAATGGGCACGGTGGTGTCCATCATCCCGATGAGGGTGAAGGCGGTGTGGCGGTTGACACTGGTGTAGGCCAAGGAAGGTGCGTGACGGCGGTTATGGGCGGAGCAGGCTCCGGAAGGAGAAATCGTGGACGAAGATGTCCTCGACCTTGTGGATGTCCTCGTCGATTTCGGCAAAAAGATAGTTTAAAGAATCCATTTTTCTCTATCTAATAAATGAAGAAAAAATCGTATCTATTTGTAGTATAGTGTGTTGTGTAATAAAAAGATAGATTGTGACATTCCAAGGCATACATGTCCACTTTTTTTCTAAATTTGCGCCCAATAAAATTATCGTAAACTCAGAAGTTAAATGATTGATTTATTAATATGAGGCTGTTAATCAAAAATATCGGACCTGTTCGTACGGCAGAAATTGATCTGAATAAAAAAATCAGTGTTTTTTGCGGCCCAAATAACACAGGAAAAACGTATATCTCGTATGTTTTATATGCCTTCACTCGTTTAATCATCTCTCATCCAGAAGATAAATTAACAGAGGAGCAAGTTCAAGATTTCATCAACAAAAAATATTTGGAAATCCCCTTTGATGTAGACAGGTTTTACGAATTGATGCAGGAACGTTTAAATAACATAGCGAATGATCTTGCAACTATTTTTGGCCTTTCGGAAGCAATGGGAAAAAAATTGTTCCCCAATTTTGTATTAGAATTGAATTTAGATAAAGATTCTTATAAATCCCATGTGAAAAAGTCTCAATATGATTTGAACATTTTCTTCCAAAATAAACTTCTGGCAGAGGTAAAAAAGAATGCTAACACTAATGTTTTAGTGATTAAAAACAAAATGTCTCAAATTGGAGTTGATGAGAGAAAGTCCATCCAAGATGGACTGTTGTCTCAAATCTATTTTAAAATGTTAATTAGTCCTGTTTACACATCTCACTTCTTCCCTGTTGAGAGAAATTGTTTATATAGTTATTATAAAGACATTTTGATTAATCGAAATCAATTGTTTGATTTTCTTCATAATATGGAAGACACAAATAGAACTAAAACATTGAATTATGTGTTACAAAACACCTCAAAATTCCCGCTTGTTATAAGTCATACACTTGATAATGCGAGTATGATGAGCCGATTGTCTAATGAGACAGGTACCTATTCCTCATTGGCAGATGAGATTGAACGCACAATTCTTAATGGGAAAGTGTCTTTAACAGAAGATGGTGATTTGAGATTTGCATCAAAGCAAGCTCCAGATAAGATTGTGCCTATTCCTCTTTCTGCCTCTATGACAAAATCTATTTCGGGTTTAGTATTTTACTTACGTCATTTCTCAGCAGAAGGTGACATGCTTTTTATTGATGAGCCTGAGATAAACTGTCATCCTGACACTCAAATATTGTTAACTCGCATTTTTGCAAAAATGGTACGAGCTGGAATACGATTGGTCATCAGTACACATAGTGACTATATCATCCGAGAGTTCAACAACTTAATCATGTTGTCCAATGCTTCTAAAAAAATGGGAACTCGTCTCCTAAAGGAAATGGGATATTCTAAAGATTTGTTCCTTAATCCAGATGAATTGGGAGCTTATCTTTTCACCTATGGAGAAAACAACAATGTGGATGTGCAATCAATAGAAGTGACAGATAGCGGTTTTGAAGTAAGCACTATTGATGACACAATATCTAAATTAAATGAAATATCAGAAACATTATATTACGAGCTTCGATATGGCAAAGAAAAGAAAACAAAACAAAAGGGTGATGCTTGATATCATCAAGCGTGTTATCAAAGACAAGTACATACCTGCTAATCAAACCATAATGGCTGAGACTGATACTGGTGGGAAACAAGGAAGAATGTCTTGTTCTATCGAGTGTAAAGATGAAGAAATATTGCTCTGTTCTTTTGACGAAAAAGGCAATAATGCCAACTTATTCCCTTATTTCTGCCCTGAAGAGGGATACCTGAGCATGTGCGACTACATTTTGTTTGCAGAAGATAATGAAAAATTATTCGTGTTTTTAATTGATTTAAAAGACACGACAGTTAGTGCTAAAAAACAAGTAGGAATTGCTCGGACTTTCGCAAGTTTTATTACCGATAGAATTTCCGAGATTGAAGGTTCCGCTAATTTTCCCAAACCTATTGAATTCAGGAAGATTGGCATAAAAACCACTCAAATGAAAATGACGACTAAAGAGTACGAAAAACTTGCTTACGACCAAGATAAATACCTTGTTCTACCTGATTATCACCATTTTTATGTCCGTCGTTACATGAATTTATAAATCACCAAGTAGGCCATAAAAGGTGCTACTGCTGTAAGTGGGCAGTGGACGTTTTCGATAGACGTGCATTCTCACAAGTTGGCGAGATACGTGGCGGTTTACGCCGGTGTAGGCAAGGGAAGGTGCGTGGCGGCGGTTACGGGCGGAGCAGTTTCCGGAAAGAGAGGTCGTTCCGCAGGGCCTCCTCCACATGGCGGATGTCCGTGTCGATTTGTCGCAAGCGGTGCTCAATTTCCTCGTCTGAGTGTTGTTGGCTTTTGATGGCGTTAAGTTTCAGTTGGGCTTTGAGATACTCTAATCCGTTGTGAAGGGTTAGCGAATCGCATGGCACGTTTGGGGAGAAGAAGCTGCAAAAATACTGATACTGAAATAGATGTGATTTTTTCCAGGCGCATTGAAGGCATTATCCAAAATAAATCTTATTTTTGCAGAAAATTTTAATAATATGTTTAACGAAAATTTTGAATTAGGATTTACATTGTCAAGCAACAGAGAAAGTTACAGCCGCTTGTGTTTATTTGAAAACGCCATGAAAAGAGGACAATATATTCCCATATCTGACGAAGACATTCGGAAAGGAGTCGATTATGAGAAAGCACGAATGAAAGTGACTTTGAGAATAATTGATAATGGATTAGGAAAGGAAATTTCTCCTCAAGAAAAGGCAATAATCGATGAGTATTGCGAGACTTGGTATCACGTTTTCAAGAATTATAAGGATAGTCATAGCAGATAATGAGCCTCTGAATATGAAAGATTTTAATGGTTAAGAAAAACAATGACAAAGGAATTACGAACGTTATTGCCTGAAGAAAAAGAGTTTGTGAGGAAACTCTCTGAACTTAGAAAAGATAGGGATGATAAAAATATGCCAAACTTCCAATCTGGCAGAATTTTAGAACAAATTGTCGGTTTTAATTTTGCCGCTATAAGTTGGGACAAAAACCGCAAAGAACCAATTCGTATTTATTATGAGGATAAGAACCAAGAAATGGAGGCTCGTTCGAGTTTTATGAACCTTTGTGATTACCTTTTTCTACTTGACGAATTAGAATCCGCAGGACTAATAGTCGTCCAGTCCGCATTGTTTGATCAAGAACGAATCCTTTATAACAGGGACAAATATCGCAAAGAACAATTCAACAACTGGGAGTTAAATGGAGATAAAGAAGGTTTTGTGTTTTTTGATTCAGATAGAAAACAGAATGAGTGGAATATTGACATTATTGATTATTTAGAAAGATTCGTTCACTTAAAAGTTATTTACCCCAAAGCAGCTTTGGTGTCTTATGTGAATAATGGATTTCGATCTGCTGAACAAATTCGACACGAGGAGATCATAGAGGAGCAACAACGTATTCATAAAGAAGAAACGAGTCGATTAAAGAAAGAACTAAAAGTAACACGTTGTTCCGCTATCATATCTGTTTTGACCCTTTTGGCCACCATAATTTTTGGAGTGATAAGACAGTGTTGTTACTCCAAAATTGAATTGAAAGAGAACAATCCAATTTCTGTCATAAACAAAGATACAACATCAATTCAACCAAATGTGGTTGTCAATGTATACGATGCTGAAAGGGTAGCTGACACCACTGCGAAATAAAAGAGTAGATTGGCAGATGCTATTTGTTTTTATCTATTATTACTATTTCCTCCTCCGTCAACCCATACAACCCATACACCATCCCGTCAATCTCCCGCTCCAAAGCAGACGTGTCTGTTGACGGGTCGGAACGTTTGGCGTTGAGTATTTTGTCCACCAAGGAAATGATGGCTTGCTTCTGTTGCTCAGTTGCTTTTGGCATTGGGAAATCTTCAACTTCATAGCCGTTGACATTGCTATTTGTGCTAAAGCAGCGGAAATACCAATTCAGCAATTTACTGTTAAGAAGACCCAAAAGATAGCTTGCTGGCAATTCTTGGGTAGGCAAAATATAATTGCATGAATTGGCAAGATATACACCTGGAGGTACAATCGTCATCACCAACCTGATTTTGTCATTGGCACCTGTCATTCCTTGCATCGCAATTCTTTCCACTTCATGATGACGTGACTTTTCACTCGTGTTTTCGCTCAAATACCAGTCTTCATCCAAATATTCAATTTTACCTTGACTCATTTTATAGGTGATATAGTATCTTTGAATAGCTGCACCTTTCAAAATGACTGGATTTGAAGAATCATCATTGAAAAAATGCTTGTGGAAAGTCATATTCAGTTCTCCCTCATAGCATTTTAACGGTATTTTGCCAAATTGTCGAAGTTTTATTGCCAATGGTATGCTGCGCTGTTCTATTCTTGGAATGCAATAATCTTTCGAATCAATGTTTTTTATGTCCTTAGCAGTGTAAAGTACACTAGTACCTGAAGATTTATACTTGTCATTCCAAAAGTTTACAACAAACGGACTCTGCACTCCAGTTTTTTGCATCAACAAAATACAAACACTCATCTTAACGCTTGGAAACACTCTTTTCTTTTTGCTATCTCGCTCTGGGAAAGAATCAATCGTGATAATTCGATGATGATCTATCACTTCTTTCCTTAAAAGAGTTGCTTGCTGGTCCGCGATGAAAGAATTTTGGAATATCATTGATATAACACCTCTATCTTTACAAATTTTGTTGATTGAGATGGCAAGGAACAATTTGTAGGCGTTGAGTTTACCTCCAAAAGCAATCTTCAATTCCGATATTTTCCTTATAGTTTCAATTTCACCTTTTATAGCACCTTCGTATTTGAAGTACGGCGGGTTCCCCACCACAATGTCAAACCCACCCTTGTCGAAGATGTCCTTGAACCAGGTGTGCCAGAGGAAGAACTCCTGGTTGGCGGAGGGGTCGAGGGAGGAGAGGCGGAGTTCGGCAGATGGGTGCAAACCCTGCTGGCGGATGTAGCGCTTGACGCTGTCGTTGATCTCGCGACGCGCCTCCGCCTTCTTCACGTGGTCGGTGAGGCTGAAGTACTCCCGCAACATCAGCTGGAGGTTGCGCTTGGTGTCGGTGCTCACGAACTCGATGCCCAGCTGGTTCGCCCCCGCTTTCTGCCTGCCCTTCCCCAAACTGCTGTGCTGACCGTCGCTGCTCATCATCCGACTCAAATCCACCCCTTCGAAGCTCTCTATCAGACTGTTGCCCTGCATGAACTTGTAGTCGAAGTTAGGCAGGGCCTGCGGCTCCTCGCTGTCCACCACAATGCTCAACCAGAACCGCAGACGGGCAATGTCGATGGCACCCCGCTCGATATCGACCCCGTAGATGTTGTTTTCGATAATCTCTTTCTTCAATTGTGATCTGTGAACAGTGATCAGTGAACAGGAATCATGGTCGGTCAAGGCTTCGCGGCATCTCCATAATTCGTTCAACAATCCCATCGGGAACGCACCTGAACCAATGGCCGGGTCGCAGATCTTCACCTCGCGCAGAGCTTTGTTGAGCATATCACGATAAGGTTCTAATTCCGATTGCATCTCATGTGTCTCCACAAAGGTGCGGATTTTATTGATCAGTGAACTGTGATCAGTGATTTGAGAATCGATGTCGGTTGGGATTTTCGTGTTTTTGTTCTGTTCACTGTTCACTGACAACTGTTCACTAAGATACGCGATCAACGACTCCTTGCACATATAACGCACAATCTCTTTCGGGGTGTAGAAGGCGCCCTTGGCTTTGTTGTCTTCCAACAGACTCTCGAAAATCTTGCCCAGCATTTCAGGATCGACACCGATTTCGGCATCGTCGGGATCATTCTCATCCACAGTGAAGTTGTAGGAGGCCAAGAAGGTGAAAAGGTCGTTGAACAACGAAGCCGGCAGCCTGATATTCATCTTATCCACCTCGTCACGCTCGAACAAGCCGCCGTTGAGATAGGGCAAATGCTCCCACTGTCTCAACAAACTTTTGTCCCATTGTTCGTCAACAAACAGTTTCTCACGCTGCTCCGGCTCAGTGTTGAAGATTCCGAAAAAGAGCGGTTCCAAGACCTGTTCGAGGAAATCGGCTTGATGAGGACTTGCAAGGAACAGGTCGCGCAGGAACGTCGGATTGTCGTTGAGCCAGCCTTTTTTCTGCAGGAAATGGAGGAACACGATGCGGCCCATCATCTTTTTGACGTAGTCGTGGAGACGGGTGTCGGATGTTCCGTCGGTAGAAACACGCCATGGTACGTCTCTGCGATAAGCTTGCGTGAGGTTCGCCACTATCCGGTCGTAATGGAGATGGTATTCGTCGAAGAACTCATCGCTGAGCGCATCCACCGAGAAGGATTCCCTGAGGTCGGACAGCGTTAAACGCCCATTCAGTCTGGCCACCTTCTCCAATCGCTCAAGCGGCGTTTTGTATTGCCCGTTTTCGTCACCCAGGATATAGGAGAACCGTTTGGCCGAGGTGCTGCCCTCCTTGAGGTCGCAGATGTAGGACAACCGCCAGTGCCGGCCGTCGTCGAAAACGGCAATGGCCCCATCGACATCGTATTTCAGATAGGGACTGATCAGCTTGCGCAGACCCACACGCTTGCGACGCACATCGCCGCCATCGGCCACGCGGGTGTAGAAGAAGCCGAGCAGACGATGGTCGGCATCATTCATCTGACCGATGAAAAAACTCTGGTCGCCTTCGGCGTTGGTGTCAAGCCATTCGGGACGCGAGGCCACATCGTGGCAACCGAAAAGGCGATGCACGACTTCGCGGCTGTAAGTGGTGTAGTCGAACGGCGATTTGAAAATCTGACGTAGGGTTTCGGTATTCATTGTCGGGTTTATTTGAAGGTTTCGCTTAAAATGATGTCGGCGGTGGTGTAGGCCACCTGCTTGGTTTCAGTCTGTGGCTGTGGGTAGCTGTAGCGTCTGTCCAATTCCTCAAGCTGTTCCTGTATCTTGGTGAGCGGCACGGGATCTTTCTTCTGCTTCCTCGAAATACGGTTGAGAGCATCGGCTAACTGGTTGTAGGCGCCGCGTTCCACCATCTGCTTCAGACGGTCGAGGATGCTGCGACCTTCTTCGTCGAGCATAGGCCGCACCTCGCGCAGAAAAGCGGCGGCTTTCTTGGCGTCGTTGTCTTTGCTGCCGATTTTGAGCTTGTCTTCCTGATATTCGCGCTGCTGGTCAAGGGTATATTGCCGTATGGCACTCTGCACCTGTTCGTAATGCTGTTGTATGCTGTCACCGAAGGGCACGGCTTCCTCGTCGGGTTCCGCATGGAAGATGTCGGCGGCTTCGAGGAAGGAGAGCTCGCAGGGGATGTCGCCAACGAGGTA
>JAEEKL010000074.1 GCA_016282395.1 Bacteroidales bacterium
AAAAGCATGGCGGGATATTTCGCATTGATGAAGACGAGCAGTTCACAACGTGGGCCGTCACGCTCTTCGACAAAGATGGTGGTATCCCGCTGTCGTTGTCGTTGGTCGGATCCGTTGCGGAAATCGCGGTGAAGGACATGGGTTGGGATTACGAGGTGGTGGAAATCACCCGTTGCGAAGACTTTGCGGAAAGAAACGATGACTACGTTTTTATTTTGGCCGCCGTCGATGGAAACAAAGTGACGATTGACGGGGTCAAAACAGTAATACAACTGTTGAAGTTAGCAAAATGATTTTGAAATTTCTATTTTGAGCAAAAAAGCATAGAAAGTAGTGGTTTAAAAGAAAGACCTCATTTCAAAAGTATATGATTATGAAAAACACTAAAACATCAAAAAAAGAAAAACACGAACACGCCGTGATTGTTTGCTCAATTATTGGCCGTAGAGGGTCTGGTTATTTCCAATTTAAATGTAAAATATACTTCACTTCTACCGCCTTCCAAATAGAGACAATGATCGCCAAAACACCGGAAGACGCCATTGCAGCCTTCAAGATAAAATATCCTAATGCATATTCTGTCAAAGAAGCGTGATATTGGTAATATGAGCACCACCCACAGGGTCTATATCAATTTGATATCTTGAAAGAAATAGTCATTTCCAGAATGTATTCCAGCGAGTATCTGGACGCCAATCTCGGACACGAAGTCATCAATCTGTTTAAGGCCGATGACGGCAAGCATTATATTTACCTTAACCATGATGGTTGTTACAGCGATAAACACGTGAACAACGGCAAGCTGACTTTTGACCGGATTCTTTTCGTCAAACCCATCGGCGACAATGCCGTGGAGGTGGTTGCCAAGGCCGAAGGGCTTACCATGCTGTATGATCCCACCAAAAGTGTGTCCGACAACCGCAACACTCAATTAAGTTTGTCCTGCAACATCAGCTATGGAGGGAGTTCTTTGCAACGGATCTTTTTCGGTGCGGCCCAACAGGAGGTCAATGTGACATTCAAGGCTGAGAAAGTACTCACGCCCACGAAAAGCATCTGCTTGGAATTTGTCCCGAAAAGCAATGCGAAAAGTGTCCGAAGCCATCAGCCAGAATATGACATCGTCGTGACCCTGAAAGACACGAAACTGGGGCAAGGTTTGAAAAGCTATGTCCAGGACAGCTCGTCCGATTATGCGGATTTGCAACAAATTATGAATAATAACCAGTTGTGGGAAGATACTATTCAAATGGTGAATTTGAACACACTTGCCACCGCCATCCCACAAACGACTTATTTGGATATTTGCGGCCGCAGCTATGACGAAGTGGCTTATTCCAATGCCATTGCACACTTTATGGGCAAATATCCCGAATTGGTGCGGGAGTGGATAAACACAAGTTTCAGTTCTACAGACAGACCATTCCAGCCTGGTATAACGTTTGCGGGCAACATCTTGAACGTGAAACGGGAATGGGGAGATTCTACGGGCAGAGTGGACATCTTGTTCTATGTCTATAACGGTTTTTTGTGTGCCATTGAGAACAAACTGCTTTCCACGTTAAGCAATTTGGTATATGATGCCAACGGACAAGTGATCAAGTCGCAATTGGACAAATATTATGATATTCTTCAAGAGTTTGAAAACCAAAATATTTCAGCTAACAATTCCTCCCAAATAAATATGCCACACGGCATACACCTTCTCTTACCCGACTATCACCCGCTGCTTCGCCATTTGGATCCCACCCCGTCTCCAAAACCTTATCTGACTGGCCAACCTCCTGTCTCGACAAAATACGATACGCTGTCGGGTTACATTGTCATCCGATACAGTCAGGTGTACAATTTCCTGTTGCCTTATTTGAAGAAAAAGCCGTACAAGGATGACGCCCTCTTTGTTGAGTTTGTTCACTCGCTTGAGCGACACACACATGAGCAGGAAGACGGCAGATACTGGGATATGGTACGGCAGTTTGTTAATAAGATCCAAAATAATCCGATACCATAAATCAATAAACTATGGAAAAATTAAACACCCAACAATTAAGCGGTATTGCCGAATTGGTCCATTATATCAACGATAAGGACGTCACCCAATGTGTTTTGGAAAAATTGGGAAGAGAAAACTGGACGAGAGCTATTCTCGGAAACTGCTCATACCTCACCCCGGAGCAGGAAGATGTTTTTGAATCTTTGGGTGGATACTATACCAGTGAGGAAATAGATGAAATTCTCCACAATGATGACATCAATTTTGAAATAGCGGAAAAACTTAAAGAGCAGGGAGTTACCCATTATCTTTATGAAAATGAGGAATATTTGGATGAAATCAGGGAAGGAAAGATCATCTGTGAAGGTATTGATGTGGGGGAAATTAAAAATATGCTGTTTGGATAATGAGTGTTGAATTTTCACTAAAGAAATAGATAATTTATGACCGTCCTCCTCTGGCTCATCCAAAAAATCGCGCCTATCACCAACCTCGTCGGCTTGCTGGTGCTGCTGTCTGAAATCGGCTACAGCGACATCGGCATCGGGGCGCACGTATATGTCCTCGCGGGCGGGCTCGCGCTCGCGGGGTTCGTCCTCGGGTTCACAAATTGGGCGTTGGATGTTCCCCCGAAATTTTTCTGGACCCAGTCGCGGGTGCAGCTCTTCGACAACCGCGTGGGCAACGCCCTCGGCTACGCTGTAATCTTCTTCCTGCTGCCGTTCTTCGCGGCGGGGGCGGCGGTTGTGGTGGGGAAATGGTGATGGAACCCCTAACGGGGTTCTGCGGAACATTGTGGGGAACCGCACCTGGCTACAGATATTGAACCCCTAACGGGGTTCATGGGGATGACGGAACGTGCATGCCATCATCCCCGTAAGGAAAACATTATCCGAGGAAACGGTTCCTACAAAAGAACACGCCATCATCCCCATAGGGGATCCATCTCTGTAGCGGGATCCGTGTCGGAGCGCCCGTATAACCCCGTCAGGGGTTACATGTCTGTAGCAACGGGATGCACATCGTGTCCGCCACAACCCCGGTGGGGGTTGCATGCCCGTGGAAACGAATCCCAACAAACGTTCGTCGCATCCCCATTCGGGGCATTTGTATATGCCGAATCGAATCCGTAAGGAAGGACCGATTGTTACAACACGGGATGGAAAATGAACCGTTCGTCATAATCAACGCCAAAATCATTCAGAATTTTGACATATTCCTCCTGGAATGTCTTCTTTTTGTGATGCCGAACCTGATTCTCGATATATCTCGCCACATTCGGGATGGCGGATCTGGCGTAGCTGAAAACCCCGTACCCGTTCTGCCAGGAAAACCAACCTGGACGATAGAATTTCTTGTTAATCCACAAAGTGGAACTACGTTTCACATCCGCCATCAACGTGGCACAAGAAACATCTGGGTTCATACCCGTCAAAATATGGATATGATCTGCAACTCCGCCAATGCTCAACAGTTTGCATCCGTGATTGGTGATGCACCCCGTCATGTATTTGTACAATTCTTCCTTCCAATCGGGTTGGATAAGACACTGTCTGTGTTGTACAGCGAAAATGTAATGGTGGTAAATCTGAGAATACGTATTTGC
>JAEEKL010000075.1 GCA_016282395.1 Bacteroidales bacterium
CACAGCGTTTGCCTTTGCGCTCGCGGGTCAGCTTCTTGCCGTTCTCCGAAATCTTCGCGGCACGGTCGGCCTCCGACATGTCATCGGTGACACCTTTCAGGATGGCCGTGGTGACATCTTCAATGTAGGCGAGGAAAGAGACGGTAAGTCCTTCGTTGGGGAGCTCTTCGGCTTTGCTGCGGGCCCAGAATCCGTCTTGTAGGTAATCGTGCTCCACGGAAGCATGGGATTGCACATAGGAAAGTCCGCAGTGGTGGTTGGTGAGCAGCAGTCCCTCGGGGGAAATCAGCTCGCCGGTGCAGCCGCCGCCGAATTGCACGATGGCATCTTTAAGGCTGGGCTGGTTGAAGCTGAAGATTTGTTCGGCGGTCAATTTGCAGCCAAGTCGTTGCATATCAGCCAAATTCTGGCCATTGATGGAGTAGGGGAGCCACATTCCTTCATCGGCACGTGCGCCCATTACGAGCATCACGAAAGCGATGCACAAAAGGTTGATTTTCTTATTCATTGTGGTATAAATTTGAAAGCGCAAAGGTAACAATTTTTCGGAAACGTGATGTTTTCATCATGATTCATTTACCTTTTCTGTGAAAATGAACATGAAAAAAGTGTATTTTTGCCACTGTTATAAAAATCCAAACATTATGAAGAAATTTGCAGTGATATTGTGCGGCTGCGGCACCTTAGACGGCAGCGAAATCCACGAATCGGTGATGACCCTATTGGCAATCGACCGCAACGGCGGTGAGTATCAGATATTTGCCCCAAACGACTGGCAATACCATGTGGTGAACCATGTGACTGGTCAGCCGATGGACGAAAAGCGCAACATGCTGTTGGAGGCGGCACGTATTGCTCGAGGCAACGTGAAACCTATTGAGCAATGTCGTGTGGAGGATTTCGACGCGGTGGTGTTTCCTGGCGGTAACGGATCTGCCAAGAACCTCTTCACATACGCCTTTGAAGGCGCGGCCTGCACCGTACGCAAGGATGTGGCGGACGTGATCCGTGCTTTTCACAAAGCAGGCAAGCCTGTAGGTGCTCTCTGCATCGCCCCAGTGATGATAGCCAAAGTGTTGGGTGATGTTACGGTCACTGTCGGCAACGATGCAGGTACCATCCGCAATGTGGAGTCTTTCGGTACGAAGCATGAAGTTACTGTTCAAAAGGAGGTTTGCGTTGACGAGACCAACAAGATATTCACTACGCCCTGCTATATGCTTCCTGCCCGTATCGGCGACATTGCTGACTGTGCCGACAACCTCATCAAGGCCATGATCAGGCATTTATAGGGATGTATCGCAAATTTACGAATGCGACACCCAATGAACAGCATCGTTCTTGTCGGTTTCTCGGGTGCAGGCAAAAGCACCATTGGCAGGAAACTTGCCGAAAAACTGAATATGGTTTTCATCGACCTTGACTCTTATATTGAAGAAAAATACCATTCTGCAGTTCCCCTGCTTTTCCAAAAGTATGGGGAACCTGCATTTCGGACACTGGAGTATGCCGCCCTTCAGGAGGTAATTACTACAGACAACGCTGTCATTGCTGTAGGTGGCGGCACACCCTGCCATGAGGATGCGATGGCACTTATTAACGCACACTCACACAGCATTTACTTGAAACTCAATGAGGAACAAATTGTTAACCATTTGCTCCATTCCAAGAAAAAGCGTCCCTTGACCAACCATTTGAGTGAGGAGCAGCTCCGTGAGTATGTTCGGAAAATACTGATGGTTCGCGAGCCTTATTATTTGCAGGCGCAGGAAATTTGGACGTTGACTGGTAATAAATGGCTGTCTTTGGAATAGTGAAAAAGATTGTTTTTCCTGTTCAAAGAATGGTATTACTCCAACAGTTTTATTCCTATCAGATACTAATTTTTAACTTTTTTCGTTTTCATTGTTTTTCGGAATTAAATTGTATTTTTGCGCTTTTAAAATTACGCCCGACAGAATGAGCAAACAAAGAACAACGTCAGCAAGGAGATTAAGTCCCGACAAGCCGGGATTTCATATTTTATTAGCTATTTTGGTGAGTGTAATCATCTTTGTATTAGCCATTTTGTTCTTGAGGTTGTTCACACGGCACGGGCATGAAATTGAGATGCCCTCCTATTACGGCCAGTCGGCAGAGGAGCTCACCCAGCGCGGCAGGTCGGAGGGATTTGTCTTTGAAGTCAGCGATGAGCTATATGATCGCGATGCCAAACCGGGCACCGTGCTGAAGCAAAACCCGATGCCTGGGGAAAAAGTCAAACACGGGCGCAAAGTTTATCTCACCGTGGCTGCCGCCAATCCCCCAACCATCAAGATGTTGGAATTAAGGGACTTGTCGCTCCGTCAGGCCCAAATCATGATAGAGTCGCAAGGATTGGTGCTGGAACGTGTGATAGAAAAGCCCAGCCCGTATGAGAATGTCGTTCTGGAAGTTCTCTACAAAGGCCACTCTATCGCACAAGGCACACCCATCAAACAAGGCGAGAAAATCACCCTCGTGGTGGGCAAGGATATCGGCGACCTGCCCGATACCACGCAGACAGCAACTTCAGAAAATCCACTATAACCATATAACAAATCCGTTTATGAATTTCAGAAGCAAATTAGCAATTCTATTTCTCTGTACCATCCCATTTCTCGGCATCTCGCAAGAAATGCTCACTGGTGTCACACAGAACACAGCCATCGTGAAAGCTGCAAAGAAAGGGCTTCCCGCCCGGTCCGCCACGGCGCTGAAGCCGCCTTTCGTGGATGACTTCTCCAACTACACCGGGTATCCGAGTCCCGACAAATGGATCGACCGTCAAGGGTACGTTAACACTGGATTCGCCATCTATCCCCCATCCTTAGGTGTTGTCACATTAGACGCGCTCAACGAATACGGTCAGGTGTATGCCCATGCCTCCCGCAACACTTTCCCTGCTGACACGCTGACTTCCAATCTCATACGGCTGGACAGCAATTTTACCCTGAATCGCCGTATGCAAGTCGGGGATTCCCTCTACTTTAGTTTTTATTACCAGCCAGGTGGCGGCAGCCAGAACGCAGACGCGGGTGGCTGGGAGATTGTGGGTGACGCTCCCGAACATGGCGACAAATTAGTGCTGGAGTTCGGCTATGCGACAGGCAACATCGTTTTCGCAGGTTTCAGCTATGGAGAATACGTCATCGAAGAAGGGCAATACTATTCGGCGGGCGACTCTGTTGAGAACCCGTTCATTCCCGGCACATACTACGTCTTCGTGAGCGACGCTTATTCGGGAGAGACTATCCTGATGCCTTCGGACTCCCTTTTCGAAGAGGAATTTGTTTGGAACGAGGTTTGGTCCACCTTCGGCTGCAACATGCGCGACTGGATTACCGAAAATCCACTGGAATATTTCAAGCAAGTGATGATTCCCATCACGGATGAGCAGTATTTCCGCGACAACTTCCAATTCCGATTCCGTAACTTCGCCAGTCTGGACGAGGATGCCTGGACTAGCGGAAACATCGTGGGATGGAGCAGCAACTGCGACCAGTGGAACATCGACTATGTTCGGTTGGGAATTAATCGCACGCAAAACGACTTGTATCCGAACGATGTGGCCTTTGTAAGTCCCTCCATTTCTTCTTTGAAAGAGTATCAGGCCATGCCATGGAAGCAATTCCGCGCTTCTGATATGATCACGCAGTTCCACAACGACTTGAGCAACTTGTCTAACTCCACCAAAAACACCTACTATACTTTCGAAATTGTGAAAAACCATCAGCAAACCCCCATATACGTTTCCCCTTTGAATAACGAGAATGCTGCTTCCTACTACCCCAACGGCCTGCACACATACGAGCATCATGCTACGCCTTCTTTGCAGATGGAATACGAATATGATGGTGCCGACAGCGCTGTTTTCACCATCACCCATGTTTTCGGCATGGCGGGCGGTAACGATGTCTGTCGAAGTAATGACACCGCAGTGTTCGAGCAGAAGTTCTACAACTACTACGCATACGATGACGGCACGGCGGAAGCTGGTTATTGCTTACTCTCCACCATGGCGAACCCGCAGGCCTCCTTTGCCGTGAAGTTCACCCTTGCCGAGCCCGACACGCTTCAGGCGGTTCGCTTCTGGTTCAACCACACGCTCAACGATGAGAATGTGGCACCTTTCACGTTGATGGTCTGGGGCGACAACAACGGATTCCCAGGAGATGTGTTGTATGAACTTCCGCTGCAACTTCCTGGATTTGAAGAAGATTATCTGGACTTCGTACCCTATTATCTCGAAGAACCGTTAGCCGTCTCCGGCACCTTCTACGTGGGTTTCTACCAGAACCACGATATCCAGCTCAACATCGGCTTCGACCAGAACAATGATGCCCGCGGCAAATTCTTCTACCGCACCGCCGCCGACTGGTACGAGTCATTTTACAAAGGAGCTCCCATGATCCGTCCCGTGGTCGGCAAATCCTTTGACCATTCCTCCGTAAAACCTTATAACCAACTTTCTGACATCAAGTTATATCCTAACCCCACACATAACAAGTTGTATATTCAACATGATTTTGAGGAAGAAGAACTTCAGTACCAAATCTTAAACATATACGGACAATGTTTGGAGGCCGGACAATTGCAATCCAATGAATTATCTCTGGCACCCTATGCCAACGGCGTTTATTTCGTGAAATTATTCTCCAAGAACCAACCCGTTAAAACCGAAAAAATTATCAAACAATAAATTATGAAATTCAATTTAAGCAGACCTTTGGTCTTTTTTGATTTGGAGACCACCGGCTTGAATGTCGGAAAAGACAAAATCGTGGAAATATCAATGCTGAAGATTATGCCCGACGGTGAGGAAATCAGCCGCACGGAACTGATTAACCCGGGAATCCCGATTCCCGAGGAGTGTTCCTCTATCCATGGCATCACGGACGAAGATGTTCAAGACAAACCCACTTTCGCCCAGATTGCCGATGACTTGATGGCATTCATCGGGGATGCGGATTTGGCTGGTTTTAATTCCAACAAATTCGATGTTCCGCTGTTGGTGGAGGAATTTCTCCGTTGTGGAAAGCGTTTCGATCTGAGAAACCGCTACCTCATTGATGTGCAGAACATCTTCCACAAGATGGAGCCCCGGAATCTCGTAGCCGCTTACAAGTTCTACTGCAACGGCGACCTCACGAATGCCCACCAAGCTTCTGCTGACACACGTGCGACATACGAAGTGTTGAAAGCACAATTGGAGAAATATGACGGCGTGGAATATACAGACCGCCAGACCAAACGCACATACGTGCCGGTCGTCAACGATGTGAAAGCTTTGAGCGCGTTCACGTCAGAACGCCCGACTGTCGATCTCGCCGGACATATTGTGATGGACGCACAGCAGCGTCCCGTCTTCAACTTCGGCAAACACAAATCCAAACCGGTAAGCGAGGTTTTCAAAGTGGAGCCCGCCTACTACGACTGGATGATGAAAGCGGACTTCCCCCTTTACACGAAAGAAATCATCACGCAGATTTATCACGAAGTATCGTTGGAGAAGAAATTCGCCAAATAGCGTTTAAACGAACTCCTTGCCAAAATCCACCTCTACGTCTGTGACGTACTGGCGGATTTGTTGTTCCTCGGATTTTTTGCAAATCAGCAACATGTGGTTGTTCTCTACCACAATGTAGTCTTCCAGACCTTGGATGACCACCACCTTGTTGCGGGGCATATTGACGATACACTTATCTGAATCATACAGTTTTACGCGGTTTCCGACCACGGAGTTCTGTCGTTCGTCCTTTTTGCGCAGCTCGTACAGCGAACTCCATGTGCCGAGGTCAGACCAACCAAAATCGGCGGCGTAAACCATTACATTATCAGCCTTTTCCATCACGCCATAGTCAATAGAAATTTTGTGGCACACCTGATAGATACGGTCGATGAACTCATCCTCTTGCGGAGTGTTGTACAAGCCTTCCCCTTGCCGGAACAGTTCGTAAATGTCAGGCAGAAAAGTCTCGAAAGCTTTGTCTATGGTGGGTAGTGACCACATGAAGATACCGGCGTTCCACAAGAAATCGCCGCTCTCCAAAAAACTTTTCGCCATCTCCAATTCCGGCTTCTCGGTGAAGGTTTTCACTGCAAAAACGGAAGGATTCCCATTGAAAACTGCATCTTCGTTGTATTGGATGTAGCCGTAGCCCGTGTTTGGGAACGTCGGACGGATGCCGATGGTGAGCAGGCACGGGGTTTTGTCGGCAATGCCAAGACCTTTTTGGATTACATCCACAAAAACATCCTCTTTTTTGATATAGTGGTCGGAAGGAGCCACCACGACCACCGCATTGGGATTTTTTCCCCTAATTTTGAAGTTGGCGTAGGCTATACAAGGAGCCGTGTTTCTGCGGTAGGGCTCAAGAATAATCTGTTCGTCCGCAATGTCGGGAAGTTGCTCGCGTGTGATATCGTGATACGCCTTGTTGGTGACAATATAGATGTTTTCTTTGGGACATATTCTGGCAAAACGATCAAACGTTTTTTGAATCAGCGTTTTGCCATCCCCCAAGATGTCCATGAACTGTTTGGGTGTGTTTTTGTTGCTCATAGGCCAGAAGCGAGCGCCCACGCCTCCTGCCATGATGATACAGTAATAGTTGCTATTCAACATGTTGATTTATTTGTTGTTATTTTACAGTATTTGCTGTAGAGACGCGCCATGGCACGTCTCTACAGCGAATACCGGTATTTTCTTGTCTGTAGAGACAACATGCACATCGTTTCTACAAACTGGGAATTAATTTTCGTTCAGAGCCTTAACGCCCGGCAATTCCTTGCCTTCAAGGTATTCCAGCATGGCACCGCCGCCTGTGCTGATATAGGAGATGTAATTGCCGAGGTCGTATTTGTTGACCGCCGCGATGGAGTCGCCGCCACCCACGATGGAGTACGCGCCTGCCAAGGTGGTGGCTGCTACGCTCAACGCCACAGCGCGGGTGCCTTCGCTGAATTTCTCTAACTCGAACACGCCCACAGGACCATTCCACAGGATTGTTTTGGAATCCTTGATAACCTTCGCGATGTTCACTCGGCTCTTCGGACCGATGTCGAGAGCCTCCCAGTTGTCGGGGATGTTGTTGTCTTCGGTCACGAGGATGTTGGCATCGTTGCTGAACTTGTCGGCGCAGACACTATCGACACGGCAGACGAAGTTCACGCCAGAGGCTTTCACTTGGTCGAGGATTTCCTGCGCCACGGGAAGCATGTCGGGCTCGTAGAGCGAGTTGCCGATGGTAAAGCCCATGGCTTTCAAGAAGGTGTAGCTCAAGCCACCGCCCACCACGAGGTTATCGACCTTGGGGATGAGGTTCTTGAGGATGTTGATTTTTGTGGAAACCTTCGAGCCTCCGATGATAGCTGTGAAGGGGCGTTCCTGGCCGTTGAGGGTCTTTTCGAGGTTCATGACTTCATTGTAGAGAAGGAAGCCGGCAAAGGCTTTGCCGGGAAAGCAGCGGGCCACGGTGGCCGTGGAGGCGTGCTCGCGGTGCGCGGTGCCAAACGCATCGTTCACATATACATCGCCCAAACGAGCGATTGCCTTGGCGAAATCGACATCGCCCTTCTCCTCCTCTTTGTGGAAACGGAGGTTCTCCATCAGCACGACGCTGCCGGGCTTCAGGTTCTTGCAGAGGTTTTCGGCCTCGGCACCTAGCACATCGCCGCCGAAAACGACTTCTTTGCCTAAAATTTCGGACACCTTCTTCACGATATGACGCAAAGAAAACTCGTCTTTTGCCTCGCCTTTCGGACGACCGAGGTGGGAGAGCAAGATGGCTGAACCGCTATCAGCAAGAATCTTGCCGATGGTCTCTTTGGTGCGCACGATGCGGGTGACATCAGTCACGTTGAACTGCTCATCCAACGGCACGTTGTAATCAACGCGGATCAGGGCTCTTTCGCCACTGAAATTATGTTCTTGAATGGATTTCATACGTCAGTTTTTTTATGAAAATTTTAGAGTGCAAAGATACAACATTTTTCGTTGCAAAAATAACTTTTTTCAATGCGACAGTTCCTCCAACGCTTTTTGAATCACATTGTCCGCCTTGTTGACAACCGGATAGAACGCCTCGTCGCCGTAAAGGTTGCGGCCAATCAGAGCCTTTAACCAAGTTTTCAGCTCTTTGGAAGAATTGGCGGACATCTTCGACACTTTCTTTTTGTTGTTTTTCTCGTAATATTGGACGAGTTGTTGCAGCATCTGGTCGGTGATTTGCATTCCTACCACGTAAGATTTCGTGTCAGGATACTTGTTTTTCAGTTCGGATTTATGCTCGTTGGTGTAATGGAAAGCGAATTGGATGAGTGTTGAGGAGTTAGCGATATCGTAATAAGCGGTAAGGTCGTCGCCGCGGTCCATAGGCACGAAAATGTCGGGCATGATGCCGCCCCCCCCGTAAACCGTACGTCCCTTGATTGTGTGATAAACTTTGGAGGAGTCCAAGTGGATGCTGTCAAGGCTTTCCATCTCACCGTTGACCAACCGTTTGTAGATGTCCTCGTAGTAGGCTTCCGTACCGTTTTCATAATCACGTTGGATGCAGCGTCCGCTGGGAGTGTGGTAGCGCGAGGTGGTCAACCGGATGGACGATTTGTCCTCCAAATCGAACTGCCGCTGTACCAACCCCTTGCCGAACGAACGACGTCCGATGATGGTGCCGCGGTCGTTGTCCTGGATGGCACCGGCCACAATCTCGCTGGCAGAAGCGCTGAAGTCATCAATCAAAATCACGACTTTTCCTTGCTCGAAATCGCCTTTCCGAGAGGCGTATATAATCTCAGGGCGCACTTTGGAGCCTTCTATGGAGACTATCTTCTGCTTGTTACCCAAAAATTCGTCGCACACACTGACGGCCGCATCCAAGAAACCACCGCCGTTGCCGCGCAAATCCACAATCAGATTGCCCATACCTTGCCGTTTCAGTTTCTGGATGGCGTTGTTGAATTCCTTGGCCGTGGTGCTGCCAAATTCGTTCAATTTGATATAACCAGTTTGAGAATCCATCATATAGGCCACATCAACGGTGTAAGTTGGTATCACACCGCGAGTTATCTCATAGGTGTATTTGTCTTTGAATCCAGGTCTCAGTATGCCCACTTTCACCTTCGACCCTTTTTTGCCACGCAACTTCTTGAATGCCTGGTCATTCTTAATGCCGATAATGGATTTACCATCCACCTCAATCATACGGTCGCCAGCCATCAGGCCTGCTTTCTCCGAAGGACCGCCGGAAATCACGGAAACCACCATCAAAGTGTCATTCATGATGTTGAATTGGATGCCGATGCCTTCAAAGGATCCTTCCAACGTTTCCATCATGGTTTTGTTCTCATCAGCGGTGGCATAACTGGAATGCGGGTCCAGTCCTTGCAGCATCGCGTTGATGGCTAATCCGTAAATGGAATCTGTGTTGACGGAGTCGACATAAAAATGCTCAATGTAGCTCATCACCTCGCTCATCTTTTGCAGCTCGGCGTTGCCGGTTTTGCTCAAACGGCGTGGATTCCAATGCAGCGCGATGGAGAAACCGCCCAAAAATGCGACTAAAAGCCACAAAAACACGAGACATCCGTTCCGTTTCGTTAAATTATCATTCATATTAGTCTATTTTTGTCTGTCAATAGAAGATTGATGCAATAATTGTAAAAATCTTTTTATAAATAATTGATAATCAGAATCTTCTTTGTGCTTTTCGTAGCGTTCTACTACCTGCTGCCATTGTTGAGGCTGCACCACAGATATATGGTTTTTCCGTTTGATCTCCGCAATCTCATCCACCATTTTCATCCGTTGATAGAGAAGTGTACTTATCTGATTGTCAATATTCTCAAGAGTTGAACGTTGTTTTACCAATTCCAAATCGGCTGAGTCGTTGCGCAAGTCCAAACGGCTAATCATCTCTGCCCAATCAGAGGGAAGCATCTGTTGTGCCGCATCAGAAAGGGCTTGTTCGGGATGACAATGACACTCGACCATCAGCCCGTTGAAGCCGTAGTTCATCGCTAACTGTGCAACTTCGGGAATCCATTCCACTTTCCCGCACAAGTGCGAGGGGTCACAGAGGATGGGCAGATCGGGCATCTGCACTTTCAACTCGATGGGGATATGCCAAAAGGGGGCGTTGCGGTAAATGTTCTCTTGAACGTCAGGAAATCCCCGGTGGATGGCCATCACTCGCCGAATGTCCGCCTGTAGAAACCGCTCGATATTCCCCATCCACAATTTCAAGTCTGGAATCATCGGATTTTTAACCATGACGGTGAAGTCGGTATGTTTTACGGCATCAGCGATTTGTTGCACCTCAACGGGGTTTACGGACGTGCGTGCGCCCACCCACACCACGCGAATGTCGTATTTGGCACACAGCTCCACCTGTTTGGCAGTCATCACTTCCACACAAGCGGGAATATGGTAAGAGTTCTGCACTTCTTGCAGCCAGGGTAAAGCGGCCTCACCAGCACCTGCAAAGCTGTCTGGGGCACTGCGGACTTTCCAAGCTCCGGCTCTGAAGTACTGCAATGAAAGACCCTTCTCCCGTGTTTGTTCAGCAAGTTGCTCGGCCGTGGCCAGCAACTGTGTACGACTTTCCGCCGCGCAAGGTCCCGCTATCCAAATCCTCTCCATTTTAGTCTTCAGTTTCGATTTCTTCTTCAATATCCGTGAAGTATTTCTTTACGAACTTATTTTTCAGACTTCTGTTACCCAATTTATAGGTAAACGACGGAAGCCCCTTGGCCTGGTCGGGTGCCTGGAACCTGTTTTTGGGCTTCACGCTGGTGATGGCGTCGTTGAAGGCTTTGTCTGAAGCGAAAGCGGAGACAGCGTTGTTGTCGAACTGGAAGTAGTAGAACTGGTTGTCAAACTCGAAATAGAGGTAAAGACGGTTACGGGAACCGCGTTTTTCAATCACAATACGACCCGGAACCATCTTATACACCGTTTTTTCGCCGCAGATAATCAGTGGAAGCCGCGTTTGTGATTTGAACGTGGACTGTTCCTTGTCCCACTCGAAATCAATGTTGGAGAACAGGAACTTCACCTGCAGGGCTTCCGGCAAACGGCGGTTCTGACCCAACGCCACATTTCGTTGATAACGGTCATATTCCGTCTTGCCCAAAATATTGTAAAGGGCAAGGTCAAAAGCCTCATCTTGTGAAACATCCACGAAATCCAGAGAAGCTTTTTCTATTGCCTTGTTCATCAAGTCCATGGATTTGTCGTTGAAGAAAAAGTTGATGGAGGTGGTAAGGTGCATTTCGGCAGAGTCTGCGAGGGTGTAGTTCACAATGGTGCCGTTGGTGATGAAATCCACACGGCCTAATTTCGCGCCCATGTCAATGGTACCGCTGCCGTGCGCCTCGCAATTGTCGGTGTTGAGGGTGATGATGTTGCCGGGAACACTCGGGTCGTTCAGCTTCTCCAAAGAGGCTGCCTTGAACTCACGTGTTTCTTTGTCGTAGGTGATGTAGCCGAACACGTTGATGTATTCCGCGTCGTTAAATTCGTCTTTGGCAACGCCGAAAGCCGTGTAAATCCGGCCGGTCTTGTTGCTGGAGGCGATGGCCACCACCACCTTGCGCTCGTTCATGTCTTTGGTGCGGTCATGCACCTGCAACATAATGTTGTTCGGATCCACCTGTTGAAGGATTTTCATACGGGCGTGCTTGACGGAGTCGCACCCATGGATGATTTCCACACCACCGAAATAGGAGAGGAACGGGTTGGTACTGTGCAGCTCAGCACGTCCGTCGAAGGCGAACTGGTCGCTGAAGTGGAAGTCCTTCTCCAGCGGGATTTTAGCTTCTCCGAAAGTCTCCTTCATGAAATACACCGTGTCGAAATAAAGCGTCTGCACCCGTTGCTCCGCGTCAATGTAGTCATAATAGCCATTGGCATAGAATCTTGTGGCACTCTGCACGCGGGTGGTGCAGTTGTAGAGTTCATGGTACTTGTTGTCACGCCCGGCCAGGATGCGCGAATTCTTCAGAATGTCCATGGCCGCCTTTTTCCGAATGGTCACATCGCCGTGCAAAGGCGTGATGGCTGCATCACCCACGTTGATGTAGCGCACCCCATGGGCAAAAATGATGTTTTCGGAAAAATCGAATTCGGCATTCACGGCCGTGAACATATAGTTGGCATTTGGCGCAACCGCATACAGCTCATTGCCGACACTTTGCATATCAACTAACTCCTTGATAGGTGTATTGTCGATGTCCACATTCTTATGCGGATCGTCCCACTTGAACCGCAGGATGGTGGAGTCGATGGGATCCCACTCAAATTCCGAGGATTTCGCCTTGATCTCATTCTGCACGAAATAGACTTCGGAAGCTTCGCCGTTGGCCAGAAAATGACCTTTCCGGGTCTTAAAATCAATGTGGGAGTTATAGTTGTCTGTGGAAAAGGCAACATCCTTGCCGCCGCTAATGTCGTATATCCGCAAGTCGGCTGTATCAGCCAACAACTCGTGGTGTTTGAACTGGAAGAGCCGAGAAGAGATGTCGGCACGGTTGAATTTCACGATGCCGGTGCCGAACATGCCGCTCGGCGTAATCTTGGAATTACCCGTAAGCTGTGCCTCACGGAACAAATCCATAGGCTCTTGGATGGTGTGGATAAACATCTGATCCTGATAGGGTTCCCAGTGCAAATAGCCTTCATTGACGGAAGCTGGCGGGAATTCTGTACCCGCCATCTGCTCGTCAACTATATGCCGGTTTGCGGCTCCATTGGTGGAGTCCAAGTAAAAGACCAAGCTGTCAGAAAAAGTGTGCGAGGTGATGTAGTCGATATTACCTTTTCCACGTAAGCCCCTGTTGCTAAGACTGATACGACCCTGGTAGCCGCCTTTGTTACCGTACATGGGCAATCCGTTTGTGTTATGGACAAAACCTAAGGAAAAATCGGACTGCACCTTCAAGGGCTCGGCAATGTCAGGGAAAATGCCGCCGGAAATCAGGGCTCCGGTGAATTTCATGGAGTCAATCACGAAATTGTCAAGGTTGACAATTCGGAACTGGTTGACCGAATAGTAGAACCGATTCCGGTCATATACCCCTCCCAAAACGTAAGGTTTGTCATAGAAGACCTTTCCGCCCTTGCGTGCCTCGAAAATCGGGTAGTCGGGGTAATCAACCATGCCGCACTTGTTGCCCGGCACATCGATGTACAGCACACCGGAAAGTTCCTGAATCTCGCTGCGCACACGTTGCAGCTTGTAGTCGCCGTACATGTCCATCGGACCGTTTTTGTCCTCCACATACATGATCAGCGTGTCTATGATGTCCATGTCAACGAGGAAGCGGTCGTAGTCGAATTTACAGTTGTGGGTTACGAAGTCGAACAAGCCACCGATGACCCGGCCGGAGAAAACCATGTCCCGGTTTTTCTTGACTGTGACCAGTTCGTTCATAGGATATACGTTCACAATCTGCGGGTCGCTGAGTACGAAAAACTCACAGCCGGTAATTTTCAGGTCGTTGGTGGCCAAATCCAACGAAGCGTAGTGCGTCTTCGATTCCAATTTGATGTAGTCATAGTCTTTTTTCTTCACCTGATTGTTCAGATATTGAGCGATTTTGCTGCGATAGTGGATGCGGTTGTTGTTGATGTCGTATTCAATGAAGCCGCGGGCGGCAAAGTCAATCATCATTGCCTTGATGTCCAATGGCGGCTTGTTGAACCAGCGGATAACATCTTCAATAGAGAGGTCCTCGTAACCTGCACTGTTGAATAGCTGCCAAAGCGTGTAAAGCGGGTTTGTCGTGTTATAACCGGCGATTTCGTGCATTACCTCATCTTCGTAGTAGTTCTGCGACTCAAAATAAGCCTCCTGGTCACTGGTGTTGCCAACAATGGGTTTAAGCTCTATACGTTTCTCGGTGGTGACCCATTGCACGGATTCCACATACATGTCTAATTTGTGGTAGGAGTCAAAGAAAGGTGAGCGTCCAACACCCTGCTTGGGTCGGGAAATCAGCAGTGATTTCTTCTCGTTGTCGTATTTAAAATTGGCAGCAGGATGGTAGATGGAATCGTTTTCAATATAGAGGGAGACTTGTGCATCTTCCGAAAGCAGATTGGTGGGACGGATGAGGAAGCTGCGGGAGCGGGCTGTGATGATGACATTCCCTTCATTGTAGATGGTGACGATGGCCAACGTGTCACCCTGTCCAGTACCAAAAATGGAAGCTCCTCGCATCTCAAAGCCGCCCACATAGTCCACATCCTTGTAGAGATTCTTCACAGGCAGGGTTGCCTCCTGGCTGATGAAACGGGGGTAGGTGGCCTTCTCCTCGGCGGTGGGCAGCATGGCCTTGTCCTCTACGCGCCCGACAATCGGGTTTGCAAACAGCTTCGGATAGTAGAACAACGCATCGTTGGCCACCACTTTTGGGAAACGCAAATCAATGTCGTACGTCTTCAGCTTGGCCTTGACATTCGGATCCAAGCCAGCCCGATCCCACGAAATGAAACCGCCGTTTGCCTTGAATGTCAGTTTGTCAGGATAATACCGTCCGTTCACGCCACTGACAATCAGGCTGTCCTTGGCAGAATAGCCCCAAAGGTCAATATCCTTGAAATCGAAACAGGGTTCCCCGTCAAATCCCAAATGATCGGCAAAACCCATGGCCACCCATTTGACGTTGTCGCCATGGTTCATGATATTCTCTTTGAAGAACTGCTCGTAAATTTTCATCTTGTCGTGGAAGAAGGTGGAACTTTGCCCTATGTGATAACTCAGGATTTTCTGCCAGGTTTCTGTCTCATTGGCATATTGGCTACCCAAAAAAATGCGATAAGTGTTGATATAGCTTTGGAAATGGGGGAAAGGGCGGTGTTTTTTCTTCACCATCTTGTTGGCTTCCTCAATGAAGACTTGCTGGTTTTCCTCGTCCATTTGAGTAGTCCACATCACCTCGAAGGCTTCCAAAACCTCCTTGGCATCTTTCTGGCGGTCTTTAGGCACTGTCGAATAAAACTCTTTCATCTCTTCCACGGTTTTGGAAGGGTCTTTTGAGAAAGAGGTAAAACGTTGAGCTTGAGCCAATATCGTCAGACTCAGCAGAATACCGATATACAAAATTTTTTTCATCATCACATAGAAAAATGGTGCGCAAAAATAGCAAAAAGTTAGCTATCTTGTGCGGCGATGTTTTCAGAATGCATATAAAATTGTAGTTAGTGTTTTTAATGCCGCGCGGCAAAATTACCATCCGACTGCGCCAAAAAGCGGACCAACAGTAATGAAAACGTACAATTCGCCCAATTCGCTTAATTCGCCGACAGCCACCACATCGCCAGCGCCACCTGCACGACAAATATCGCCGGCACGCCGTACTTGAACTTTTTGTGCTGGGTCTTGTGATGCCACACCTGCATCCCCAACCACGCCCCGACGCTGCCGCCGATGGCCGCCAAGCCCAACAGCACGCTCTCCGGAATGCGCCAACGCTTGTGCTGCGCCTTCCATTTGTCGATGCCATACGCGAAAAAAGTCACCACCGTGACGATCGCCAAATATATCAGAACTATATTTTTGAATTCCAGCATTATAATCGGTCTTTTTATATCCATTTTGAAAACAAATGCAAAAATAAAAAAATTAACCTTTGCGTGTTGGTTTTGAAAAATATGTACCTTTGCTAAATTTAAATTGAAATCTTAAAATTGTTGCTTATGAATATAAAATCTATCCTTTCGACTCTTTTTATAGTATTGTTTTTCAACATCTTATCATTTTCTCAAACAGAAAATCAGTATAGCAAATTCAATCCCGTATCATTGAAGGAAAATGCCAAATATGTGCGGAATTTTGCGCCGAACAATTACGACGAGAAAATTCTGTACCAATGTTTGACCGATATGGTTGATATGGCCCGCGCCGAGTTCCGCTATGTCCCGAAAATGAAACACGATGTCAGTTTGGATTCCACAGCACAGTACCAAGCTGACTTCCAAGCGTCCAAAGATGAGAAAACGTTGGAAAACAACGCACCGTATAAGACGACTTATTTCCGACTGCGAAAATATGGTCTGGCTGGCAACGGCGAGGAACTGGTAGCCAAAGCGAAGGCCTATTTGGGCGAGACCGAATATACGTATTACGACCTTTCTCTCGCGCTTGTCCAATCCATCCTCAAAAATGTGAAGACCGCCGATGTCATGCTGAATGAGCAATATACCTACATGGGGCTTGGATTCAACACAGACGCTGCGATGAAGAGCATGTACCTCTCGTTGATATTAGGCAACGACCGCGCGTTTAACCATTACAAAGCAGCTTACAATGATAAGGATGTCCCCTATACCAAAGGACAGGCCGGTTTGAAAGGTTATGACGAGAAAATCTGCAAGAAATGTGCTTCGGAACCCGGTTTGGAGGTTCTTTCCGAATGGGTCTCCGTAAACAAAAACGGCGAGATTTACATCAACTGCGACAACCATAAGGAACTGAAGCGGCTGATCGGCAAAGACGGCGACGCCATCGCTATCGACATCATTCAGGAGGGACAGTACGAGTGTGACAACCATCAGGTGGATTACGACCTTTACCATCGCGGAACGGTCACCAAGCCGATCACCTTCGAGAAGATGATGGCCGCCAACGAGAATGCCAACCTCAAGTCCGGCAAACTCATCGCGAAACTCGGCACGCTGCCCGACAATGTTGACGACAGCAAGAATCTGGAACTCGCCGTGCTGGTGCTGAAGGAGGGCAACCGCGTGTGCCGCTCCGTCATCGCCAAGCACATTGAGAGCAAAGGCGCCGACTACACTGAGAAAATCAATTTCGTGAAGGACGAGGTGGGCATCAAGAGCACCGGCGAATGGACAATCTCACCTGAAGACGGCACTTTCAGCGTATCATTCCCATACGATGCCAAAAAAGTCGATTATACCGCCGCTGGTTTCAACTTAGACAAGAAAGACCCTAACATGCCGCAATATAAGGTCAACAGCGTGGAGCTCATCTCCCACATCTCCCCCGACTACTACCAAGACGCCTCCTACAAAACCATCCAGGAAAAACGTGCCGCCGCCGTTAAGAAAGATTTGCAAAGATATTTCCCTGGCATGGACATCAAGCTGGTCTATGACTACTGCTGGGACGAGTTCAAGGAGAAAATCACCCAACACGAGGAATATTACGATTTGAGTTTCAAGACGTTAGAGGAAGCCGCCAAGGAACTGCGCCTATACAATCGTTATGCCGCCAAAATACTGGACACCAACTACTTGGCTCCGCTCCGTACAATGGAACTCCGTCAATCGGTGACCTACTACGCCGACTCCCCGTCCAGCGAGGAGGCTTTCGCCTTGTGGAAGTTCAACAATGCCGTCAAAGATTCGAAAAAGCTCGGTTTCGCCATGTCGGTGGAGGACTACATCCTCAAACAGGTTGAAAACGGCAAGTTCTCTTCGTCTTCATTGGAAAAGATGGAAATTCCGTTTAAGAAAGAGTATCAGACGTTGCTGAACAACAAATTGTACGCCCAATACTACAAGAGTTCGAAGTTGACTCCTGCCATGGCCGAGCAGATGACGAAAATCTATAACCTCAACACAAACAACCAGTTGCTGATGTACAACACCACCATTGCCGATGTCCTTGCCGCCACCATCAACTCCACGGCTGACATCGCCAAGACCCAGGCCGCCATCGACAAACTCTACACCATCCCAGCCATCCCGAAAGACCGCGTGAACAGCCTGAATCTCGAATATCAGTTCAAAGTCATCAACTACTTGGACACGATGCCCGCTAATACCGAGACTACAGCATTGGTTAACAGCACTTACGCCAAAATCAAGGAAATCCGCAATGAAAAATTGGACAGTTGGAAAAACGCCTTCAAACTGGCATCGTACTTTAACAAACGCCATGACTACATGTATTCCCTGTCGCTGATGACACCCTTCCTTGATGACCCGACCATCTCAGAAGACTTTATCTTTTCATACGTCTCTCTGGCGGCGCACCGCGAGGAAACCTACCTGAGCGGTCTCTTCACAAAGGCTTTGCAATTGGCGGCAGACAGGAATGCGGCTCGCCTGTGCGGCCTGATTGACAAGCTGCCGTCATGCATCTTGGAGAACGAAGAGGCGAAGAAGATTATTTGCAAGGCGTGCAATAGGTAGTGGGTTCAAGGGTCGAGATTCAAGGGTCGAGGTTTTGTGCCTATTGAAACGTGTTTGTTTAAAGATATTCCTTGAGCAGTCTCGAAGGGACAAGACGCACGGAGTGCAATTAACCCCACATAAGGCATAGGCCGCAGTGTGGGGTTTCAAAGCCAAGAATTATGAATGATACTGTTAAGAATCCAGAGGAGAAAGACGAATTATACGAACATTTCAGGTTCGAAGTCACGGCGGGCACGGAGATGCTCCGCATTGACAAATATCTGTTCAACCTGATTGCCAACACGTCGCGCAACAAAGTGCAGCAGGCGGCGAAGGCGGATTGCATCTTAGTGAACGGCAAGCCCGTGAAGCAGAACTACAAGGTGCGCCCTGGCGACACCATCTCCGTGCTGATGCCCAACCCGCCCAACGACACCGAGATTCTGCCCGAAAACATCCCGCTGAATATCGTCTATGAAGACAATGATCTCCTGATTGTCAACAAGGAGGCGGGCATGGTGGTGCATCCGGCATACGGGAACTATACGGGAACGTTGGTTAATGCGCTGTACTACTACCTCCGCGACCAGAAATTAGAGGACGGCTCCCCGATGAAGCCGTTGTTAGTGCATCGCATCGACAAGAACACTTCGGGCTTGTTGGCGGTGACCAAGAACGAGCTAGCGCAGATGCGGTTAGCCAAGACGTTCTTCGACCACGACCTGGAACGCAAGTACTGGGCGTTGGTGTGGGGCGATATGGAGGAGGACTCCGGCACGATTGTGGGCAACGTAGGGCGCAACCCCAAAGACCGTATGGTGATGACCGTCTTTCCCGAGGGCAGCGACCAAGGCAAGCACGCGGTCACGCATTGGCGCGTGGTGGAGCGGTTCGGTTATGTGACGCTGATCGAGTGTCAGTTAGAGACTGGCCGCACGCACCAGATCCGCGTCCATCTGCAACATATCGGACATCCGCTCTTCAACGACGAGGCTTACGGCGGGAACCGCATCCTCAAAGGCACCACGTTCACCAAATACCAGCAGTTCATCCGCAACTGTTTCACCCTCATGCCACGTCAGGCGCTGCACGCCAAGTCGCTCGGCTTCAAACACCCGATTACCGGCAAGAACATTCTGTTTGAGTCGGAGCTTCCAGCAGATTTCAATGCCGTTGTTGAAAAGTGGCGGAACGGGATGCGATAAAACGGGTACAGTTACGTCCTTTATCTTATTCCGAAAAAAAAAGGAGTCCGACATTTATGTTTGGACTCCTTTTAGATAATGTATTGTTAACAGAAATCAGTGTCGTGCCTCCCGTGATTTTGCTGGAGTGGCGGGAATATTGCTATCCTCGTAGGTGTGTTTGCTGTTGTTTTTCACACATCTGACGGAAAGTCCGCTTTTTTTGCTGATGGAGTAGTCGTACGAGGAGGAACCGTATCGGTATAGTTCGCCAGCATCGTAACTCATCATGAAATCGTATGTAAAATCGGAGTTGTATGTGGATGTAGTCCAAAACACTGCGCTTTTGCGGATATCGTCGAAGCCATATCCGTTGGGTCTGTATCCGCCGCCTCGTGCGGAGAATCCGGAGCTGTTGGTGGCCCCAGTGTTCGGCGACATCCAATAAGTTGTGCCAGTGACTTTCATTTTCCCGCCGACATTCGAGGCATCCAAAGCATTGTACAGCGTTGTGAACACTTCATTGTAGGAGGGAACGTGCCAGCCGCTTGGACACAGATTTCCAGTGGCAACAGCGTAGAAGTTGTAGAGGTTACCATAGCTGCTTTTGTCGTAGTAGCAGTATGCCGGAGCGGTGCGGTTCGACCATGCGGTGGAATCCTGAACCAAGGGGATGGAGGTGCCGTTGTTGAAGTGTGCTGTTTTCAGGTTTTCTTTCATCCAGCATTGGGAACCGATAGCCACCACATTATAGGTGTTGCCCTCATAGTCATTCACGGTGGATGGACAAGCCTGATAGGTTACAAAATTGACTTCATTGGAATAGCAGACTCCGTATGTGTTTTTGGCGTATGCTCTCACGTAGTATTGGGTGTTAGGCTGTAGATTCGTCAGATTGCTGGAATAATCTCCTTGCCCCGACCCCACTTTAATGAAATGGTCATTGACGGTTGGATTTGACGAAGTGCTCCAACAGAAGCCGCGCTCGCTAATGTCCGTGCCTTGAACGATTGCGGTCGCTGTTGCAGAGGTCGGGCTAATACCGGAGACGGTAAATGCTCTGAAAGAGGGCAGACTCCCTTGCGTGAATGTGACAATTTCCCCGTATGCGACACCTTTCTTGTTGACGGCATACGCACGGACTTTGTATTCACCCTCGGGCAAGCTCGTTTCAAGAGAGAACACGCCTTTTCCCGGTCCGGCACTGAACGATTCCATACACCAGTCTAAATCTAATCTCTCATTCTCCCAACTGGTATAAAAATGGGCGTTCAAGTCTTTGACACAGACCCCTTTGTCGGTGATTTCGCTGC
Organism: Bacteroidales bacterium; assembly: GCA_016282395.1. Classification (GTDB taxonomy): domain Bacteria; phylum Bacteroidota; class Bacteroidia; order Bacteroidales; family WCHB1-69; genus F23-D06. The sequence continues at coordinate 20,661 of JAEEKL010000075.1, forward strand.
CCCCGTCATCGGTGACTTCGCCTCCGACCATTATCTTTCCGTTCTCTATCGCCGGTGTTGCGGTGGTTACGGTGGGGAACTTGCTGCGGTTAAGCTCTTTGTCGCAGGTGGAAAACAAAACCATTTGCGCAATCAATGCGATGAATATTAATAACTTTTTCATAAGGCTCTAAATTAAAAGGTGAAACCAATGTTGGCACCGAATGCAGGGTAATAATGATGATACCCACCAAAATAGGGGGTGTTGTTCTCAATGATATGACCAACATCCGGATTTGCCGAAAGCCCTCCCTCTATGGAAAAGAACATGCTTCTTCTGGCATTAAAGCGTATGTTGAGACCGAACTCCAAGCGGGTGTGCGACCCTATAAACATCCATTCGGACACCACATGCTGGGGGTCGGCAGTAATGCCATATTCACTACCATCAGTCAGTATTTTATAAAAACCCATGTCAATGCCTTGCGCAATTCCGAAGAACGGGTTCACCTTTTTCTCACCAACAATGTAGAAACGGGCTTTTGCATACAGCGGAATCCGATGGAAAGAGTTCCCTCTGTTAAAATCTCTGAACACGTAGTTGTATCCTGTTCCGAATCCGATTCCGACAGCCTTGTGTACACGGTACATGCCGTCGTAGTGGATGCCTGCGGAAATCGGGAATTCGTATAGTAGGCGGATGGAATTCTCCCACCGTTTGTCAACGGGCGCGAAAATCTTTTTCTGTTTGACGATTTTTTTGGCGTCTACTTTTTTGGTGCTCACCACCTTGGAGGAGCCCACCTGTGCCGAAAGGTTGGGGGAGGCAAGGGTCAAGGCGATGAGCAGGAATGCCATAATCTTTAACAATTTTCTCATGATGTCGGTTTTTAGTTCACGTATATGATTTTCGGGGTACGCGTGGCCGTGTCGGACTGCCCGATTTTGCTCACCTTGTCCATCAGGTTGATGTCAGCCTCGGTGGTCTTGCGGAAGTTGGTGTAGGAGGCTGGGTATCCGCTGATGGTTACGGTAATGGTCTCGTAGTTGTCGGAGGTCTTGATTTCGAAGATGGGACCCACGATGATGTCGGCTTGGTATTTCTTCACCGCCTGCCCGATAGTGTAGTTCTTCATGTACTGGATCAGGGGCGACTCGTAGTTTACTAATTTAGAGGTCTCATCATCGCTTGCCCCCTTGATTCTGGTGCCGGATACAGCGAAATCGTCCTCGGTGAGTTCGTTGGCGAATGTCTCCGAATGGGAGATGCGTGTGGGCGATACGTTGAGGTCGGCAGTGGTGGGGGTGATGAATCCCGACATGCTGGGTTGCAAGTAACGGGCTGTGCTCTCATTGTACTTGTACAGGTATTCGTCACTCTTGCAGGCGACAAACAGCACGGGAATAAGTAAAAATAACAGTTTTTTCATAATGGTTGGAATTTAAGTGATATAAATTTGGTTAAGAAATGAATGTCAATCGGTCTTATTGGTGCTTTTTTACTCTTTTTTGAAATTGCGGCAAATATACATAAATTCCGAATATACGCAGACAAATGTTTTTTTCACAGGAATCATTATATGAAACGTTTCTGCAATTTCAGCAGATATTTGCAAAAAAAAATCTTATTTTTGCGCCGTAATTATGAAGAAGAAATTCAACCTTAAAGCGAAAACCCAGCGGTTCCGTGCGTGGCGGGAACGACCCCGCGAGGTCGCTCCGATGTCGCAGGAAGAACACGAGTGCCTGAACTGCCACGACCATTATACTGGCAATTACTGTCCCCGCTGCGGACAGGCGGCAAACACAGACCGTTTTTCCATGAAGGTGGCAGCGGAGAACTTTGCGGAAGCCTACGGCATGGGCGAGCGCGGCATGTTCCGCACCATCCTTGACCTCATCCTGCGCCCCGGCTACCTGATTCTCGACTACCTGCGCGGTATGAGGGCCTCCTACTTCGCCCCTTTCAAGATGTATTTCCTGCTCGCGGCGGTCTCCCTCCTCGTGACCCACGGACTGAACATCACAGGGCACGCCCTACACGACGATTCCAAATCTGTCACCGAGGGGATGAGACAGGAGCATGACAATGGAAGAACATCCAATACAACGAGTACCCTTGAAGATAATTTTCCTACAAAGGTGCAAGGTGTCACCGTCGATGAAGAGGGTGTTCATAGTTCTTTTGAAGAAGATTATCCTATGGAGTCACGAATTTATTCCATCATTTATAACACATTGGATAAGATAGAACGTTTCGAACAAAAATATCCCAGCATTAACATCTTGTTAATGTTGATGTTGATTTCCGGCATCCTCTACCTCTTCTTCCGGCACAGCCCGAACATCCCCGATTTGCGCTATCCCGAGCTCTTTATCTCGTTGGTCTATATTGCCAATATGTACACCGTCTATTCCATCGTGTTCGATTTTTTCAGCTTGACAAAATTTACTTCTTATGCTTTGTTTCTCACAATCATCCCGCTCAAGCAGATGAGCGGCTTCAGCTGGTGGCGCACCATCCTGAAAACCGTCGTGGCTTTTACCATCATGATTGTGCTGTTAGTTGCCTTCATAGTGTTGGCGGTGCTTGCTGCCGGCTTTTTTGTGAAATACCATGGGTGAAAGTCAGTTAGTAGTTAGCAGTTATGGACACGTATATTTTTAGGAGACAGATTCATAAGTTGCCGGGCAAAGTGATTCACCACGTGCCGCTGCCAGAGCCGCAAGTCGTGGAAGGTCACGGCGCACGGGCGCAGATCGGCGAGATCTGCAAGGAGAAAGGCTACAAACATGTCCTGGTGGTCACCGACAAGACCTTGCGCGAGCTTGGCTACGAACAGAAAATTCTTCAGTCGCTGAAGGATGCTGGCGTGAGGCACACTCTCTTCTATGGCATCGATTCCGAACCGACGGCTGCGCTGATCGAAAAAGGACGAAAAATAGCCCAGAAGCACAACACAGAGTGTGTGGTTGCGTTGGGCGGCGGTTCGGTGATGGACACCTGCAAGATGATAGTGGCGGGTGTGCGGTTGCCGCATCTCAGCACCAGAGCTCTGCTCGTCAAGTTCCTGATTGTGCCGGGCAAGACCCTGCCGATGATTACCGTTCCCTCCACCGCTGGTACGGGCGCGGAAATCACCGTAGGTGCGGTGGTGACCCGCACTCGCGGTTCGAAAGGTTCCACCGTCATTGTCGGTCTGGACGTGACGCACGTGATTCTCGACAGCGAACTGACCATCCACGCACCGAAGATGGTGACCGCCGCCTGCGGCATGGACGCCCTCAGCCACGTGGTGGAAGGAACGGTGAGCGATGTGGCGGTCGATGTGGAGGATGCCTACCGTTCCTTGGAAGGCATGAAGCTGATCCTGCATCATCTGCCCGTGGTGATGCGTGAGCCGGAGAATATCGAATCGCGATTGGCGATGTGCCGCGCCGCGATGTACGGCGGTAACGCCATCAACACGCAGCTCGCGGGCTACGTACACGCCTTCGCGCACAGCATCGGAGCCAAGTACCATATCCCCCACGGTCAGGCCATCACGCTGATGATGCTGCCTGTGCTGGAGTATCAAAAGGAGGTTTGTCTAAGAAAATATGCTCTGATGGCCCGTTATTGCGGGTTGGCGGATGTTCACACGGAAGACCGCATTGCAGCCGAGCGGTTCCTGCAGGCCGTCAAAGATCTCATTGTCACCTGCGGCCTCGACACATTGCCGTTGCCCGTGAAAGAGTCCGATTATGAGGAACTCACCCGCATGGTGGCCAAGGATTCCATCAACTACTCCGCCCCGATGACGTTCAGCGAGGAGGATATTATGCGGGTGCTGGAGAAAGTGAAGGAGAGATTATAAAAAGGCAATGATTGCAAGAGGGGAGATTCACCACCAGTCCTTTGCGGCATGTTGGTAGAATCTGTCGGGATGATTTTCTGAAATATACAATGTATCTGTTTTTCCATGCTACATGCAGATGATTTTGGCGGTGTGCGATTTTTGTGGTTAGATATGGATATTTTTCCGAAATCATGCCTTCCAATCGGTAAGTGAAAGGAATGTGGAAGAGCCTGCCCTCCTTGTCAGTTTCGATATTGAAAATAGTTTGTGGTCAGCAACAACACATTGATATTCTTTTTGTTGTGAAAGATAGACGGCCAGTCAGACAAGGGTGGTCAACAATTCTGAAAGAAAAAAATATCGCCAAATTGTCATATATCGAAAAAAAGTGTATTTTTGCCGCGCAAAACCAGCCACTTTAGCTCAGTTGGTAGAGCGACGCATTCGTAATGCGTAGGTCGCGAGTTCAAGTCTCACAAGTGGCTCAAAAAACGGGAAGAAATTCCCGTTTTTTTCATTATAGCTGCTGCCTTTGTTTATTTGCCTCAACCCATTCGTCGTCAGGTAATTTAGCACCCACATGACCGATGAGTCTTGCGGCCAGATAAGAGGCAAGTTTGCCGGATTTCAAGGCATCGTAGCCGTTGACGAGACCATAGAGGAAACCGGAAGCGTATATGTCGCCGGCGCCGGTGGTGTCCACTGGATTGTCAACGACTACAGGCGAAACGACGGTGACCTCTCTGCCCATTTGGATGTAGGAGCCGTCTTTGCCGACCTTCACGATGGCTATGGGGCAGTATTCGGCAAGTACACGCAGTGCCTCTACATTATCTACACCTGTAAAAGCCTTGGCCTCCTCCTCATTGGCGAATATGATGTCAACGTAGTCTCGTAGGAGCATTTTCACGAAGTCGAGGTTGCTTTCGATGAGGTTGTAACTGGCCATGTCCATGGAAATCTGCAAGCCGCATGCTTTGGCTTTTTGGCAGACATCTAAAATCAAGTCATGGTTGAATATGAGGTAACCCTCGATGTGAATAATGTCGTAGTTTTCCAGAATTTTCGTATCCACTTGGGCGGGTTGCATGGTTGCAGCTGCACCAAGGTAAGTGGCGAAGGTGCGTTCCGCATTGGGTGAGATGAATGTGATAGCTACACCTGTATCCTCTTTGGATTCAATGAGATGCGGTATTACACCGAAACGGTCACACTCCTCACGGAAACGATGTCCGAGGTCGTCGTTTCCGACTTTTCCGATATAGCCGGCGACAGAGCCGAGGCGGGCTAGTCCATGGATGGTGTTGGAGGTAGAGCCACCGGTGGCAATGGTCTGCGGCATCTCCGCGATGACCTCTAGAATCTCGCGTTTCCGCTGTGCATCAATCATTTCCATACCGCCTTTCTGCAATCCCAGGCGATTAAGAATCTTGTCGTTATCAATATGCACTAAAATGTCCACCAGTGCGTTGCCAATGCCTAATATTTTCTTCATAAATTCATTTGATTTTTAATACGAAAGGGCAAAAATACAAAAAATACTGTAATCTCAATCCAGAGAATTTGTTGTATGAATACTGTCGCAGTATTTTCTACATAATCTAAAGACAAATTACCAGAAATATAGACTTTGTTATCCCTCACCTCCATCCAAAATGGGTAACAGGGAACACTTTCACTACTTTTCACCACCTTGTACCACAACATATTGCCAAGAGTGTCAAATTTGGCCAAGAGGCTTGACCTGTTGGTCGAACCATAAACTTGGGGGTTGCTAATGAACATAAATGGAGACCCGTTAAATGTCAATTGTCCTGCCATTTGACCAAAGACGTATATATTACCTTCTTCGTCAAAGGAGGTCTTAACTATACTGTTGTAATAATCTGTCGGATTTCCACCTGTCCCGCTCCACCAATTCGCCCACTTCCACTCGCCCTGGGCGGAGGCGGTGAGGGTGACGAAAAGGGTGGCGAGGGCGGCCACGAAAAGGGAGAGGCGGTTTTTCATATTGTTGGGGTTTAAAGGGTTAGTAGTTAGTAGTTAGCAGGGAGCAGGGAGTCGGTGGATTTTATCGTATTATCGTCTTTCATCATTCTTAATTCATAATTGTTTAATCTCCTAACGAAAAAAGCTCGAATCGTTGCAAAAAAAGTGCGATTTTTTATGTTTTCGGGGGGTATAAGTAATTGATTTGTATATAGTTATAATGGGCAATTCTATTGAAAGAGGAGCTTGCGGCGTGCATCCCGCACGCGGGGGAGGGAAGTTGAAAAAATTATTGCAGTGATACAGTATTGGATTATTGGAATTATCTTTCCTAATATGATATTTTTTGTACTTTTGCATTTCAGTTTTTCCGTTACGGAAATTACGTAATGAATATTGAACATTTATAGTCTGAATATTATGAAGAAAAAGGTTGTAAATCCCTTTATATGCCAAGGTTACGAGAGTCCAGAGTACTTTTGCGACCGTATTGAAGAGACCGAAATTATGACTTCAACGCTCTATAATGGGCGCAATATTACGCTGATTTCTCCAAGAAGATTAGGCAAAACAGGGCTGATTTGGAATACCTTTCACCATATCAAATCCGAAAACAAGGACGCGATTTGCATCTACATTGACATCTTCCCTACCAAAAGCCAAAGCGAATTTGTGCGTATACTTGGTACGGCGGTGCTCAACGAAACGCTCTCTAAAAGCAAGATGTTGGGCAAGAAGATGTTGGAGATGCTCGGCTCCTTGAGACCGGTTCTTGGTGTGGATGCCCTCACCGGGATGCCGAATGTGACATTAAATGTGGATCCGACGCAATCGGAAATGACCATTCGGAACATTTTCACTTATCTCAACAAAATTCAGCGCGAAGTTTTCATCGCCATTGACGAGTTCCAGCAAATCAACGAATATCCGGAATCCGGAACAGAGGCGATGCTCCGGTCCTACATTCAGTTCTCGCATAACATCCATTTCGTCTTCTCGGGCAGCAAGAAACATATAATGTCCGAAATGTTCACCTCCCCGCAACGCCCTTTCTACCAAAGCACGGACATATTGAATCTCGCTCCTCTTAACGAAGAGACGTACTATCAGTTCGCCAACAACTTCTTTGAAACGAACAAAGGTGGACTGGACCGCGAGGTGTTTCGTGAGCTTTACGACACTTACGATGGCTATACTTGGTATGTCCAATCCGTTCTGAACAGATTGTACGAAAAATTCAGAATCGTTTCCAGTTCCGCCCAACTTCGGGAGACCATCTTAAATGTTGTAGAGAGTAAAAAACCTCAATATGAAAGTCTTGTGATGTTCCTCACCGACAACCAATTCTCATTGCTTCGGGCGGTAGCTAAGGAGAGGGTGGCCGAGCAGCCTATGGGCAAAGAGTTCATCAAGAAACACGGCCTGTCTGGATCCAGCAGCGTAAAAACCGCCCTGGACGTCCTATGCGAAAAGGAGTTGCTCTATCGTATGCCGGAAGGGTACATCGTTTATGATCGTTTCATGAACCAATGGCTGCAGCGAATCTGAAAACAATGACTATATCACGTCTAAGGGATTTCAATGGCTTGCTTAATGTTATGAAAACGGTCAGATTTTTGCTTTGCGCGATGGTGCAGTGGACGTGGGGGATTGTCCAGAACGCCATCGGGCTGCTTCTGTTCCTGGTGTTTCTTCCGAATCGGCATTTCCTCTTCCGATCGAGCGTGGTGACCTGTTGGAAAATCCCTTACAGCGCCGGATGCGGGATGTTCATCTTCCTGAACGACA
>JAEEKL010000008.1 GCA_016282395.1 Bacteroidales bacterium
AAGATATCGTTGGCGGCAGTGCCTGTCGCGTTATTGACCTCATAATCTTCTTCGTCAGAGGCGTCCACATCGACGACAATCGTTCCCGGCTCCAGGAAGAAATCCTTCAATTGCGTGTCGTCCTGCGAATACAAATACACGTGGGTTGGCGATGAGATACGAGGATGGAACTCAAAGTGTCCATCCTTGACACGGGTCGTCTCAATAACCTTGAAATGGTCGAACTCGTCTTCCAGTCTGATTTTTGTTCCCTCTTTTAGTCCCTTGATAGTCCCTTTCACGGTGCAATACTCGGGTTGGTTGTTACGGCATCCGCTGACACCGATCGCCAGCGCCACAGCCGCCACCATCAGACAGCAAGCCGTGAGAAATTTGGTAATGCGTTTCATATTGGATTTGTTTTGATATTTTTCATTTTATCATAAGTATTCGCTATGGATAATCTTGGTTACCTCTCCATCTCCGGGTGCGGAACCGACAGCGGCAAGCTGGTAATCAGCCAGTTCCGCGCCGTTCCAGCTTTGTGAGGTGCGGATAAGTTCGGTTTTTTGCGTGCTCATTATTTCTCAAATAAATCTTTTAACGTTACTACATTTTGGAATACATGACTGTACGGGTTATCAGCCAATCCGTAAGTTGTGACGAGCACCGGATGAATGGCCGTCCTGACTTTTTCCTCGTTCCTGAATATCCTTACCCGTCGTTCAATATAGTCGGCATCCTTCTTCTTCATCGTGTAGATGTCGTCATAAAATTTCATCTCGCACACGTTTACAACTTTGTCGGCCCTTTTGATTACAAGGTCTATCTGGGCTTTCTCTGTCGCATCTGGCTTTGTGGTCCATGAATAGACCTTTGTGGCCGTCCCCGATATGCCGAGAGCCTGTTCAATCTGTATGTGATGATTCAGGCACAGTTGCTCAAATGCCAGCCCCGCCCATGTATCGTGCTGACGTGTGCCGATCTGGTATTGCCAAAACGGCTTGTCGTAGGGTGCATTTTTCTTGATGAACTTGTAGTAAAACAGGGTGAACGGGTCTGTCAGTTGGTAAACCGACATTCTCGCATTGTTCCCATAACCTCTATAACGGCGGATAAAATCGCAATTAGCCAAGTCTTCAAGAATTTTGGAGAAATGGCCGTTGTTGGTCAACTTGGTGGCCTGCAGGATTTCCTCCCGCGTCAGCCCTTTGTTCTTCTTGCTCAACGCTTCCACCACTTTGATGTAATTCTCCGATTTGTCGAAAAGTGAGGCGTAGAGAGCGTCAAACTCATCCGCCAACCGCCCTCTTTCAGCGAAGAACATCTCGTCCACGTTTTGCGATAGGCTGGCCCCTCTACGCAGGTTTTTCAAATAAAAAGGGATGCCGCCCATAATCATATAACACTCGGCAATTTCCTTATCCTCCATCGCCAGTCCCCTGCTAATGATGTACTCCCTACATTCCGCCAGCGTGAATGGACGAAGGTAGAGCTTTTGTGTGACACGGTTATGCAGCCCGCCCTTGTTTTTCAATATTTTCTTTGTTATCCACGAGGTGGCCGAACCGCATACGATGAGAACGATGTCAGATTGTGTGTTCGCCCAGTCGTTCCAGAAATGCTCCAATGCCGAAATAAGATTGCTTCCCCGGGAATCCAGCCACGGCAATTCATCAATAAACACTACTTTTTTGCCTTTCATCTTTTTGGCTTCCAATAACTCTCTCAGCCTGTCGAAGGCTTCGTACCACGTGCGGGGTTTCTTGTATTTCACTCCGTCGCCGTATCGGTTGAGTGCGGTGGCGAAGTTGGCCAGCTGCTCGCGTTTGCTTTTCTTGGCAAGACCCGTCAGTTTGAACGCATAGTCGTCCTTGAAATAGTCGTTCACCAAAAATGTCTTCCCGACCCGCCTGCGTCCATATACCACCACAAACTCGGGCTCTTTAGACAAAACGATCTGATTCAAAGTGTCTTGTTCTTTTCTTCTCCCGACCAAAGTGTCTACTTTCTGTATCATAACAGCAATATTTTTTCGCCGCAAAAGTACGAAAAATATTAAACCACAACAAAAAAAATTACATACTTTCGGGCTATATCTCAGTTTTTTATTGACTTATAGCCCGAAAGTATGTATGATATGCCTCAATGAAAGGGTGTGCCAATCTTCAAAAATGCAGACTTTCGGGCTATAACTCGATTTTTTGTTGAGATATAGCCCGAAAGTCTGCAATATTGTTATCGAGGCTACTTTATGTTTATCATGAAAAAGCCAAGATGTTCACTACAAAGGCTGTAAAATTACAAAACAATCCTGCAACCCAAGCCTTTGCCTGGGTCGCGGATTGACCTGATGTACCCAAACTCTTACACAAACAATGAATAAGTCAGTCGTTGGGGGGGGCGTGAAGAATAAGCCCTGTTACATTTCTTCAAGCTTACTAATAAACTCATCGCGCGACATTCCCAAATCGCGAATAGCGTTATGCCATTGCTGCTATACGCATCGGAGTCGATACTTTCTCGTAATTAATGTGACCGCCAAGCAACTTGGACATTTCCGGTTTGCGAATCAAACGGCTGAATGCTGGCGGAGTGAGTTTTTTCTCCGTGACTTTCCAGCCGCGGTCCCGCAGATCGTCCCAAAGTATGCCCAATTCAAGACAGGTTTCGACATATATCTGAAAACATTCGAAGAAATTCTTCACGGCATGGCTATAATCCTTGCCCAAGCAGCTCCACAATTCTCTCCATCTGATTCGGAATGCGGATTTGCTGCGGGCACTTTTTCAGACATGCCTCGCAGTCGGTACATTGGGTAGCCCACTTTCCAGTGTCGGTCAGCGTTTTCCGGAAACCGTCGGCGAACTGCTGCTTGCGGGTCGTGTAATCCGCCGCCTGCTTGTCGGGCAGCGGCAGTATCTGCTGATCCACGGCCTCGTTGTAGCGGGCAAAGTTGCCGGGGATATCGACCCCGAAAGGACAGGGCATACAGTAGCCGCAGGCGGTACACGGGATTACGGGGAAGCCCGCCATCACGTCGGCGATTTCCTCCAACAGACGGTTCTCGGTATCTGTGCAGGGGTCGAGTGGCGAGAAGGTGCGCACGTTGGACTCCAAATGTTCCATCTGGTTCATGCCGCTCAGCGTGGTGAGGATGTTCGGGTGCGTGTCCACCCAGCGGAACGCCCATGAGGCCGGCGTGTCATCGGGACGCAGGGCGGTGAGCCGTTGTTTCAGGTTGTCGCGCAGCTTGGCAAGCGAACCGCCTCGGAGCGGCTCCATCACCACGACCTGCACGCCCGTCTTCTCTAGCTTTTCATAGAGATATTCGGCATCGGCATCCTGCTTCCAACCGCTTTTCACCAACGAGGCGTGCCGCCAGTCGAGGTAGTTCATCTGGATCTGTGCGAAGTCCCAATGGTACTCGCCCTGATGGTTCAGCAACCAGTCGAAGACGCTGACATCGCCGTGGTACGAGAACCCGAGGTGGCGGATCCGTCCCGCCTCGCGCTCCTGCAGCAGGAAGTCGAGCAGTCCGTTGTCGAGGAACCGCCCGCGCAAGGCCTCCATGCCGCCGCTGCCCACGCTGTGCAGCAGGTAGTAGTCAATGTAATCGACCTGAAGTTCGCGGAATGACTTCTCGTACATCTTTTTCGACTCGCTGAGTTTCCACGTCCGCTCGCTCTGGTTCGACATCTTGGTGGCCACGTAATATTTCTCCCGCGGGTGACGGCTCAGGGCACGGCCCGTCTGCGACTCGTTACGGCCTGCCTTGTACATCGGCGCCGTGTCGAAGTAGTTCACCCCGTGCGCGATGGCATAGTCCACCAGCCTGTTCACCTCCTCCTGGCTTTCCGGCAGCCGCATCATGCCGAAGCCGAGGAGGGAGATTTTCTCGCCCGACCCGTGCTGCACCCGGTAGGTCATCTGGTTCGGTTCGTCGTTGTCGCTGTGTAAGAGCGGTTTGTCCGCCCCGGCAGCCAGGATGTTCAGCGGCTTCATCGCCATCATGGCCATTGCCGCGCCCGCGCCCAGCCCCAACTTCTGCAGGAACTCCCTGCGGTTCATGTTTGTATTTTCGCTCATAATGTCCGTTCTTGTTGATTTGTTGGTCAATTTTTCTCGAATACATTTAGACAAATGAAATTGCCTCGTGGAGACGCGCCATTGCATGTCTCTACCTCTCCATTTCTGGGTGCGGCACAGACAGCGGCAGGTTGGTAATCAGGCGGTTACGCTCCGTCCCGGCTTTGCGAGGCGCGGATAAGTTCAGTTTTTTGCGTGCTCATTTCACTCGATGATTTCGGTTGGCAAAAGTACTGGTTTTTTCGATGTCTTTGGACAAAAAATATCAAATCACAGCAAAATAAAAATGCATACTTTCGGGCGATAACTCGATTTTTTGTTGAGATATAGCCCGAAAGTATGTAATATTGTTGTCGAGGCTATTTTATGCCCCGATGTGTGCCTTCTTTTTCCTAGTTTTTCACAACCCCTTAATCTCCTCCTCTGTCAGGCCCGTAATCTCAGCAATATCGTCAACGGCGTAGCCCTTGGCTTTCATACCGCGGACGATTTTTGCCATACTTTCGTCAACAGATTCTTCAAAATCGTCAGGAGCGGAAGCCCATGCC
>JAEEKL010000076.1 GCA_016282395.1 Bacteroidales bacterium
GCCGTCGCAGACGCGCCATGGCAGAAAGGAGGACGGCATGAACTACATTATCGTCTGCATGTTCCTGATGTTCCTGACCACCTATCTGATCAGGGTGATACCCATCGGGTTCGTCCGTAAGAAAATGGAGAACGAATGGATTCAGGATTTCATCTACTATATCCCGTTTTGTGTGCTGTCGGCGATGACCTTCCCGGATGTTTTCTATTCGACGACCGCCACGGGCGTGGAGCCTCACATCACGGTTTCCGCTGTTATTGCCACAGCGGTGGCTGTCATCATGGCTTGGCGTAAGCGCGGTCTTGTGACGGTGGCACTCGTCGCCGTCTTGGTGGCTATTATCGTGGAGCTGGCGATGCCGATGTTGTTCTGACAATCTGCTCGTATATACCGACCTGTTATTCCAAATGAAAACAATTCCCTTTTTTTGTGTACTTTTGCAATCCTAAACAAGCGTCTATGGCAATACCTTTTTCCAGAACCATTCTCCCTAACGGACTGCATGTGTTAGTTCATGAGGATTGGACCACGCCGTTGGCAGTCTGTAACGTACTTTACCGTGTGGGTTCCCGCGACGAGGATGAGAATTGTACTGGCCTTGCCCATCTGATGGAACATTTCATGTTCAGCGGTTCCGAACACGCACCAGACTTCGACCTTGCTCTACAGCAGGTAGGTGCCATCAATAACGCCTACACTTCGCAAGACCTCACGTGCTACTATATCGTACTGCCAGCCAATAATATAGAGACGGCTCTTTGGCTCGAATCCGACCGCATGGCCGCTCTCTCTTTTAATCAGCAAGGATTAGATGTGCAGAAACATGTGGTGATGGAGGAGTTTAAGGAGACATGCCTCAACCAACCCTATGGCGACTTGATGATGCAGATTTACGGGCTGAGCTACCAGAAGCATCCTTACCAATGGCTTCCTATCGGCAAGAAACTGTCTCATATTGAGCAGGTTGACATGGATATTGTCCGCAATTTCCACGACACGTTCTATTGCCCGGCTAATGCAATTCTCGTGGTTGCTGGCAATGTTCACACAGAGGAGATTTTTGCGATGGCGGAAAAATGGTTTGGAGATATCCCATCTGGAAGTCGGAAACTCCACCAATATCGGCAGGAGATGCCACCCGGTCAGGAACGGCATAAAAAGGTGCGAAAGCCTGTTCCGGATGACATGCTCTTCAAAAGTTGGCTGATGCCCGCCCGCACGGATACAGACTATTGTGCTTACGATCTGCTTTCTGACATTCTCGGCACAGGCCAAAGTTCCTACCTTTACCGCAAATTCGTGCTGGAAGAACATCTTTTTACAGACATTTCCGCGTCTGTGTCAGGCTCTGCCGATCCAGGACTCTTTTTTGTGGGTGGTCGCCCGGCAAATGGAGTCCCCATTGAAAAAGCGAATGCGGTTTTGTCAAAGTATCTGTGTGATTTTCAGTTTGATGACAGATTGTCTTACGACTTGCAAAAGGTGAAGAACAATGCCGAATCCATCATTTTGGAGCGGAATCTGAAGGTGGAGGATCGGGCCAACACACTCGCTACGGGCGAGTTTTACAGTTGCGCCGAGGATTTCGCCGATGAGCGCACGGGTTATTTTGCCGTCACCGAAGATGACATCCGACGGATCACTGATACAATGTTTCGTAAAATTTCTGGGAATACGCTGTTTTATTGTAGGGTGTCAGGTTGAAAATTGCCGGAAACCATTTTCTTCCGTATTCCGAAAACAATTCCTCGCTCTACCTTTTTCCCTGCCGATTTCAGAATCAGGTAATAGACGATGACCCCTAAAACACTGATTCCAACGCTTAACAGCTCCTTGTGTGTAAACGCAAAGCAGCTGAAAAGCAACAGAAGCAGCACGAGGAGTGGCAGCACATAAGCCAACACCACCGCCTTGTTGCCGGCTGAAGTTTCTAACAGCAGGTCTACGGTTTCGCCTACTTGATAGTTTTCATGACGGGTGTTTTTCACAGTGATAATCTCCTGTCGGCGGTCAGAAGGAATGCAGATGCTCTTTGCGTGGCATCCGCTGCACGCGGAACTCACGATGACCTCCACTTGGAGGCTGTCGCCGTCGATAGAGCGTATTATGCCCTCTCGGCAGATATTGTGGTTGTCGTTGTTCATATCAGAAAGCATAAGCGTTTTTTATCATTCAGCTATTATTACCAATAATAAATCTGTCCTGCAAAGTAACAAAAAAAACTCACACATTAAAACAAACCCGAAATTTATTTTGTACTGGACACATTCAATCTGTCTTTGCGAAGTGAATTCATCAGACGGAGTGTATTCGTAATTTGTGTACTTTTGCGCCCAAAATAAACATGTATGAAAGACATTTCCTCTGAAAGCATTCAAAAGGCCGTCAATATCTTGACCAAACATACGGACAGCAAGCTGCTTACGCATCTCAACGCCTGCGTACATTGTGGGCTGTGTGAGACCAGCTGTCTTTTTTTCAAGACGTTCAAGGAAGCGAAATACATTCCTGGCAGAAAGGTTGATATGGTGTCGTCCATCTACCGCCGCTATTGTACTTTCTTAGGCAAGACTGCTCCCAAATTGACGAATGCCAAGGAATTGTCGGAAGACTACATCGCCGAGATGGTCGATTCGCTGTATGGTGCATGCACGATGTGCGGACGTTGCGTGAAGCACTGCTCTATCGGGGTGGATATTCCGTTTGTGGTGCGCACGGGTCGTCGGATGTTAGCCACCATGGGATGTGTGCCCGAAACGTTGCAGGCCACGGTTGATGCTGCACTGAAGACCAAGAACAACATGGCCATCCCGAAAGAGGATTTCGTGGATACCATTGATTGGATGCAGGAGGAGCTGCAGGATGAGTTGGAAACAGAAGAGACGCTGATTCCGCTGAACAAGGAGAATGCGGAGATTCTTTACACGCTGAATCCGCGCGAGCCGAAGTTCTTCCCGCTCTCCATCGCCGCCGCCGCCAAGATTTTCCACGTGGCCGGCGCCGACTGGACACTCTCCGATGAAATGTACGATGTGACCAACTATGGTTATTTCTCCGGCAATGATGCGCACGCCAAGCAGATCGCGCAGCACATGTACGATGAGATGGCGAAGTTGAAATGCAAGACCCTGGTTTTGGGCGAATGTGGTCACGGAACCCGCGCCCTCCGTTGGGAAGCACCCAACTATATGGGACAACATCCTGATTTCAAGGTGATCTCCCTTGTAGAGTTGATTGAGGAATATATCCGTTCAGGAAAGATAAAATTAGACAAATCGCTGAACGACAAGAAATACACGATTCATGACCCATGCAACATCGTGCGTAATGGTGGACTGTTCAATTCGTTGCGTTATGTGGTGAAGCAGGCGGTGCCGGAGCTGATCGAGATGGATCCTTACGGCAGTGACAACTTCTGCTGTGGCGGTGGCGGCGGTATGTTGGCCATGAGCGAATACAACGAACGCCGTCTGAAAATCGGAAAAATCAAGGCTGATCAGATCAAGGCCACAGGAGCCAGCGTTGTGATTACGCCGTGCCACAACTGCGCCGACCAGCTCACGCAAATCAATCACGAATACAAGCTCGGAGTAGAGATTAAATCCGTGGCTGAGGTCGTAGCCGACGCGATAATACTACTGTGACACAGAATCCAAGCGTTTGTTTTGTTGGAGCCTTGAATCAATGTTGGGCTTTGTGTTAGGATCACCACGTTTTATCTTGCCCATGTATTTCTCTTCAAGTGCTTTCGCGTCCGCTTTGTATTCTATTTTTAGGGCTTCGGGAATTTGAATGCTGACTTGTGCTTTCCAGTCATTTCCACGTTTCACCATATCTAATTTCCCCTCTTGTACTTGAATGGGGGTCGTTTTTTTGTAAGTCACTTCGGCGGTAGTGTCATCCACAATGGTCACATCTGTTATCTCAATAGTCGCAGGCGTGTTTTGTTTGATCACATTAGGATCCAGATTAGGCATGATGTATTTTTCAATGGCATGCAAGGTGTTTTCGATGGTCTCCTCTGTTGCGTAGGGTTCGGCCTCGGATATATTGTAATTACCCATGGCAGTAAGATAACCCATGGCTGATTGTTCAACCAGTGATTTCTCACTTTTGCAGCTCATCAGCAATAAAAATAATGCGAAAGCGCTGAATAGTAACGTTATTTTTTTCATTTTTTTTGACTATTTAAAAATAATGCCCACGTGTGAACGTGAGCATTATTTTTTTCAATAGGTTTTAATTATCTTGCAGCAACCAATTTGCCACCTTTGCGATTTTTCGGGGTGAAGCCCTTAGAGCTTTGGAGATTGATAGATGTCATATCAACAATCATAGGAACGGTAGAAGCTGCAGCAAGACCTGTTCCGCCTTCGCCAAAAGCGCCAATCACATCAAACATAGCGGCATTCACATTCGCCGTCATTTTGAGGGAGGTAGCATCAAAATCCGTGACTTTAACTGTAGCATTCTTAGCCCACCAGTCACCATAGTGAGTGTCAGGAGCATCTTGGGAATAGACATAACCTTCAAGGTAGTATTCCACCCATCCGAACTCACTTTCTTGTGCGAAATGACCATTATCCGTTGCTTGATCAGTGTGTGATCCAGTTGATGTACCCGTGTACATAGCAACATCAGCATAAGGATAATCTCCATTCGTTTTGGCTGCAACCACTTGCCAAGCACTGTGATTTGCGTTGTAAACGCCATTGTAAGCACCTGCATCATAGTTGTCAGTGTTGAAAGTCACTTTCACGCCAGGAACAACAGGAATAGCTGCAAATTCAGCGGTGTAGGTTGCGTCAGCGGTGACGGTGATGGTACGAGGATTCTCGGTGTTACCGTCCTGCCATTTCACGAACAGATATCCTTCCTTGGGAGTAGCGGTCAGAGTAGCGGTAGCTCCGTCGGCATAGGTGCCGGCTCCGGTCACTGTACCCCAAGCATCGTTGTTGGAGTTCACCGTAATGTTGAAGTTTTTCGTACATGAGGTGAAAATCATACCTCCGGCCAGAAGGGCCATGCATAATACGCTTAATACTTTTTTCATAATACTTTTAATTAATTTGGTGAATAAAAAAGTTGTTTCTATTAAAAAACGTCGCAATAGACGTACAAGATGCCATAACGTTTAATTTTAACAATTATTGCGCGTCGTTTTCGTGTTCGCGCACCAATTTGTCATCGATGAAGATACGCCCGCAAGCCTCGCACACGATGATTTTCTTGTGCAGGCAGATGTCCAACTGGCGTTGCGGGGGGATTTTGCTGAAGCAACCGCCACAGGCGTCGCGCTCAATCTTCACGATGGCCAAACCGTTGTGGGCGTTCTTGCGAATGCGCTCGAAAGCAGTGAGCAGACGGTCATCAACTTTGGCCTTTAACTCTTCGGCTTTGGCTAAAAGTTCTTCCTCCTCCTTTTGGGTGTCGGCGACAATCACCTCCAGTTCGGCTTTCTTTTGTTCCAGAATCTCCTGGATTTCCTTCACGCGCTCGTTGGTTTCCGCAATTTTGTTCTGTTTGTCCAGAATTTCCGCCTCATGTCTCTCCTTGTGTTTGTCGGCCACTTGGATTTGCAGTTGTTGGAACTCAATTTCCTTGCTCAAAGCCTCGTATTCGCGGTTGTTGCGCACGGAGTTCTGCTGCTCCTCGTACTTTTTGATGGTGGCTTTGGCTTCCTCTATGTTGGTGTTTTCGGAGGATATCTTCAGTTTCAGATTTTTGATGTCATCCGTGAATTTACTGATACGGGTGTTCAGACCTTCGCACTCGTCCTCGTTGTCGCGGATTTCCTCCGGAAGTTCGCCACGAATCATGCGGATGTCGTCAATCTTGGTGCAGATTTGTTGCAAATTATACAAGGAGAGCAATTTCTGTTCAATGGAAAGTTCCTCGGCAGTGCTTTGGGTACTTTCGTGTTTTTTCACCTCCACAACGCCATCGGAAGATTTCTCCACCGTAACGTCATCGTCTTCGATAATTGTTTCCACCACAGGCTTTTTGGCCACTTTTTGTTTCGGTTTCGGAGCTTCCTCGGTCACTTGTTCCACCACTTCCTCTGTTACTTCGACGGGCTCTTCCGATTCCACCGGCTTGGTCTCCTCCATTTGGGGAACCTTCACCCGTTTCGGGGTGATCTTCTTCATTTTGGGAACAATTTTCTCCACTTTTGTTTTTTTCGTGCCGATTTCAACCTCTTCTTCTGTGACTTTTTTCTTGGCCATATTTAATTTAACTATTTGATTATCAATAATCTAAAAATACTTAACTTCTAAAAGTTCCAATTTAGAAATTAAGGTGGCAAATGTAGTAAATTTTTCGTTTAGTAAGTTGAAAATAATATTCTTAATGAAAAATTCACCTTCATAGTGTCCGATATCTACTAAAAGTGTGCCGGAATGGGACTTGAAGAAGTCATGGTATTTGAAATCGCCGGACACGTATGCGTCTGCGCCCGAAGCGATGGCCAAGTCAATGAAACCGCTTCCGCCTCCACCGCAGACAGCCACCTTACGGATAGTTCGCTCCGTGTTTCCGGCATAGCGGAACGGAGGAAGTTGCAGTTTGTTTTTCAGGAAAGACAGGAACGCCGGTACGGTCATTTCTTCCGGCAACTCCCCGATGCGGCCGAGGCCTATGGTGCGACTTTCGTTTTCCAGCGGAAGCAGGTCGAACGCAGGTTCCTCGTAGGGGTGGTTTTCGTAAAGGGTTTGGATCACAGTTCGTTGCAAACCAGTAGGGTAGAGGACTTCAACACGTTCTTCCGCCACATGTTCGAGGGCACCCTCTTGTCCGAGGTAGGGGTTGGCGCCGGTTTGCGGCCGGAATTGTCCTGTGCCGTTCATCGTGTAGGCGCACGAGTCGTAATTGCCCTGAACACCGCATCCGATTTGGAAGAGGGCGTTTTTAAGCTGTTCGGCATGGTCGGCGGGTACAAAGACCACCAATTTGCGGTAGAGTCCTTTGTGTGGTTCTAACACCTTCGTGTTCCGAAGTCCGAGCTTTTCCGCGAAAGCGTCGTTGCCGCCACCTTCACCACTGTCGATATTCGTGTGCATGGAATAGAGTACCATGTTGTGTGCCAGTGCTTTGCAAAGCATCGCTCCCACGCGGTCTGTGGGTACAATCTTGTTGATACCGCGCTTCAGCATCAGCGGGTGATGCGAAATCACGAGGTTGCAGCCCTTTTCGATGGCCTCGTCAATGACCTGCTCCGACATCTCGAAACAGACCATCGCGCCAGTGATTTCCTGCCGCACATCCCCGCACTGAACCCCGCAGTTGTCGAAATCTTCTTGGAGGTACAGCGGGAATTTTTGTTCTAAAAAGGTGGTTACGTCTTTGATTGTCATATTATTGATAATTGATTGTGTAGAGACGCAAAATTTTGCGTCTCTACTGACGCCTCTATTGAAAACACAATGCGCCGCAGAAAACCTCTGCGGCGCTTTTCGTATAAATAACGATTAGTCAAAATCGGGGAAGTCGCGTCTTTCCTGACGGTGACGTTGTCCGTCGTGTTGGTTGCTGTTGCCACGATGCGGGTTGCCGCCGCCGTTGTTGCGGTTGCGGTCGCCGCCCGGACGAGGTCCGCCGTTGCCACGGTCTCGGCCTCCACCGTTGCGGTTGCCTCCACCGTTACGACCGCCGTTACCACGCGGTTTCTCTTCTTCGTAACCTTCCGGTTTCGGGAGCAGCACCTTGTGAGACAGTCTGTACTTGCCGGTCTTTTCGTCGATTTCGATGAGCTTCACCTTGATCTTGTCGCCCACGTTGAGGACGTCTGCCACATTGTCGATGCGGCGGTAAGCGATTTCGGAAACGTGCAGCAGACCGTCGGTGTTGGGCAGGAACTCCACGAATGCACCGAAGTCTGTGATCGTCTTGACTGTGCCTTCGTAAATCTCACCCACTTCAGGAAGCGTGGTGATGAGTTTGATGCGCGCCATGGCGGCGTTGATATCATCGACGTTGGCGGCTGCGATGTCGATAATGCCGAATTCGCCGACCTCCTCGCTGTTGCTCACGGTGTTGGTCCCACGCTGCATCTCTTGGATGATCTTTCCTCCGGGTCCGATGACGGCGCCGATGAATTCGCGAGGGATTTGCATTTGGACGATGCGCGGCACGAACGGACGGTAGTCTTCTCTCGGAGCGGGCATCGCTTCTTTGATTTTGCCAAGGATGAACATTCTGCCGCGGTGTGCCTGAGCCAGAGCTTCGGCCATCACCTCGGAAGAAAGACCCTTGACCTTGATATCCATCTGGCAGGCAGTGATACCGTCTTCGGTACCGCAGACCTTGAAGTCCATGTCGCCGAGGTGGTCCTCGTCGCCGAGGATGTCGGAGAGGATGGCGTAGCGGCCAGTGGCCTCATCGGTGATCAAGCCCATGGCGATACCGGAAACGGGCTTTTTCATCTTCACACCGCAATCAAGCAGGGCGAGTGTGCC
>JAEEKL010000077.1 GCA_016282395.1 Bacteroidales bacterium
CGGGACCGTTCCAAATGCAGCTGTGGGAGGAGGGTGTGAAGCTCGTGATGCGAAAGAATCCCAATTACTTTGAGAAAGATTCCGCCGGTAACCGCTTGCCTTATATTGATGCGGTCGCGGTCTCCTTCATTGTCGATAAACAGTCTGTGTTCATGGAGTTTATGAAAGGAACCCTTGACTTTATGTCCGGGGTGGATCCGAGCTACAAGGATGCCCTGCTGACCAAAGACGGTCGGTTGAATCCGGAATACGCGGACAAAATCACGCTGATTACGGGACCGTATCTGAACACAGAGTATTTAGGATCCAACTTGAAACCTACTGGGAAACCTAATCCTTTGTTGGACAAGCGGGTTCGTCAGGCTATCAACTATGGTTTTGATAGGGAAAAAATGATGAAGTACCTGCGCAACAACATGGGATATGCAGGGGACGGCGGGTTCGTGCCGCGAGGGATGCCGTCGTACGGGCCTGAGCGCACGGGCGGCTACGATTACAATCCCCAGAAAGCGTTGAAACTATTGGCGGAGGCTGGCTATCCCAATGGCAAGGGGTTGCCGGAAATCACGCTTACCGTGTCGGCGCAGTATGCGGATCTGTGCCAGTACATCCAGCACGAACTGGAGCAGTTGGGCATCACGTTGAAGTTGGATATTGCACAACCGGCGCAGCAGCGGCAGATGATGCGGGCTTACCAGCTGCCGTTCTTCCGAGGCTCCTGGATTTGCGACTATCCCGATGCGGAAAATCAGATGTCGCTGTTCTATTCCAAGAACTTGCAGCCAGTTGGTTCCAATTACACCCACTACGTGAACCCTGCGTTCGACAAATTGTATGAGAAATCCCAACTTTGCACGGATGATTCAATCCGCAACGAATATTATACCCGAATGGACTCGATTTTAGT
This sequence comes from Bacteroidales bacterium, assembly GCA_016282395.1. Taxonomy (GTDB): domain Bacteria; phylum Bacteroidota; class Bacteroidia; order Bacteroidales; family WCHB1-69; genus F23-D06. The sequence goes on from JAEEKL010000077.1 coordinate 908, forward strand.
GACGGATGCCCCGTTTGTCGTCCTGTACTACGACAAGGTGGCGCGTTTCGTGCAGAAAAACGTGCAAGGACTGGGAACTAATCCGGTGAATATGCTGGATCTGCGGAAAGTCAAAATTCGTGGTTAAATAGGTACAGCCCCCAAAAAAAGACGGTTGGCATCATTGTCTTTCCTATCCATAATATATCTTTGACTGAAACGGCATTTAACCCCTCGAATCGACCAAATGCAAGGAAATAATTCCGACAAAGTATTGTTTGAGGGATAAAAAATATCTTTTCCGACAAATAACAATGATTATGAAACATTTGTACACCATTGTCACTGTTTTGTTAAATGTTTTGTTTTGCACTGCGTTGCTTTGGTATTTTAGCAGAAACGCCTACCTTCGCCCTTACGCAGGAAGCACAATGAAGGAAATCATAGCCGGTCTGTTTCTTATTGCCTCGCTATATGCCAATTATTTTGTCTTATACCCAAAATTATACAAAAAACACTTTTTTTTGTATTGGGTATCTGTTGTTGCCTCTTCTTTGGTGGCAGGATGTTTGGAGGTGGCTGTTGGTTTTTCATTTATCGAAAATTGGAATGCAGCTATCATCAGCGAAATCGGATATTTTAAATATTTCTCGAAAATTTTGTTTTGCGTATTTGGCCGTAACATCGCCTTTAATATTATCCCGTTTGTCATCCGCAACATACGACAACTCAAAAAGGAAGCGGACGTTAAGGTGCATGTCGTCTATCAACAGACTCGAATGTTGGATGTTTGCGACAACGATAACAACTGTCGACTTTTAGATGTTGGCAATATCTATTATTGCATAAAAAACGGGAATTACGTTCACTTATACACTTTTGACAACACCTATTACACACGATATTGTTCCCTTAAATATTTAGAGCAACTTCTTGGGAGTAAAGAATTTATCCGTATCTCATGTTCTATCTTGATTCCATTTAAGAACATTGCCTCCTACAATGAGCAGGAGGTGGTAATGAAAAAGATGCCTTGGGTAGCCGAACCTCTCACTTTCAAATTGGACACTAAAAATCACATTCAAATAGCTACAGTAATTGCTGAACACCTTCAGATGTCCAAAATAGAAGAAAACACAAAAGGTATGGAAGAAGTGTCGGCGATAATTCAGACCCAAAGAAATCATTCTATACCTCCACAGCAAAAACTTGATGAAGTGTGTTCCTATATTCAAAAACATCCTGGCAGCAGATCCACAGATATCACCACGTACACAAATTTTTCGTTGAGTACAGTTGAACGTTGCTTATCGGAACTACGCAAACAGGAACGAATCGAGTACGTCGGCAGCAAAAAGACCGGCGGATATCATCTGGTGAAAAAATAGCATACAGAAAAAGCGGCCTCCCCGTTCGGAAAGACCGCTTGGTTTTTTTTGTCGCGGTATTTGTAGGGGCGAATAATTATTCGCCCCTACATCACACATATCGCAAACTGAATTATTGTTTCGAGAAACTGGATTTGTCCACGCCGCACATCGGGCAGGTCCAGTTGGAGGGGAGATCTTCAAAGGCGGTGCCGGGGGCGATGCCGTTGTCGGGATCACCGACTTCGGGATCATACACGTAACCGCAAAGGTCGCAAACGTACTTTTCCATAATAATTTGGTAATTTTGGGTTTTATTTGAATAATGTAGAGACGCAAAATTTTGCGTCTCTACTATTGCCTGTTGCCTATTGCCTTTTTGCTATTTCAGCGGACAGGTGGTGTTCATGCTGCAGATCAGATCGACAACCTTGTTGGAATAGCCCATTTCGTTGTCGTACCAGGAGACCAGCTTCACGAAATGCTCGTTGAGCATGATGCCGGCACCGGCGTCGAACACGGAAGTTCTCTTCTCATCGAGGAAGTCGGTGGAGACAACAGCGTCTTCGGTGTAGCCGAGGATACCCTTGAGTTCGCCTTCGGAAGCTTTCTTCATGGCAGCCTTGATTTCCTCGTAGGTGGCAGCTTTCTCGAGACGGCAGGTCAGATCAACCACGGAAACGTCAGCGGTGGGAACACGCAGGGACATGCCAGTGAGTTTGCCTTGCAGAGAGGGGATCACTTTACCCACGGCCTTAGCAGCGCCGGTGGATGAAGGGATGATGTTGCCGAGGATGGAACGGCCGCCGCGCCAGTCTTTCTTGGACGGGCCGTCAACGGTCTTCTGGGTTGCCGTGGCGGCGTGAACCGTCGTCATAAGACCTTCCACGATACCGAAGTTGTCGTGAACGACTTTTGCGAGAGGAGCCAAGCAGTTGGTCGTGCAGGAAGCGTTGGAGACGATGGTCTGGCCAGCGTATTCCTTGTTGTTGACGCCCATGACGAACATCGGGGTGTCGTCCTTTGAAGGAGCGGACATCACCACGCGTTTCGCACCTGCTTTGAGGTGAGCTTCCGCGAGTTCCTTGGTCAGAAAGAGACCGGTGGATTCCACCACATAGTCAGCGCCCACCTCGTCCCATTTCAGGTTAGCGGGATCTTTCTCAGCGGTGACGCGAATCTTGTTGCCGTTCACCACGAGCATACCGTCTTCCACGGACACTTCGCCCTGGAACTTGCCATGCACGGAGTCATAGCGAAGCATGTAAGCCATGTAATCCACGTCCAAAAGGTCATTGATGGCGACCACTTGCACGTTGTCTCTTTCTGTTGTTGCTCTGAAAACCAGTCTGCCGATACGGCCAAAACCGTTAATACCAATTTTGATTTTTTCCATAATGTATTATTAAATTTGAGATGTTCAAAAAGCGGGCAAAGATACGATTTTTTCAATTCACAATTTAAAATGTATGATTCATAATTGTTTTTTCATGGTTGAAAAAAAATCTCACTCAACAACTTGAGTGAAAAGAAAAAAGTGTATTTTTGCCGCCCAAAATTTAAGTACAAATAATAAATTAAAAAACAGTATGGCAAATCATTACGAAACCGTTTTCATTATGACGCCCGTTTTGTCTGATGAACAGATGAAGGAAACGGTACAGAAGTTTGAGAAGATTCTCACCGACCAAGGTGCGGAAATCGTCCACCAGGAGAACTGGGGCCTGCGCAAGCTGGAATACCCCATCCAGAAAAAGTCCTCCGGA
>JAEEKL010000078.1 GCA_016282395.1 Bacteroidales bacterium
AATTAAACCAAAATATAACTTTTGGTACAGTTTGTTTTGTGCCGCCTATCCGGCAATTTTTAGGCTAATATATTGTTTTTCAGGCAATTTTCGGGCAAAATTTTGTTAGACGATATTGTACGGTTTGTTCTGGGGCCCATAGATGAATGTAAGGGTAAAATTCTTTCTCATAGGAATGTTTATTGAACTTGATAATCGATTTGTACTTGTCCGCTACGGACTTCATTTGTCCCATCCTCGAAAACAACCTTTAGCGTCCACTTCAACTGCCGTTCGGGATAGATCTTGCTGTAAGATATGGTATGGTGCGTAGCATTTTTGTCCGTCAGCTCCGCCAACACCTTCCCTTGTGCATTTGTAACGGTAAAGTGCTGATTATGCACATTGCTTGCCGACCACTCAAATTGTAGGCTCTTCTCCAAGTTCTTGCACAGCACTCTGTAGTCGTTCTTGCCAGGTTTGGTAACCGTCAGGCTGTTAGCGGTTTTCGTGGCGGCGTAGTTTTTTTCAAGTTTTTGAGAAGTGATGGGAGCAGGTTGAGGCTCTGTTGATTCTGAACGGGTGTCTTCGGCGTCTGTATTTGACGACATATTGTTCTTACGATTATTGTTCGTCAATTCCGTTTTATCCGTTGTTTCCGAGCCTTGGTTTTCTGTTTTCACTTCCGTTTCAACGCGCTGTTTCTCTTGCTGCGCAAAATTTTGGTCGGAGCGTTCGGGACGGAAGAGGAAGAACAGTGCCACGGCAAGAAGAACTGCAATAGAGGCTGCCACTGCCCAATAGACACGCGCCTTGGATCGTTGTATGGTCGGGATGTTTTCCACAATCTCTTTGTCTTTCAGGGAATCTTCTATTTGCTTTTTCGCCAAAAGAAGATTCGGTGTCTGCTGGGGAGCGGTGTCTGCCAACTTCGCCGCCTCCGCAATGGCGGCCAAATCCTCCGCCTCCATAGCCTGAAGGAGACGCGCATCCTCGGCATCGTCTGTCTTACCCTCCAAAAATTTGGAAAGCAACACGTCTGATATGTTCATTTCCTTCATGACCGATAATCTTTTAACAGTTTTCTCAAATGTGCCATCGCTCTACTTTTTACCGTATAGGCGTAGTCCACCGACAGCTGATGGGATTCTGCAACATCTTTGATGTCAGCATCTTCCAAAAGCAGTTCTCGGGCCACTTCCTGTTCGGTGGTGTTTTTCAGGCATTCGATAGCTTTCGCTACATCCATCCGAATCTGATTATGACATTCCTGTTTGTATTGCATGATTTTATCATCCCATTGCTCATATATAGTGACAAGCCCATTGGAATCTATCTTACTTTTTTTGAAATTCAGAAAAAAACGGAAAGAGACGGCAGATATCCATGTGTTAAGTTGCGCCATATCAGGTTTATAAGTGCGCAACCGCCGCCAATTGTCTTCGCAAAGGTATAAGAAAAACTCATGAACAAGTCCCTGTACGTCCACCTCGTATGGGAAAATCCGATAAACGTGATACTCAAACGTGCTGTAAAACTTCTCGTAAAAGAAGTACAACACGGCCTTCTCGTCGTTGGCGAGAAGCTTGGCGATCAGTTCTGAATCGGACAATGTCTTGAGTGGGGACATCTGCCTTTCTCTGCCCTGTTCCCGTGTCGGGCGCAACCTCCTCGGACCAAACGTCTGGTCCTGACCGGCGATTCCCAAACCGAAAATGAAACAGTGTCGCATAAAAAAGCGCGGGAATCTGAGACCATCGCTCATCCCGCGTATCAGGCTCTGGTATTGCCCATCTCCCGAGGATAAGCAATGCCGAAGCCCACGCTGTTGTATATTAAACGGATATTGAATGTAATCCGTTTGGTCGGACACATTCAATGTGTCCATACCGTAAATATACAATCCAATGGGCATTGACCATTGCCTTACCGTGCGGGAGATTTGAATTTACCAGATTCGATACGCCGCAGATAAGACGTTGACTCAACGCCTTTTATGTCTGTCGCCCGCCCGCAAACCCGTCAACGGGCAACGGACGTTTGACGATGCAAAAGTACAAAAAATACACTATGATAAACATATACATTTTATTCAATAGTGAAATAGAAGTCTTCGTCACGATTTATGGTGAATCAAGCCAATTTAGCATAGAACATCAGATGAAAAAGAAAACGGGAAAACACATTGCAAAGTTTTCTCCATTTCGGGTGAACCGAAAAGAGGTGAACACCTCCGATTAGTGTTCACCTCCTACCCGATTGGATTGGATTGAATCCAAAGCCAAGAGCATTTTAAGATTTTTTTGCAGAAAGAAATTATAATTTTCTGTAGCTTTGCAGCGACAAATGTTCGCAAAGCAAGGGAAAATCCATAAACAGCCTTCCGGGTTCGGAAGGTTTTGGATTTCAGGCGTTTGTAAAACGCCATCCCTCATTCGCCTCCATGTTCGAAACGTGGAGGAATTGTTGGTTTTATCCCTGACGACATCGAAACAGCTCCCGTGAGAATGCAAATAGTCACCCATGGATGGGACCGGATTGCAAGATAGGATGCTGGGCGGTGGAATAGTTTACGATGTCTCGAATCGGGTGCAGTACTTCTGGAGGCCAAAGATGGGGTGTATAAGCCGTTAGAGGAGTATGAAATAAAGAAACACTTACGCTCAAGATGAATGCTAGCAGGCGAAATACATTGAGGTGATAGATTGTATGAAGAAAAATCATAGAAATCCATCACATCATCGTACAAAAGAGCATGATACATGACATCCTCAATTGGGTTAAGGCACATAGGAGGAAGATGAATGCGGAGGAACTGAAGGATGAGAGGGTAGAGAGGTTTAAAATGTTGTTGGCCTTAGGTAGTCAATATAAGAGGAAAAATCAGCATGAATGACAATCGGGTATTTGTTCAAATTCCTTTTTGTAAATGAGGAAATATATGTGTGTTAATCGGATTGCTTTGGTGACTACAGGAGCAACCCCGTTCTACGTACGATTCATGGTTCATTGCTAACACAATTTAAAAATTATGAGAGTAATATTTAGAACATTTGAATCAGGTGCTGGTGATTGCATCTTTCTCGTCATAAAGGACGCAGAAGGACATAGCTATCATTTGATGGTGGACTGCAATGTGCTAACAGATGACATAAAGGCCTTTATTCGTGAAGATCTTGGCAAACGAATAGACACATTAATAGTAACCCATATAGATAGTGACCATGCAAATGGCATAACTAAACTACTCAGAAACCCTGAGTTTGCTGATTTGCAAATAGGTCAAATCTTATTTAATGGCTTTCAACCCCAAACTGAACAGACACCAGCCCTGCCTCAGAACATAAAAGAGAAGCTCGAAGCAGTTGCTCAATTATTACCTCCTACCGTTGATGAAGCTTTCCAGAAAACCAACGGAATGGATGCCGCCTGCTTGATAACAGAACTTAATAAACATCCTCAATGGAAAGCGGTATGGAGAAAAGAACCCATTATGGTAGGAGAATTCATATCATTAGGAGAAGGAGGTAAATGGGGGACGCTTCGTTTCTTATCACCCACACAAAATGCATTGGATTCATTGCTGCATGAGGTAAAACTCGAGTATGCACGCCGTTTGAGTGCTGCTCCTCCCGATGGGGATTTTGAAGACCAAGACAAGTATTTTGAACTTATGCTGAGGCTTGCAGAACTGCGTGAGAGACCTGCATGTGTAAGAAAAACAGGTGCGATAGCCATTACAAAAGACCTCTTGGAACGTTATGCAATAACAGATGGTGATGAAAGAAGCGTCACCCCTGCTAACAAAGCCTCTATTGCTTTCTGTTGGGAAGGTGGAGAGGAGCTTAAACGAGTATTAATTATGGGAGATGCAGTATCTTCACAAGTGGTAGAAGCTCTTAAAGATATTGATGATAACCCTTTATGGTTCGAAGCCGTGAAGGTGTCGCATCATGGAAGCAAGCATAACACCAGTGTTGATTTTTGCAAAAGGGTTAACTCATCACATTTTTTTTTGACAGGAGGGAAGGAGGGCGAGGGACCTCATATAGAAACAATAGCTAAGATTGCTAAATTGCCCCTGACAGATGGACAAAAGCGACGAGAACTTCATTATAACCACGATAAAGGCCTCTCAATTTGGAGCGATCTGACTAATGATAACACGCAACAACTGATGAGCGATTATCACCTGTTTCTGAATACAACAAATATTTATGAATTTGAATCCTGACAACTACGGTGGGAAAGGCGTAGTGCCAGTGTTTTGCGGCAGCTATGTAAGCGGCACGGCTTTCTTTGTGTCGCCTAAATACCTACTGACAGCGGGACACGTGCTGGCTGAGTATTATTTGGATAATAGTGCTCTGGTAGCTGTCATAGTGGAAGGTGAGAATAAGATTTGCCGCGTATGCTATCATCAGGACATTCCAGATTTGGCGATTTTGGAGTGCCTCGACTACACTTGCCCAGATGATTATGTGTTTCCGTTGTTGGACTGTAAATTTAAAGAATTTATTGACCTACTCATTGTTGGTTATCCGAGAGAATTAGGCAATGGCGTGGACTACTTTGGTGTAACGGTTAAGAACAGTAGGGAGAAAAGAGACCTGAAAGGAGGTTTTGACCGTGTGGTAGTCCGCACAGATAGTTTTGGCTTTAACAGTTATGAGGGTTTTTCTGGTTCTCCTGTTATCAATGACTTTGGGATGGTGGTTGGTGTGGAAACTGACCAACTCTATTACTCGTTAGGCTATGTTTCCATTGCAGCCGCCAAGGATATAATTATTCAGCATACGGGTGCTCAAATAGAAGAAAATGATGCTTTGTATGATAACACTCCGTATGGATTAAGAACCAGTTATGACTATATTAGGAAGCATACTTGCGATAAGTTAAAGACCCGATATAATAGTAAGGTTCACGTAGAGAATAAGGATTTGGAAAGGACCATTCAGAGGTTCTGCGGGTATGGTTTTGAGCAGGAACGTATAGAAATCCATCAACTTTATATCGTATGGCATTTGAAACTGGCAGGAGCAAGGTTAAATTATGTGGATGGAATTTCTACTCTCAAAAAATACTGGTTGGATGGTATCATAACAAAAGATGTCTATTATGAGATAGCAGACCTTTTCCATCTTAATGATAGTGATAAGAAATTACCATCAGACTACAAGAAAGAACTAAGTATTATTTTGCAGAGGATAAATGTCTGGCTTCGTAACAAAGAGGAGTTTGAACAAAATAGGTTCATGCATGTAAGCGGTACTGCCGGTAGTGGTAAGTCGCATTTACTCTACCATGAAGCTAAAACAATAACCGCAAAGCAGCGTGTGTATATGTTTCTTGGCTCCGAGTTCTCTTCGCTCGAAGATCCTGTGGTTACAATTTCTCGTGTGATGGGATGGAAAGATGCAGACCCGCTAGAGAAACTGAACGATGAGCTTGATAAGGAAGGTGGTAACACAGCCACTTTCATTATAGATGCACTTAATGAAGGTGCGGGTACTCATTTTTGGATTGAGCAGTTACCCGTGTTGAAAAACAAGATATCGCGTTATGAACATCTGAAACTGATAGTTTCACTTAGGACGTTGACAGAAGAAGACCAGCTTAATGATGTTCTTCGGGACTCATGGTTTAAAGTTGAATTAGAAGGATTTACAGATAGGGAAAAAGCAATCCAAGACCACTTTGGAAAATATGAAATAACAGCTGAAATAGCCCCTTATACCAAGATAGAAGAATTCAGCAACCCGCTGTTCTTGCGATTGTTCTGTGAAACCTATTATGGTCAGACAAAGGAAGAACGAGAGAAAGTTTTGAGGCTCCCTATCTATGCCAGATACCTTCACAAGCGGAATTATGAGGTGTCAGAAGGTGTGGATGAAGACCCCAAGCAACAGGTAACAACAAAATATATTCTCTGGGTTGCTCAACGCTCTTTGGAACAATTCCAGTGTGATGATTTGCCGCGTCAAATTGCGTATCGTCGTTCCCGTAAACTATGTCCTTGCAGAACATGGAGTATGAGTTTGCTTAATAATTGCCTTGAAGCGAACTTGTTGAGAGAATACTCAACTCAGGACGGGGACTTCATTGATTTTGAGTTTGACTCGATGGGAGACTTTTTGAAGGCAGAACGCTTATTAAGTCGCAAGTGTGATGACTATGACCGTTTTAAGACACTGGTCCGATTGTTCAACAAATTTGAGGTGGATTATAAAACGGGGCGAAATTGGCAGAAAACCTACAACTTCATCAAAGCATTCCTTAGTTTATGGAATCCGCCAGCTGTTATTTGGCAAAAACCTGAATTTATTAAGGGAAAATTGACCAGTCTGCTCCTAAGTAGTATGCCGAAAAGAAATCTCCAGGATGAAGAGAATACTTTGACTCCAGACATTATTGGGAATATCATAAAGCAAAACCCTGATTATATTGAACCAGATTTGATTCTTCAGAATATTGAGCTGTATGGTCAGGGATTGATGGATGAGATTCACGCGCAGCTGATGGGAATGACAATGTCTGAGCGTGATTTAAAGTGGACTACGAAAGTCAATGGTCTGTACGATGGCGCTTATTATAGTGATCTTATAGAAAGGAATCATCCCACATTGCAGCATGAGATTGAGACCCTGTTGATGGTTGAGATCTGGATGCTGAGCGCGTCATACCCTTTTGTTCGGTCTTATGTGATTCGCAAGGTGAAAGGATTGCTCTGTAAATATCCAGTCATGGTTGAGAAAATGATAGATAAGTTTCATTCAGTTGATGATCCTTATATATTGGAAGGCTTGTATGCAGCGGTATATGGAACAGTAGTTAGCGAAGATAGGGCAGATTTCAGCAAAAAAGTATCAAAACTGATTTATGCTTGTCATTATGGGGAAGGGAGTAAGGCTCCACAAGATTTGATGGTGCGACATTGGACACTTAAAATATTTGAGTTGGCAGCTCATCAAGACCAGACAATCGATGTGTGGCAAAAAGCACAGCCTCCCTATACTGCAATTGAGGATATTTTTGCTGTGATGCCTGATGAAGATTATCGTGCAGACGGTTATTTTGGCTCAAGCTATGGTTGTAACAAATTGTCTCGCTCGCTATTCCATTGGGATTTCAGCCGGTATATAGTGGGGACGAATAACAGTAATGAATCAAAGGTGTTCTACCGAGAGGGAAAAGCTATCCTTTTAGAAACAATTGAAAATGCTATTGCTTTTCTGATAAAGCATCGGTTTGGGTGGAATGAAGATTTAGGCAAGTATGACGCAGATGTGCCCTACCAAGCTCGTTCTGAAAACACTGTAGAACGGATAGGTAAAAAGTATCAGTGGATTGGTTTGTACAGAGTGTATGCATACCTTTGCGATACGTGCCAAATGAAGATTAATATATGGACTGCCCGTGAAAAATTTGCAGAGAAGAATTATCCGTGGTATGCTCCAGAACGCAGTTGTTTTGATCCTACGCTAACTGATAGTGATTTGGCATTACAGGCTTCGTTGTCGCTGTTTCAAATGATACATCCTGTTTCCACATTTGAAATTGGTGCAACGGAGTGGTTAAATAGCATTGAATATATGCCGCCGCTTTACTTTATTGTAAAAGACAAAAATGGCAAAGAATGGGTGGTGTTACAGGCATACAGTACAATAAAGGAGGAAAACGACAAAGAGTATCGGGAACAGTTTGTATATTACAACGGAATGTTTGCTCCAAAAGAAAATATGACAAACTGAGAAAGTGGGCCGCAAATACTAATTTTTATGGAAGATGGATGCCCGAGCATGGCGGAAGTATAGATTTCAGGTGGAATGAATTTCCTTGGGCCGATAGCTATCGCCATTTGATAGATGCCGAAGATACTCAATTCAACGAGGGTGGTGTAGATATGATGTTGGCTTACGAGGCTCAACTACAAGAGTATTTCACTGGTATGAAAGACGAATACCAGTTTCTCACCACGGCCTATTTGCCTTGTAGAAAAATGATGGAGGCGTTTAACTGGCATACGGCTGAACGTGGTATTATCCGTGATTCTCAAGGAGTAATTACAGCAATTAACAGAGAGATTCCTGACGAACCGCTTCATGCGTTGCTCATTCTGAGGGATAAATTGGATGAGTTCCTGGTGGCTAATAACTGTGTATTGTTCTGGAGCCTAATAGGAGAAAAACAATTAGGTCACAATCCAAATGCACTAATAGAAAGACTAACCGGAGCTGCTGCATACATTGCTGGAGACGGGTTGGATATAATGCAACCATTTAGGAAGGAACCGCCGCCACCAAAGCGCGAGCGAGTTGTTCTGAAAAAAGAGGATTTTCCAACTATTCCCGAAGAAACGCTTGAGGAACTGAATAAGATGGATGAGACTATGATAATGCGTCTTTTGAGTGCAAGAGTGTTGGAAAAGGGAAATCCGGATGAAAAAGAAAAGGAGTAAAAAATTCAGGAAAGCTTCAGTGCATAGTTGCTGACGCTTTTGCTGCTACATGATGCGCACGGTGAGAGGATGGTTCTTTTGCGAGTGTTTGCACTGCAATTGTACTTGGTGCGTTGGAACTTGTTGTTAATGATTAATGGTTATGACATTTGAAAATATACAAGAACTTATAGCGAAGGACGAACACCGCTGTCTGGAATTGAAGAAAACGACGGGTGAGTTGCAAGATGGTATGCACTCCGCTTGTGCGTTTTTGAACACGGATGGCGGATGGCTGATTTTTGGCGTTGCTCCGACATCGCTGAAGATACTGGGTCAACAGGTGAAGGACAATACGCAACGGGAGATAGCCCAAGCTTTGGCTAGTCTCTATCCTGCGGTTGAGGTGAGGCCTGAATATATTGATGTGCCTGGAAGACCGGGTGACCAGCTAATCGTCATGCATTTCGATGGGTGGAAGTGGGGGCAGATGCCTTACACATATCGTGGATGTCCTTATTACAAGAATGAGAGCACTACGCAGATAATGCCGCAGGAGATGTACGAGGAGCGCCTGCGTGCCGCAAAACCAGAGAAGTTTGCATGGGAGAGACAAGCGGCTGACGGGATATCGTTGGCTGATTTGGATGAAAAACGTATTCAAGGTGCGGTTCGTCTTGGTGTGGAACGTGGTCGTATGCCTGCAACAGCTGAAACGGAAAGTTTGGAGTCGCTTTTGAATAAGTGGAATCTGATGCGTGACGGGAAGGTGTTGAATGGTGCTGTAGCTTTGTTTGGTAAGAACCTGAGTGGATATACGCAGATGTCGCTGAGACTGGCTCGTTTTCGCGGCACGGATAAGAATGAGTTTGTAGATAGCGGACGGGCAGATGGCAATTTCTTCGACTTGCTGGATGCAGGTATGTCGTTCCTTTTTAAACATCTTTCGCAGAGTGGCAAGATAGTGGGATTCCAAAAGGAGGAACAATTGGAGATTCCGGCTGAGGCACTGCGTGAAGCTCTAACGAATGCTCTTTGTCATAGACAATTGGAAAAGTATAATCTGACACCGAGTATTGCCGTGTATGACGACCGTCTGGAGATAGAGAATCCGGGGCGTTTGCCGTTTGACCTAACGCCCGAGACTATCAAACAGGCTCATGCATCGTATCCGTATAATCCACTGATTGCTGAGGTGCTGTTTAAATCTTCTTTTTTGGAAAACTGGGGCTCAGGTGTAGGGAGAATGGTGGATGCTTGCCATGAGCAGGGAGTGCCTGAGCCGGAATATGAGGTGTCGGGGGGATTTGTGAGGATTGTTTTCAAGAGAAATAATTCAGGTATGGCCCAGACTGATCCAAATCTGATCCAGAGTGATCCAGAGGTGGTCCAGAGCGATCCAGAGTTGGTGCAGGCTGTCTATGATTTGATAAATGAAAACCCTTCTATATCTCGGGCAGCGCTGGCAAAAGCACTAGGAACCAGTGAACGTCAGGTGAGAAAGGCCATAGATGCTTTACGAGACAAGAAAATCAGACGCAAAGGCGGTGCTTCAGGCGAATGGGAAATTATTGGATAGGGAATGGAAGGCTCTTTTGTGGACTTGACTGCAAATGTGCCTGAAACGGAAAGAAAAGAGGAGCAACCTTTGCAATAAAACATAGAGAAGACTGTTATCACACAAGCCTGTTAGCGTATGCTGGCGGGCTTTTTTTTTACTTTGGTTGTTGGCAGGTCACCCCAAACCAAAGGCTATAAATTGCCTGTGCCTTTAGTGCAATCCCCTCTCTCAAAATCTTACCGTTTAGTGCAGTTTACAAAATTAAAAATTTACAGTTTAGTGCAATTTAGATTTGTAATTCATTGAAAAAGTGTATTTTTGCGGCGAATTAAAGTATTGCGGATATGAATGAATTGGAAAGAGTGTTGCGCGACCAACGGGAGGAACTGGAAAGCATCAATTTCAGCCAGTTTGTCACCCGAAGGGAAGAGTCACAATTGGAACTGGACAGCCCTGTGGCACAAATCGTTATCGGGGTGCGGCGTTGCGGAAAGTCAACCTTGTGTCAGAAAGTGCTTAAAGAGAGCGGCGTGTCTTTTGCCTACGCCAACTTCGATGATGCCGTGTTGGCCTCCCTGAAAGCCACCGAGATGAACCTCCTGATGGAGAACCTTTATCGGATCTATGGAGAGTTCGACTATCTCTTCCTCGATGAGGTGCAGAATATCGACCAGTGGCCATTGTTCGTCAACCGACTGTTACGGCAGAAGTTACATCTGATTCTGACGGGAAGCAACGCCAATCTGCTGAGCGACGACTTGAGCACCCATATTATCGGAAGATACAACGAAATACGTCTCTTCCCTTTCTCATACGAAGACTACTGTGTGGCAAAAAATGTTGATACCCAAGGGCTGACTACCAAAGCGGAGGGGTTGCGTCAACACGCACTCGACAACTATCTGATGTCGGGAGGCCTGCCCGAAACCTTCAACATGAAGAATCAAAGCAAATATGTCCGTTCCCTGCTTGATGCCATCATCAACAAGGACATCTGCAAGAGGTATAAGATTCGTTACAAGAAGACGTTGCAGCAAATCGCCATCGGTCTCCTCGACCGTTTTTGTCAGGAGGTTAATTATCAGGATATTCAAGAGACTTATCGGCTGAAATCAATTCACACGGCCAAAAATTACGTCAACTATATCGAAAAATCCTACCTCGTGCGTCTGGTTCCGCGCTATTCGTTCAAGAGCATTGAGCGGCAGAAACACCGTAAAGTCTATGCCATCGATACGGCATTCGTCACGGACCACTCCGATGTCTTCCAAACCGACAGCTGGGGGTGGCGTTTGGAGAATGTGGTGTGCGTGGAGCTGCTCCGTCGCATGGAATATGCCACGCAAGAACTGTTCTATCTGCGAGAGAACCGCAGTTATGAAGTGGATTTCGCCGTTGTGGACCAAGGACACGTAACGGAATTGGTGCAAGTGACCTACGATTTCAGCAACCCGTCAACAAAACTCTACAACCGCGAAATCGGTGGCCTTCTGAGAGGTGCCGCCGCTACACGGTGCCGAAATCTCACCCTCGTTATGATGCAAGGAGAACAACGTGATATTCAGGTGGGAGAATATACTGTGCGCTGTGTGCCGGTCACCGATTGGCTGCTGAAACGTTAAGATATGAGCGATATGAGCCACCCGCCAGCGCACGCCCTGGCGGGTACGGGATTCCGTTTGGCCACCCTCCCCTACCGGAAACTGATCAATGTACAATGAACAATGTACAATGTGCAAAACGGGGGACCGGACTTTATCAAGTTAACCGACACCAATCCCGTTTCCCCCAGCATTCGTAATTGAAAAAAATTACTTGTTCTTAACGGAAGATGGCTTCGGAGCTTCAATACATGGAATCATGCCTCGGCCAAACGGAAACTCGGGCTCGCAAGAGCCAAAAATCAGCGAAATCCCGGCCTTAATTCTTAACAATCAACAAAACAAATTGTAAATAAAAGTTACAACTATTTAGTTTTCAAAAGCAACAAAAATCACGCAAAACCCTTGACAAGCAGCGGTTTTTGTGGTATCTTTGCAGGCGAAAATCAATAACCTTAAAAACGAAAAAAAACAAACATGAATCAGTATAGTGATGCCGTCAGGCAAATCAAGACAGCCATTTTGCAGAGCCAGGCCAAAGCATTGGCGGGCGTGAACCAAGAACAGTTGGCCTTGTATTATGGAATAGGTCGATACATTTCTCAGAATTCCCGTTCGGGATTTTGGGGAAAAGATGCCATTGAGACCATTAGCCGTCAATTGTCGGCCGAAATGCCAGGATTGAGGGGATTCTCCGCACGTAATTTGCGGAATATGAGAATATTTTATGAGCAGTGGAAAC
>JAEEKL010000079.1 GCA_016282395.1 Bacteroidales bacterium
ATTGTAGATGGTGTTTTGGGTCTGACCCTGAATGGTGATTTCGGTGTTACCCGTGGCAACAAGAGCGGCCTTCAGGTCGTCAAGCGTGATTTCCACATACGACGAGAACCAGTTTGCACCAGCGCCCAAGGCAGTAGTCTGAGTGACATTGGTCACGACTTCTTCCAAGTGGAAGGCATCAACTACGAGATAGTACTGATAATCGGAATAGTAGTGAATAGCCACATACTTTGTGCCGGCGGGTAAAGTATCATTATAGGCCGTCCATGTGGTGTCGTTGGTTGAAATCTCTTCACCCCAAATGAATTCTTCACCATCTGTTGAATAACCTACTTTGAAGGTTTCAGAACCATAACCAGCAGTAGATCTATAATAGAATTCAAGAGCCACATCACCTTCAGCATTCAATTCAGGCGAGATGAGGTATTGGTCATACGAATCGGCTGAATTATAGGAAGAGAATACGAATACGTTGCTTCCTTCGTATGCTGCACCATAAGCACTGATACCAAGACTATTCTCATTGCCATCTTCGGCGTACGTGCCCCAGCAGGCATAGTATTCGTTCACATCCTCAAAACCAAAGGTATAGGGTAAATCCTTAGCTCCACCGCAATCGGTGACGAAGGCATAAGACGTTGTCCATTCGCTGTAGTCGCCGTCGCCGCAGTTGGCACGCACTCTCACAGTGTAGATGGTTGCAGGATCAAGGTTTTCGAGGGTGTAGGGGTTTGTGACACCTTCTGTCACAATTTCGTTCACTTCGATGTCGAATGAGGTGGCATCTGAAGTCCATGATACCACAGCACTTACTCCGGTGACGTCGGAAATTGTCAAATCAGTAGGAACAGGGCAGGATACATCGGTGGTGAAGGTAACGAGTTCGGACCACTCAGCGTAGCCACCATCGCAACTTTCAGTCACGCCACGCACTTGCCATTCGTATTCGGTAGCGGCTACAAGGCTGCTAATAGTGCAAGAAGTGGTATTGGCAGTGGCAGTGTTCCACTCACCAGCGGGAACCTCGTTGCCATAGATGCCGAAGTCGTTGATAAAGACATAGTTGTCTGTAGCCGAAGTCGTTGATTTGATAGCGACATACTTGGTGCCTGCTGGCATAGCCACATTGTATGGTGTGAAGAACACCCCAGCTGCACTAACTTCTTCACCCCAAGTAAAGGCATCCATATCGTTGGTGGTGCTTGAGAAGCCCACTTGGAAGGTCGCATCTCCGTTATAGGAGCGCTGATTGAATTCCACTGTGCCGACGCTTACGATGTCAGTCAGATCAGGTGTAATCAAGTAAGCCGTTTCGGTGGACTCATAACCTAAATAGACGAAATAGTCTGTTGTTTGAGAGGAAGTCCTATTATAAGCAGCGTTGGTGAGAGTCCAAGTGGAAGGTTGGTCATCGAAATCTTCGAAGAATAACAACTCTCTCGAACCCTTGGTTCTGTATTGCACTTGATAGCTGTCATGGAGACCTGTCCAATTGAGCGTGGCAGTGTAAGCTGTAATATCGGTGACATCCAACGGGGTGGGAGCTTGGCAGTTGGAAGGTGTGCTGAAAGACGTGCTTGCCCAAGAGCTTATGCCATCTTCGCCGCAATTGGCCTGTACTTCAACCACATAGTCACTTTCAGGTTCCACGGTGAGAGTATAAGGGCTGGTGACATTATTGATTTCAGTCCACACAACATCCCTATTAGGCTCAGTCTCAGAGACGGTCACAACGACTTCGTCACCGCCATCGCCATTACTTTGAACAACGAACAAATAGGTATTGCCACCTTCAATAACGTAGTTGTCGGCACGTCCTTCGCCGGCAATCCAGATTCTGTCGCCCGGGGTCGGGTTGGTGACGCACCAGTCGTAGGTGCCTGCCGGTACCGTGATAGTGACGCTTTCACCGATTAACACGTTTTGCGTGTTCATTGCGCCGTCAGCGTTTGCGGGAATCTTATACTCAAACTCGGCGTACACTGCTGCGGAGGCGTTGCCACTAGTGGTTAAACCGCCGGATTCAGGGATGATAGTGCCGTAAGCATTGGCGTCGGCGTCGAGAAGCAGCTGATAGCCAGTGCCGTCTTGCCATACGTCATTAGGAGCAAATGTGATCGTCGCGTAATCTTCATCGGTCAACTTTCTGTAGCGCAGGTTGTAATCGCTGGCTTCGCCCGTCCAGCTGGCCGTGGCAGAGGTGGCCGTGATGTCGCTCACTGTCAGATTGGCGGGAGCAGGGCAAGCAACGTCGGTGGTGAAAGTGATTTCATCGCTCCATTTCTCCACTTCGCAGCGAGGTTTCACCTGTGCGGTGTAGGTGGTCTCAGTATGGAGGCCGGTCAGCGTGAAAGGATTGGTGCCGGCATTAACCGGTGTTATAGAATACACGGTGTCAGAAGCCACTTTGTAACGGATCTGCCATCTGTCGGATTCGCCATTCTCGACCCAGCTCAAGTCAACGCTATGGGATCCCACGTTAGAGGCGGTGAATTCAGTGGGCTTGCGGCAGGTGGTAATCGCGCAGCTCACGTCGTAGGTGAATGCATCGAAACCACTACCACTACCTTCCACAACTACTTCCCCGTTGATGTCGGTAACCACGTAGGAAGCTTCACTGTCGTATGAACCTGAATGCCACACAAACTGAATCTGTCTTCCGTCACACACGGCGAGAGTGACTGTATTAACTTCATTTGTGCCACTACCTGTGGTACCGTTGAGGTTCTGGTTAGCGACTTGACCCACAGACTCACCAGTTAATACATCAAGGATTTCAATATAAGCACCGTTCCAACCGTCGCCCCAGCTGTCGGTGAGAACGAACGTGAGTTCGCATTGGTTCTCAGGCAAGCAGAGGTCGGTGGTGAAGCTGACAGGGTTGGTCCATTCGCTCAGGTCGCCACCGCAGTTGGCCTGCACCATTACGTTGTAAGTGGTGCCCAGATCAAGGTTCGAGAGCGTGTAAGGATTTTGCGTGATAGCGGTCTCAACGCCGTTCACACTGATTGTCCAAGCCGTGGCATCAGATGTCCAGCTCACGGTAGCTTCGGTGCCGCCAGTGTAGTTCACGGTCAAATTTTGAGGTTTATCACAAGAAGGGATGTATTCAATGGCAACATTGTCAATATGCAGGTTGTTGTCGGCATTAGACACGGTAGATTCACCGTAGAATGCAATCGCGACGGTCTGACCCGCATAGCTGCTCAAGTCGAGATTCACAAACTCACCATCGGCGGAACAAGTGATGTTGTTATAAACATATTCTGAACCGGCGTTGTCCCATTGGCGAAGAACTTCCCAAGTAGAACCGTTGTCAGTGGTAATCAGAACAGCGAACTTATCGTCGGTGCCGGTGGTTTGGGGAGCTGCTACTGTGCCGCTATAGGCGGTCAAAGCCAAATTGAACGTAAGTCTCACATTGTTTTCCATTTCCAAATACGGAGTGACCAACCATCTTTGATAATTACTATAAATATTCACACTTGCATGGTTGTCAAACACGCCGTTGTTTGTGCCGAAATTCCAACCGTATGTTGCAGCAGTCAAAGCGGCTGTACCATCAGCACCCAACAAACCAGTGTAGATATTCCAGCCAGCAGGAATGCTGGTAGCGTCAAACGGCTGAACCAAAGGAATAGCGAAGGCCGTGGTGAAACTAAATGAGCTGCTCCATGCGCTGGCGGTGTCACAAATGGCGCGCACCTTGAAAGAGTATGTGGTGCTGGGGGCAAGATTTTCCAAAGTAATAGTGGGGTAATCAAACACACTATAAAGGTTTTGCTCATCATCGTTGAGACAAACTTCCCATTGGGTGGCTTCACCTTCAAACCAGCTCAACGTGGCAGTAGTGAGTGTAGCCCCAGTGCATTGCAGATTGGTGGGAGCCGGGCAAGCAACGGTGGTGGTAAACGTACGTGTATAGCTCCACTCGCTTTCGCCGTCAATGCCGCCGCACACGGCTTTCACCTTGACATTGTAGCTCGTTTGAGGCTCAAGATTTGTAATCACGTAAGGACTCTCCGTTACAGTAACTTCTTCGAACTCAGTCTCATCGGTAACCTTATAGGCAACAACCCATTCGGTGGCTTCGCCATTCTCCGTCCAGTTCACCGTTCCGGAATGGGCGGTAAGATTCGTGACCGCACCGCTGTAAGCTAATGTAGGAACCGGGCAAGCAATGGCGGTGGTGAAGCTCACAGGAGAGGTCCAATTACTGTAAGTGCCGTTACAATTGGTGCGCACTTTTGCGGAGTAGGTCGTCTCTGCGGTAAGGCCAGAGAACGTATAGGAAGTTGTGGTCACATTGATGAGATTGTTTTCATCATCGTTAAGACAGACCTGCCATGCGGAGGCATCGCTGATCCAGCTAATCGTGGCACCGTGGGCGGTGACATCGCTACTCGTGAGAGCAGTCGGCCTTGCGCAAGATGAGGGAGCCAATATCTGAACATAGTCAATACCCACACCGTAGCCATAGTTGTCAGTGTATTCAAAAGCAATTTGGTAAGTGCTGCTGGTATTCGGCAGAACAATATCTTCCTCTGTCGTCCATGTTGAAAATGCCGCGGTGTATTCCGTAAGCAGTGTCCATGTTTCGGAGGATGAGGTACGATAATAAACTCTCAGCTCGTCAATATCTCCAGCCCATGATCTTTGGACATGCATAAAGGAGAGGAGAGCGGAAGAGACCGAAGAGAGGTCAATTTCCGGAGTGATCAACTTGGTGACATTACCAGTAGAACTATGCGTAATTTTGGCATTGTAAGTACCATTACCCGCACCTGTGGATGTGGAGTAGTCACCAGTTCCAATTTGCCAAGTGCCGGGACCATCTGTGGTCCAGCCCGTAGGCATAGAACCGTCTTCGAAGTCTTCGGTAAACAAAGACTGTGCTTGCACCGCCCACGGGACGCAGAACAGCGCAAACATCAAAAACAATAAGAATTTTTTCATAATGTTTTTTTTTTGGTGAATAAATAAGTTAGTTAATATAAATGGGGTTGTCCATTTTTCACTTAAACTATGACTTAAACTTAGACTTAGACTTAAACTATTCACAAATCACAAATCACACTTCTCGTTATAAAAATTCAAGCTGCAAAAATACAAAACGCGCACACATGCGAACACATTTGTCAACAAAAAGTTGTTAACAAGTTATCAACAATCGCGGACAGCGGTCAGTTCTTGAAGAGCGATCGGGGCTTATACATCGGGTGCGTGGGTACTTCGGGATGATGCTTGTAAGTCTGGTACGGGGTACTGTTGTCGAAAATCACCATAGGTCCAAAAAAGATGCCAGAAAATGCGACCAGCAGGATCACCAAAGTCGCAAACTCCCGCACATACTTCTTGTTCTCAAACAAATACAAGGCGAAATAGGCCAGCATGATGGGACGGAAGAAATAGAAATACCGGAATGGACGGGTCAAGGAAATATAGCCCAATGGGAACACATAAAACAGCAACAACCCAATAAAGTAAATGTTGTAAACAATATTAAACTTCCGACTGTTGAAATAATCATGCATCTTCCGACTGTATGCAATGATGACAATATTGACAAGAATCACAAAATAAAAAGCCAAGGAGGTGCCGACCTGCAAAGCCTCCTTATCTCCTACCAACACATTTTCTACTGTATAGTAACCATATTTGATGGAACTGGACGAGAATATATTGATTAGCGTTTCAATCACACCTGTAAGCCTCAAAAAACTGAAACGCACCAAAAAGGCCACCAACAGCAGCAGATATTGCACCTTTATGCTGCTGAAATAATTTTTGCCATTGTAGAATAGCGGGTACGCCACAACCAATATTACAGACGAAAAATGGAATCCTATCGACAAAAGACTGCAAATCAGATACGGAATGAGTTTCTTTTCTACAATAAAGTCAAGGGAGAAAATCCAGATACAACCAGCGATGGCCGCGCGGATGATATTGTTCCAGCTCCCCAACAAGCCGTCAAAAAAGAGGAATAAGACCAACCAGACCAGAAGTTTTGGATCTTTTCGAAAGCCCATGAAGAAAAAGAATGCCTGAAGGAAGGAAAGGAATCCGAAAAAAACGGGATATGGAAAATTGTTGAGCGCGAAAAAGTTCTGAATCATCACGAAAAGAGGCTCATCCTGCCTCCACTTGTATCCGTACAAGTAAATGTCAAGGTAGTTCGCATGATCAATCCCAAAACCGTAACGGATTCCGAACACGACTGAAAAAGCTATTATCGGAAGGGCAAAAGCCACACAACACAAATAATATCTCGCATCATGCTTCCTGCCCTCAGCCATGCCGTCCTTATAGGGACTCAAATACTGGACCATCGCAAAGCACAATAGCATGAAAAGGAGTATGGTTATATATACGAAAAAGGTTTCTGTCATTTTCTTTTATTTAATAAAAGGCGATAAAGTTTTTTTAAATAAGAGACACCGATGGACAAGAATTTCCGCAATTCGAATTTCTCCTGAAAAAGAATGCCGCCTTTCGTCACGGCAAACAACGTGGCATAACTGTTATAATAGATCCGGCGGGTGGTCGGATTAGGGTCGAACTCGTACAACAGCCCTGTTGCTCTATACATCCTGCGGGCATTCTCCAACTTCGAATTCTTGGAACGGACACCGCCACCATGTTTACGATACACCCCCCAACACGCGTTGAAAATGTAGCCGTCCCCACTTTTAAGCAGAAAATAAACCATGATATAGTCAAACCAGCGTCCCATCTGCCGACATCCTTCAACCGCATCCGCCCGACAAACCATTGTGAGAGTTTTAGTCAGCCAACCTTGGTTTTGACTCGCACTGAAACGGAATCCGCCGGGAAAATCCTTGAATTTTTTCTCATGTCCATCCGTCTCCCACGTGTCGAGTTCCTGGTCAAACACTTTAAATCTGTGGCAGGTGAAAGAGACCGTGGGGTCGTTTTCCAGAAAATCCACCTGCTGCTGCAATTTCAACGGCTCTGTCCAATAATCGTCCCCCTCACAAAACGCATAATATTTGGAACAATCCATCCATTCCGCAAGATAAGGCTGCTTTGTTTTTTTCTGGCTATAGTGGTTCTCTTTTAAAAACAAAAACACAAAGGTATGCAGTGGGTTCCCCTTCAACGGTGCGCTGATAATGTGCGCATAGTCAGCATCGCGTTCGCATGCGTCTGCAGCCGTAAGGTCAAGATTTTCCGCCACCCACATTCGCAACAGCTCCTGTTCACCGTCAGTGGAGGCATCATCCGTCACCACCGTAACCACGGGAAACGGTATCTGTTGCATGGTGAACCCGTGCAAAGTCTCCTCTATGAAAGGTTTCTGGTTGTACGTCATACACTGCGTACACACCATGTATTTGTAATTACTGTCCATCAGTTTGCTAAAAAGTTATATGTCTGAATCCCAAGTCCCAACTACCTTTTCCGTTTCAATTTTCCAAGATAATCCAACGCAACCCCCTTCACCTCGAGGTATTCCGGCAGTTTCAAGGTCTCGCAAACCACAAAAAACACGCCGCATCCCACCACAAGCTGGATAGGCAATATGATAAAATAGGAAAGGGGGAGATATTTGATGAAAAAGACCGAGACGGCAATAAGCAATCCGACCCCATACGAAGGGGCGATATCCTTCATCTGCATCCAAGTCGTGTACCCCAGTTTTTTTCCCGTGTGATAAGTGTTCAAGAACATATAGACGAACCCAAACAGGAAACTACCGATAAGCATCCAATAAATGTCCACGAAAATACCGAGGCTGAGCGGAACAATGGCCAATATTTTTTTGATGATTTCCAAAACGAGGAAGATGTCGGTGCGGCCTTGCACCTGCAACATATTGAGGTTGATGGAATGAAGTGGGTACAAGGACAAGGTGAGGCAGATGAAGGGCAGGAACGTGGCGGCCTGATGCCACTGCGGGCCGATAAGACAGTAAACGAGCGGTTCAGCCACTGCGGCCATGAAGACCAACGCAATCGCCGTCACGAACATGGTGGTTTTGATGATGCGGCGGTAGGCGCTGATCATGCGAGCCTTGTCTTCCTGCACCTGCGACAGTACAGGGAAACTCACCCTGCTCACAATGGCGGTGAAATTGCTTGAAAACAGGCTGGCATACTCCTTGGAACGGGAATATTGCCCCAATGTAGCCGGGGAGTAGAACTTTCCGACAACAGTGTGATAAAGTTGTGCCCAAATGCGGTCAATCAAGCCGCTGAACATCAGTTTCCACCCGAAGCCCCACATGTATTTGAGGCTCTCTTTGCTGAACTTCCAGCTGGGCCACCAACGGTTGAGGAACCACAAACACACGGAATTGATAAGCTGCCGTGAAAGTTGCTGCACAACAAGACTCCACACCCCACAACCCATCAGTGCCATGACAATGCCGAAGACACCGCTTGCAATGGCCGCGACCACACTGGCCTTGGCCTTGGTCTTGAAGTCAATTTTGCGGCCGAGGTTGGTGTTCTGCACGATGGCAAGCGCCTGAAAGATAAGCAGAGCCCCCATCACCCGGACAAGAATCACCAACTGCTCCCGGTCAAAAAAACGGGCAATCGCCGGGGCACATAAATATAGCACGCCACACAACGCGAAACTCATCACCATGTTGACAATGAACATGGTGTTGTAGTCCTCTTCCGTGACCTTAGGCTTCCGGATGAGCGAGTTGGCAAAACCGCAGTCCACGAAACCCGCCAAAATGGTGGTGAAGATAGTGACAATGCCAATGAGACCGTACTCATCGGGGGAGAGCAGACGCGCCAGCACAAGGCCCACTATAAAAGTAACTCCCTGGCCGAGAAAAGCGTCTATGGCGCTCCACCCCACCCCACGCACAGTTTTGTTCTTTAGAGATGCTTCTGCCATGTTTTTTTATTTGGCTACTCGCTTTTTCGTAATTGGCTTATCCTTCCACAACCCAATCCGCCAACAGACGCTCGCTTCATCCAAAGAGGGACTTCGCAAGGTAGGCGCAAACGGATTGTTTTGATTGCAGCTACCGCAACGTATAACCACCATCAATCACCAATGAAGTCCCTGTTATCATTTGAGATGCGTCTGACATGTAATAAAGGACAGCATAGGCAATCTCTTCTGGTCTGGCAAAACGGCCCAAAGGATAATTGCCTCTGATTTCATTCAAGGCCTCCTCCCCGTATTTATGAATCATTTCAGTCTCCACAAATGCAGGTTGTATGCAATTGACACGTGCCTTCAATGGCAACACTTCGAGTGCCAAAACCTTTGCGAACTGGTTTACAGCAGCCTTGGATGCGGCATACATTGCATTGGAAACAGACGGATAAAATGCCGATACGGAAGACATGAAGACCACCGAGGCGAACTTGCCGATTTTTTTGGCCTTAAGCAGTGACTTTATCAGCAATGCGGGACCAGCGAAATTGGTGGACATCATCCTTGCGATAAAACTGTCGTCAATCTTTTTGATAATCATCTTATCATTAATGCCAGCAACAAGGGCAACGCCGTCCAAAACATCGACCGTGTCAGCCAAATGTTGGATATCCTCGGCAGATGTCAAATCTGCGGGTACAATTCTATACCCCTCCCCTTGCATTTCCCTTGCGGTCTGCTCTAACCTATCTACGTTACGAGCGGTCAGCCAAACCTTGGCACCCGCCTTTGAACATTCGATTGCGGTCGCTTTCCCAATGCCTGACGAAGCGCCAGTCACCAATATGGTTTTTCCTTCTAATGAAAACGGATTATAATTCATATTACAATTCTATTATGTCGGCACACTTCAACGCTCCGATTGTAATCACCCCGACACCAAGCGACAAGCCTACGCCAAATCCACTAATATAAAGTTTCAGTCTCTTGCTCAAAGCATCTTCCTTTATGGAAGTACACATCAACAATGGTATTGAGGCGTTACTGGAATTTCCAAAGTCCTTAAGTTGCAAGGGGGCTTTACCTTCAGAAACACTTAATTTTTTCAACAGTTTATTGATTATAAACTTACTGGCATGATGAATCAGATAATAATCAATATCATCTTGCTGAATCCCAAAACGCTCGAACATCGTTCTCGAAGCTTTCGGGACATTGGAAATCACAAAAGCAAACACATCATCGCCTTGCATAAAAACGTTCAGGTTGTTACGCTTGATGCCCCCTTCGTACTCATGTTCCACAAAGGATTCTGCGGAGACCATGTTTCGGTAGCCACCATCGGGAATTATGATCGTTTTTTCTCCGCCACCATCAGCCATATATGAGAGTTTGAAGTTGTCCCCGTTTTCAGGACAATATTCAATGGCTGTGGCAGATCCGGCATCGCTAAACAAAGGCCAAGTGCTTTTGTCGTTATAGTTTATATTCTTGTTTTGGGTGTTTCCTACAAGTAACAAAGCTTTTTTAACAGAACCGGAAGAGACAAGAGAGCCTGCCACACCAAGTCCATATACATAACCCGAACATCCTTGGGAAATATCTATGGTCATGCAAGAGCGAGGAAGACCTATACGATGTTGCAAGACACATGATGTTGCAGGCATTCGGTAATCGGGAGTTTGGGACACAAAGACAAGTAATTCTATATCCTCCTTATTCCATCCTATTTCCGAAATCAAGTTTTCTGCTGCTTTTTGGCATAAATCAGAGGCACAAACGCCTTCCGGAGCAACACGGCGACGTTCTATACCTATGGCCTCAATAAAGGCAGGACGTTCGCTTTCCGGCACAACAGTATAGCTGGAATTCTCAACCACATTGCTCGGCACACAAACCGTCAATCCTTTTATTTTGATATTATTTACTTCTACAAAAGCCATAAAACGTTCTAATAAGATGAGAGAGGGGCTCGCCCCCCTCACATTACTTTGATTGAATTAAATTGTAAAGGTCCTCAATTGTCGTGCACGAGCGGATGTCTGCACCAGTGATGACCACATCAGCCTCATCGTCAACCATCGAAATAATTGACAAGGCGGTTAGAGACCCCCATTCTTCCAATTCGCGGAAATGAGTGTCCGGTTTGAACACCTCTTCAGGTGTGTCGTCAAATTCGGCTGCAAAAGCCTTAACAAATTCTTCTAATGAAATCATAATTGAACTATTTTATATGGGTTTATATTTTTGTAAGAATCGATAGACCATATTGACGTGACTAATTTGTCCGGACACATTCGCGTTATTATCTTTTGAAGTGTGTCATCCGTCCCTATTTCATAAAACTCTGTCACACCGTCACGTTCCATATTACGAGTGATATTAGTCCATTGAACAGGATGAGTCAAGTGATTCACTAAATTGTCTCTTATTTCTTCAGGATTTGTATGAGGAAGGCCATCCACACACTGATAAATAGGGCACGACGGTTCCTTGACAACTATCTTGTCAATATGTTGTTTTAACAAATCCGCTTCGTGTTGGGCATTGGGGCAATGTCCTGATGCTTTCATGGGAATTACAAGAGCCCGCTTCGCGCCTAACTCTTTTAATTCCTTACAAGCCATTTTCACACCTTTACGGGTTCCGGAAATGACAAGTTGACCAGGGCCATTATAATTTGCGATATAGATTTTTTCACCATTCTTTGATCCGACTTCTTGTATGACTTGCTCAACTGTTTCATCCGGCAAACCAATTACCGCGCCCATGGCACCAGGATTTGTTTCAAATGAGTCATGTAATATTTGGCCTCTTGCTTTTATCAGATTTATGCCGTCTTCAAACGAGACACTTCCGGAAACAATCAGGGCAGCGTATTCACCCAGCGAGTGTCCTGCCATACAATCAGCCCGTAACTCATCTTGTGCTTTTGCCACAGCAACCTCATAAATCAATACTGCCAGCTGAGTATGTCGTGTATCCATCAAAAAGAGCTCATCAGAGTTGAAAATTTTTTCAGAATATTTACATCCCATAATTTCATCGGCACAATCAAATATGTGGCGGGCTTTTTCGTTTTTTTCGTACAACTCCTTGCCCATCCCCTCTTTCTGGCATCCTTGACCAGTAAAAACAAATGCTTTTTTCATAATAAGAGATTATTTCTGAAGGAAAGCTTTGATTTCTTTCCTTCTATCAATGAAAAACTTTTTATAATCTTGTCTGTACTTCTCCAAATCTGTCCTTTCGCCTTCCGGGAAACACTTCTTTTCAAATTCCTCCACTTCGTCCGGCGAATACATGAATCCAACTATTTTTGCAGGGTTTCCAATCATAATGGAATATGGCAAGACATTGCCACGAATATAGGTTCCGGCACCAATCCTCGCATAACGGCCTATAAAATGACACGTATCCGCGATATAAGCGCCCGAGAGGAGTTTCACCCCCCGTTCTATTTCCAAACGCCCCGGTTCTGCGCCTACTCCATTCTTTTCAATCGGATGTGTATGCGTTTCCACTATCACGCCATTTGCAAAACCCACATTGTCATGAACAATCACATCCCCGGAATAGTCTATGAAAACATGCTTTGCCAACAACACATTGTCGCCGATGGAAATCGTGCCATTCAAGTAGTGCTGCCTGCTAATGTTCACATCATTCTCCACGGAAAGATTCTTCCCTGCATTATAGCGTTTGGTATAAGCTTCGTTCCGCTTGGCTCTCAACGACTCCTTCTCATATTTGATGTTTCCATATTTGATGTAAAACTTCCTGTTCTCATAAAAATCTTTCACCCAGGCTTCCTTTTTTTCATTTGCCTTTTGGTATGTGTGTCCTATAGAAGCCCTTTGGGATTTGTCGAGTTCCCAAAACTTTTCCTTCAGATATTGGTTGCTCCACATGCCGTATTTCCTGTAACAGGCAAAAATATCCAAGAACACCGACAGGCGTTTTTCCCCGTTATACACTTCCTGGCTGATTTGTCCGGCATGCTGCCAGCCATATTTGACCACTTGTCTGAGTCTGTGAAGTTTACTCATTTTACCATTGACTTGAACAACATTGAAATCATATCGTCCTTCATGATTCGTGGTTGCCAGCCGGTGTCTTTCATCAGTTTCGAGCAATCCATACCCGCACAAACCACGGTGCCGTTGTCCGCCACATCAAAACGGACATCCAATCCGAATTGGGCTCCTATGCGACGAACACTTTCCGCATATTCCAAAAGCGAATATTGGGTCCCCGTTCCGAGATTATATGTTCTGCAACGCTTTTCCGCAGAAAGGGAGGTAAGAGCAGCCAGGCCCGCTGCCGCATCGCTGACATCCAGCAAGGCAGCATACTGATTTGGAGCGGTCACGGTGAACGGTTCCTCCTTCAATGCCTTTTGAACAAAGAAATACAAAAAGCGCTGGGGCATCATCAGACTGGCCAACCGCACATTGGTGATGTTTGGAATCGATGAAACAGAAAACATCCTTTCTGCAGCATACTTGGACATGCTGTAAAGATCGACGGGGACAACGGGCGACTCTTCCGTTGACAATTCTCCAATATCCAACCGTTTATACACACCTTGAGAAGAAAGGTTGATTACCGATTTAACCTTGAGATTTTCCAATCGTTTGATCAACCTTTCGGTGAAATCGAAAGCCTGTGCCAACAACTCCGCATCATTGCTGCGGGCAAAAGCACAATTAATCACAGTGTCAACATCCGCAAAAGGCTTTTCGAACAAATCCTCCAAAAGGAACAACCTCAACCGGGCATTTTCCGGCAATGGATTTACTTTATCTTCAGGACGACCGCCTATGGCTATGACATTATTCGCTTCATTCTTGAGCAATTCGTTCACTACCGATTGTCCCAAAAAGCCGGTTGCCCCTGTAACGAGTATCGTTTTCATAAATCAAAAAATATAACCGTTAATATCCTCATATTCAATGCCGGGAAGAAGCAATTCTCGGCCGTCTTCCCCAAGTATATGAAGTGTTTCATTGATTTTTTGCATGGTGGGAAGCAGCTGTTCCTTTTTATCGACTGAGCCAAGCACCCGAATCGAAATCTGCGCCAGCAGTCCCCGCATTTGTTCCGTAATGGTTTCTCCCGGGGTATATGCGACCACCACATCTTCCACCTCCAGCATCTTTTTCACCTCATCCAACCCCGTTATTTCCTTGATTGTCCCGGGCGCGCACAAGCAGGACACGTTGAAAGCCGGCGTTTCGAATTCCGGTTTCACCTTCGGGGCAATGTCTTCCTCCCCCATCCTACCCGTCAGGGCAAAACAGATCATCATATCCAAAGGATCGTAACCGCAAACCCGATTCAGAATCTTATATTCAAGAGAGCCGGTAGGACGGAAACCGAGATCGTACAAATAACACGTGCCGTCTTCCACCTTGCACTGCATGAACATCATGCCGTCCTTGATGCCCAAATGGCGGAACATTTTTTTGCAGTTCCCCTCAACCTCTAAACGGTACTTGGACAGAAAAACCGACGGGAAAGTGTAGCCCACCGGAAGCGGTATCACATCCCCGCCCTGGTTTTGTTTGACATGGCGGTTGGCCAAAGCGGAGAGATAATAATTGCCGTTCTGGAACGTCCAGAACACAGTCACTTCCCTGCCGTCCATGTAACGCTCAACAAGCACCTCGCCTGTCTTACTGGCCTTGCGTCCAACTTCCACAGCTTTTTCCAATTCCGCACGGTCATGACAAATGGTAATGCCGCGGGAGCCGCTGCTATCAACCGGCTTTACCAAGACAGGATATTTGATGTTTTCGTCGTGGAAGTCGTATTCAGGAATGGTCGGCACGCCAAACTGCCGGCAAAGCGACTTATATTTGTCCTTGGCGATAAGCGTCTCGAACTGTTCCTTTGTTCCGTAGCACGGCAAGCCCGTCTTTTCGCAAATCTCCGCATAATACGGGAGCAGCATGTCATTAAAGCCGACAAAGACGCCGTCAATCCGGTTCCCCTTCACATACTCCACCACGGCATCCACATCAATCACACTGAGATCAACCGCCTCATCCGCGATTTGCTTACCCGGCGAGTCTTCTATTTTGTTATAGTCGGCCACCAAGGTGTAGATTCCCATAGCCTGCGCTTTTTTCACAATCTCACACGAGAAGCGCATTCCGCCCAGTATCAGCAGCCGTTTCCCTTTAAGTTCTTGATACATCATTTGATAATGTCAATAATTCTGTTCATTTCCTGCATCCCATACCGTTGGTCAACAGGTATTGGTATCAACTTCTCCGCCAATTCATACTCCAACATTCCATTCTTCGTCCATTCCTTCACATTCGGCCAGTAGGTGGCCACAAAAACCTTGTTCGCAATCAGTTTCTGCCTTAACGAAGCATCTTCCGTCCAATACGGATAAACCATCGGGACCGCCTCGTCATCCAACGCCAAACGAATCCGATTTGAATCTTTCAGCTGTTCGTCCAAAAGGGCAAAATTGTCTCTCCGCCTCTGTTTCGCACCAATATAATCCACTCCCGCCAAAAGCGCATCCGTAAGTCTGGACATACACTTTATTTCTTGGTCGCAAAGCGCATCGTCGTTGTTGCGGAAATCCAAATAGCCTGCTTCAGCCCCCGAATCAATACGTTTCAAAAGATGCGACATCCGCTCAAACGAGAGATCCTGCTCCAGATCCTGCTCCAGCACTTGTGATGTATAGAGATACGCGCCGTCCGGCACCCCGAAGAATTTCCGAGCGGAATAAAACGTGTCTATACCCTGTAAAGGCTCTGCGTAAAACGCCTGGGCATTGTCCACAATCAACCGATTTCTATATGCTTCAGCAAGACGCTTCACACAATCCTGCTTCAAGCCGAAATAATTGGTGTAAAGGAATGCTTCCCCTTCTTCCAACACTGGCAGTTCTACAGGTTCCAGGGCTTCATTGACAGCATAAAACGTATAGTCAACACCCAGCTTGTTCATCGGTTCCAGCATCACCTCGCAGGTGTAATACGGAATGTACACCTTTGTATATTGCCGGGCCCGCAAGACATACTCGAAACTGTTGCGAGCAGTGTTGAGGCGTAAAGCATCCTTGTGTTGATGTACGCCTTTACGGAGTTCCAATTCAAAATAGCCGCCGATGGGGGTCATTTACCGAACATTCACTTTCAACCAAGAAGATATATTGCTTATGGTGTTAACCATTTCCTCCTCCTTCTCAAACCGCAGCACCAACGTACCTATCGCGTCGTTGGCACCCTCAAACGAGTTCACAGGGTCGCCTTTTGCCACCCACAAATCTTCCTCCACCACTTCAGCGGGCAAATCCTTTGAGATTTCAAGGCTGTCAAACACACCCGCACTGTCCGCGTGGAGAATCACCTCCGCCCAATGGCCGTTGTAAGGTTTCTGTTCTATTTCCGGCACGGAATCACCCACTATGTAACGGGTCATGGCGGTAATCATATCCACACCCGTGGCATAGTGCAACATCTCGCACAGACGGTTGCCGCCGCCACGGGGGGTCAGCTCCATAA
Organism: Bacteroidales bacterium; assembly: GCA_016282395.1. Classification (GTDB taxonomy): domain Bacteria; phylum Bacteroidota; class Bacteroidia; order Bacteroidales; family WCHB1-69; genus F23-D06. Next base: position 16,398 of record JAEEKL010000079.1, read on the forward strand.
TGTAGGGTTTCCCATTCGTCCCGATACGGGTTTCAATGTTATAGACATTGGTCTTCATCCCCAACAAGGTGATGAGACGTTGTATTTCAGAGGTCAGATATTGTTCCTGCTCACTGGTGAATGTGGAGGGCCAGCTGTACGCCGCCGGGGTGTAGGGGTTGGTGGCGTTCACGTCGAAACGCTGGGCGTTGAAACTCACGAATTTCAACTCACCGTCCACCGAGAAGCTGTCGGTGTCGGACGAGCAGCCCTGTTTCTCTATAAAGTCCTCCACGATAATGTGTCCCGACAAAGACTTGTCAAAGGCATGCTCCACTGCCGCCTGCCACTGACTCCTGTCATCCACGCGAGTCACACCCTTGGAACCCGCAGAGTCGGTAGGTTTTACAATCACCGGGAATTCAAAAGCGCCACAGTCCGCCAAAGCCTCCTCGATCCGCGAATACCCTTTCGCCTTCGGCACATTGAATCCGTGTTCCGCGAGAAAAGCGCGGAACCGATCCTTATTCTGTAAAATGCAGACGGACTCATACGGGCCGAACGAGGGCAGTCCCATTTTGTCCTGCACATACGACGCACTCACCACGCCGGGATCTACCCCGAACGACATGATGCCGTCAATATGCTTTTCCTGCGCCGCCTTCAGGACAGCCTCCGGATCTATGATGCTCACATTGACGTACTCGTCACTGTACTTGTGGGCGATGTTGTCTGGCAGATAGTCGGCGGTGATGACATAATATCCCTGCTCGTGTGCTGCTTTAATGACGGGCAGCAGGTAGCGAATACCGCCGAGAAGCATGAGTTTTTTTTGCATGATTATCGCACAATAAGGTCTAAAATCCTGTTCACGTCCTCGTCGCTTAGCACGTGATGCATCGGCAGGCAAATCACTTCGTTGGCAATTCTTGTCGCAACAGGCAGGTTTTCGGTCCCTGCCGATGGCAAGCCACGATAAGTGCTGAAAGTGCTGATGAGCGGGTAGAAATAGCGGCGGCCCAAAATGCCCTGCTCCTTCATCTTGAAATAGAGTTCGTCACGGGTCATTCCGTATTCTTCCGCCTTGATAAAGATGGGGAAATAGCTGTAATTGTGCCGCACACCCGGCATGTCATCGAAGAAGCGGACACCTTTCACGTTCCGCAACGCGGCACGGTACTTGACAGCCACTTGATGGCGTTTTTCAATCGCCACATCCACCTGTCTGAGGTTCAGCAGACCATACGCGGAACGCACCTCATCCATCTTGCTGTTGATGCCCGGGGCCACAACTTCGGTTTCGCCTGCGAAACCGAAGTTTTTGAGATAGTCAATACGCTTCTTCATCTGTTCGTCATGCATCACCAAAGCGCCTCCTTCCAAGGTGTTATAGACTTTGGTCGCATGAAAACTTAAAGTGGCCATATCGCCTTGCTCGAGGACAGATTTTCCGTTCACCTCCACTCCAAACGCATGGGCGGCATCGTAAATCACCTTCAATCCGTACTTGTCAGCGATATCCTGAATGCGTTCCATGTCGCACGGCTTGCCATAGCAATGTACTGGCATAATGGCGGTTGTGTGCGGAGTGATAGCGGCCTCAATTCGGTCCGGATCGATACCGCAGGTGCTTTCCTCTATATCCACGAACACCGGTTTGCAACCGTTCCACCAAATAGAATGGGTGGTGGCCACGAAACTGTATGGTGTAGTGATGACTTCACCCGTGATGCGCAGTGCCTGCAATGCCGTGAGCAACGGCAACGTTCCGTTTGTGAAAAGGCTGATGTACGGCACTTTAAGGTACTCGCACAAGGCTTTCTCCAACTGTTTGTGGAACTGTCCATTGTTAGTAATCCACTTGCTGTCCCATATTTCCTTGAGCATCAGCTCGAACTCCGCCCTGTCCGGCAGCAAGGGGGAAGTGACGGTAATAGTGTTCTTATCCATTTCAGCTATTGGCGTTTGGCTATCAGCTTTTAGCGTTCAGCTATCAGCTTTTAGCGTTTTACTAATATTTGCAAAGTTATAGAATTGCTTCCTTGATGCTCTCCACGATGTACGCCAAATCTTCGTCCGTAACCATGGGACCGCTGGGCAGGCACATGCCCACCTTGAAAAGCGATTCAGAGACGCCGTTCACGTATGCGGGTGCATTCTTGTAAACCGGCTGTTTGTGCATCGGCTTCCAGAGCGGACGGGCTTCAATGCCTCTTTGGTCGAGCCACACACGCATAGCTTCCACGTTGGCGTTGGGTTCGCAGTCCGTATGCAGGCTGCCGCCGCCGTGAACCACGCCGGCCGCACCACCCACCGCGCCTTGCACGGCAGTTCCGTAGGCCAACTCCTGCCCTTTCACCTTCAACTGTTCATCCAGCTCAATGGTACAGAGCCAGAAGTTTGAATCATAGCGGTCATCAGGATTGCCGTGAACCGTGATACCAGGAATGTCCGCGAAAGCTTTCTCGTAATATTGCTGAACATGCTTGTGATGGGCTATATGGTCATTCAACACCGTCATCTGTCCACGACCGATACCCGCGCAGATATTGCTCATGCGGTAGTTGTAGCCGATGGCCTCATGCTGGTAATAAGGATACGCCTCGCGGGCCTGTGTGGCCAACCACATGATTTTCTTCCATGCCTGTTCATCGGGGCAAACCAGTGCGCCGCCACCCGAGGTGGTGATCATCTTGTTCCCATTGAAACTCTGCACGCCATACTCGCCGAAGGTTCCCAGAACCTGCCCTTTCCAACGGCTACCGAAGCCCTCGGCGGCATCCTCGATGACGGGAATTTCATAGCGGTTGGCAATCTCCATGATGCGCTCGATGTCGTAGGGCATACCATAGAGTGCCACCGGCACAATGGCCTTGGGTTTCTTTCCCGTCTTGGCAATCCTGTCCTTAATGGCTTCTTCCATCAAATCGGGGTCTATGTTCCAAGAATCTTTCTCAGAGTCCACAAATATCGGGGTTGCACCGAGATAGGTGATGGGATGTGAGGAAGCACAGAAAGTGAACGACTGTACAATCACCTCATCGCCGGGGCAGACCCCACAAGCTATCAACGACAAATGTACAGCAGCAGTGCCGGAGCAAAGGGCCACGACACGCTTCTGCAACGGTTCAGTCTGTTGTAGAGACGTGCCATGGCGCGTCTCTACAATACCGTTGCAAAAATTCTCAAGGTCTTTCTCGAAACCGTTGACATTCGGGCCGAGCGGAACCACCCAATTGGTGTCAAAGGCCTCTTTGATGTATTTTTGTTCGATGCCCGCGTCACTCATGTGCGCGAGGCAGAGGTAGATACGTTTGTGTTCCATATTATCAAGGTTTTCTATTAAATTCCACAATTCCACGTTTGCACGTCTCGGCTCAAATCTGCAGGGTCTCAACACCACAATGCGGACGCCGCTGGCGCTGAAGTCCCTCTTTGGCGAATGTGTCCACTCTAAATGGTGTTGTCAAATCTATCATTTGCTTTTCGTACTTTTTTTAGAAGCCTCTTTCCAAAGGATAGGGTAATTTATCACTCTGCCATACTCGCAATCAAAATGGACTCTCGCATACAAGGACGCTTCCTGTTCTTTCAAAATTTCTGAAAGCGGGAGATCTGATATTTTCACAAAGCCATTCGAAACATCCTCCTCATTAAAGACATACCACGCCCACTCGGGTCTGACACCTGCAATCGTGCAAAACTCCAAATATATCGGTGTCGCGTTATCTGAATGGAAGGAGATTGTATTCTCATCCTTATTGGCATCCACATGAACATCAACCACTTTCCAACTGACCAAATCTGTCTTTCTTCTTTTATTCACCAATCTGGCCTTATAATCACCGTATGGCAAGTCCTTCAACACGATGTCTGTATCTCCATTAATCGTAATCGTGTAATATTTTTTTGAGCCTCTGAATATGACCGTTTTGTCAAAGCCATCCCCGAAAACATTCAACACCACACTGTCACCTGTAATATAACAGGACTTGTCACCTCTATTTGGACAAAGAGCGTCATTGTATTTGAACGGTGTGGGCTGCTCACCATCCACCGCCACAAATTCGGTTACAGGAGTGTACGTGTTCTTTTCCAAATCCTTATATCTGAATATCTTCCATTTTCCATCTTTTAAATTTTGATTGAGGTCCCGGGCGTTCCTGACAACCCTGCGGCATCCCCGTTCCACCGCCTCACAATACTCCACACTGGCAACCGAACCTGTCTTGCTGTTTCTTTTTATGCCAGTGACAATGGCCACGTGCCCTGACCTCCACAACACATCCGCCAATTGGACACTCTTCACCGATTGGTCTTCTATCGGGAACAAGTCATCGGAAGATGGGAACTCGTATGATCTGCGGTAGGCACTGAAGCCCAAGGCATACGACACCAATGCACTGCAAATGGTTCCATAATAAGCAGCCACAGTCTTACCATGACACGGACTCTTGGAAACACTTTCAGTATATAGGACACTCCTTGGATTGTGAACTGCCGTCAAAAATGTATGAAAACTCACGTCATATCCTACAAAATAACTGGTTTTCGAAGTGAAAGAATAATTCAGTCCTTTGCAATTTTCCCCCGGCTGGTATGTCCTTTTGGTATTGGAAATCAGGGTGTCCAACGGCACGAATTCCAAATCCGTCATCTGATGTGCCTTCTTCACAGCACACTGCGCACCGGGAGTGCCCTCATCATCCACATAATCCGATGATATACCGCCACCCGTCTGGCCAAACGACACAAAAGCCATGACCAGAAAAGCCACAAAAACAATAAGTCTGTTCTTTTTTTTCACTTTTTCGATATATACTTCATCAACGCCACTTTCTTCTACGCTTTGTGATTAATAATACGCCCGACAAGTCCTGTGAGCACCTCGCCCGGACCGCACTCCGTGAAGTCGGTCATTCCGTCGGCAATCATGTTCAGCACGCTCTGGGTCCAGCGGACGGGAGCGGTGAGCTGCTTCAGCAGGTTGTTTTTAATTTCCACCGGATCGGAATGCGGCAGGGCGTCCACATTCTGATAGACGGGGCAAGCGGGCTGGTTCACAGGGGCTTCCTCGATTGCGGCGGCCAACTCGACACGGGCAGGCTCCATCAAGGGTGAATGGAAAGCGCCACCCACAGTTAACGGCAAAGCACGCTTGGCTCCAGCCTCTTTCATCTTGGCGCAGGCTTCCCGCACAGCTTCCACCTCGCCGGAAATCACCACCTGGCCTGGACTGTTGTAGTTGGCGGGAACCACCACCCCACCCTTCTCGGAAATCTCGGCACAAATCCGCTCGATAGTCTCATCAGGAAGGTTGATAATGGCCGCCATTGTAGAGGGCGTTGCCTCGCAGGCCTTCTGCATAGCCATGGCACGGGCATACACCAAACGCAGACCGTCCTCAAAGCGGAGGGCTCCGGCAGCAGTCAAAGCCGAGAACTCGCCGAGGGAATGCCCCGCCACCATGTCTGGCTGGAAGTCGTCCATACAAAGGGCGGAAATCACAGAATGCAGGAACACCGCAGGCTGCGTCACCTTTGTCTGCATCAATTCCTCCGCGGTACCGTGGAACATGATGTCGGTGATGCGGTAGCCGAGAATCTCATCGGCATTGTCGAACAGCTCTTTGGCTTTAGGGCTGTTCTCATAAAGGTCTTTGCCCATTCCGACAAACTGGGCCCCCTGACCGGGGAAGAGGTATGCTTGTTTCATCTTTTTTCTTATTCCATCGAAAAACACTCAATTTCGCCTTCAGCACTTTATTTGTCACACAGACAGCACAGATGGTGTATATAAAACTCTAATCCTCCATGCTCGAACATAAAGGAGCTCAGGGATAGGCAACGCATAACCACCTGAAATATAAAACCTTCTGAGCCCAGAAAGTTATCTTAGACCTCCCCCTTTTATTTTCCACCTTTTGCGCCGCAAATTTATATATTTTTTTTATATTGAAAAGGAGAGCGGAAATAATTCGTCTGAATGAACCATAAAACACGGCTTCAGCAAAATGTCAAACGCCTCTCAGAACACACTTAACCACAACTGGCCACGCCTACTTTATCTCCATCAAATAGTCATTCTTCGAGAACATCTTTCCATATTCAGGTTGCAAAATCTTCGGATCAACCTTTTCGCCTTTCAACCACATGATGATAGCCTTTGGTAGATTCACACCAGCTTCGTGTGAAAAAGGATAACCGCCGCCAAAACGCGGGTTCAATTCCAAGACACAATAATCACCATTGGCACGCTGCATAATGTCCACGTCGAGGTTACCTATATGTTTCAGGTTCTCTCCTATTATCTTTCCGATTTCACGAACTTCAGGCAGGTCAACCGTAAGGGCTTTATCTGTTTCGCCAGCACGCATGGCGAGTTTCTTTTTCACTGATACGGCCACATTGTTTCCTTCAAGGTCGTTCATTACATCAAGGCCTAACTCGTCGCCAGTGAGCTTTTCCTGAATCATGATGTACTCATCGCCCACCGAGGCTGTGGCGAGGATGGTTTTCTTGATTTTTTTCATCAGGATATTGTAGTAAACATCCAGTTCTTCCATGTCGTCAATGGTCTCCAAGCCAATGGAGCCAGAACCCCATCGAGGTTTCATAAACAACGGAAAAGCAATCTCACCAGCCGCTAAAGCTTTCTTGGCATCGGCCAAACGCACGTAAGTTTTAGGTGCATTCAGTCCGACAGATTCCATCCATTGAGCTGTCTTATATTTGTCGAAACAGATATCTATCACCTCTGGCGAGGACACTATCTCTTTTACGCCAAGGGCTTCAAACCTAGCTTTATTATCGGCCAAAATAGCCAATTCAAGGTCATTGAGGCTAATCAATGCATTGATGGCATACTTCTTACATATCTCCAGTGTAATATCAATATATTGTGGATCATAAACAGCAGGCACTTGCACTTTTACGTCAGCAACCTGCAATGCCGGCGCCGACAACTGCATGTCGCTTGCCACAATCTTATCGCCTTTAGACATGTTTTCTCTGAAATACTTCAGCAGATATGTGCGTCTGCCTGCGCAAGTAAATAGAATATTCATGTATTTATTTTTTCACAACAATCCCTTTAAAAGGACCATTGCCATATATTATTAATTACATTATACAATCATCTATTGTCTTAAACCCATACACGGTTGGGATACCTGTTTTGAGAGGAACATTCAAATCAGGGCTGTCCATAATGAGATGATCATACTCATCAATAATGCGTTCACCTCTCACGTTCTGCGCCCATCTTAAAATATCGTCAAGCGTAGGAGTTTGTATATTCAATTGCTCAGCCATCCATTTTGCAATACAGTTGCCATAATAGATGTCATCAAGGAAGAAGCGGTGGTTTTTGTCAATTTCCCAAGTGCCTTGCTCGTTCTGAATAACAGGTGTTTTGATGGAGTGCAGTGTTTGGGACGACAGGATAGAATCCATTACATCCAAGCTCCAATACTTATGCGAGAAATATTCCAAGGTGAGATAGTCAACCATGTGCTTAAACCTCTTGTCAGGATAACGTAACTTTATAGTTTCCCTGATTTTGGAATATTCTCGGTCAAGGCCTTCCATCAGATTGGCAGAAATCTCGTCAAACGTCCTGTAAAACAAAGGCACATCTTCCTTATGTTCCCAAACGCGTCCAAATTTCTTATGCAAGCCACAACAACGTGCCGTATGGATGATTTGATTGTCAACGGAAAGGGCTAAGGAAATAAAGTTTTCGCTCAAATCAGCCTTTCCCTTGCCAAACCAGCGGTAGCAAACCTGATTGAAGAACTCTTCGTTTATCCAGTCGTAGTTCATTATTGGATCAACAGCAACATAGTTTTCCGTCATACAACCATAGGTGAGACCTCGGTGACCGTATTCAACCATACGGCTCACCCATGGGATAAGGCCAAATGAGAAGGCAATTAAATTGTCGAAATCATATTCCCTACGGATTTCATCGACCATCCACTTGAAATTGCCTTGCCCATAGATGGTGCCAATCGCCACAGGCTTTTCACGGTTCAGATAAGGGGCAATGTTATGAAGGGCAACCCTATATTGATGCACCGGCATACAGAACACCACGTAATCTGCAGTCGGGAACAACTCTTCAGGGTTATTGGAGGCCTTTTTCAGATCGCCTGCATATTTACCCATCACCTCTCCTGCAGGATTATGCCATTCCAGTTCAATGGTCTTCGCCCATTGATTGGGCCTTGACGTATAGATAGACACATCGAATATTGAGTCCCTCAATAAGGGAATCAACGTGTGGGCGCTGTTCCCCCCACCACAGACTACCAATTGTTTCATTTATTATCTATTTGTTTTACTGATTACTCATGAAAAACTTCAGCCAATATAACACCCGTTGACACACCACCGCTGCTTGCATTGTCCACTTTCGTACATTCTATCAACTTTCTTATGCGACACTTTAAGAGTAACTTCGCTTTCACAGAGGAGACAAGACTAAAGCACCGTCGCAATAACAGACTGATTCTTTTTTGCTTTTAATTCTTGAGAAATCAAAATACTATACTTTTAATTCTTTTTTTATCACAGCCGGACATCCTGCAACCAGCACATTTGACGGAATATCCCTGTTGACAACCGAACCTGCCGCCACCATCACACAATCACCAATTGTAACGCCAGGCAATATGATGGCGTTGGCACCTATCCAACAATCGTTCCCTATCACCACCGGAGCTTTCAGCGGTGGGTATAATTTGCTCAGTTTATTCTTTGGACCATTTGGGTCAGCACCGGTAATGATTGAAACGCCATAAGCGAGAGTAGAGTTCTCCCCTATTTCTATCTTGGCTTTTGCCAGTATAAAACAATTGCGCTCAATTTCCGAGTTGTCATGCATAATCAAGTTTGAATACTCGCCGACAAGTTTTGGATTGCCAATAAAGAACCTACATCTCTTGTCGGTTTTTTTCACCCCCAATATTTCGTAAACGGTCTGTTTATACCTTATACCAGGTATTTTTAAAAGAATTTTTCCAATAATATACCGTAATTTCATAAACAGACTATCTCAATTTATATAACAGTTCTGGATTAAATTTGTCTTTCAGCAAAGACTTGCCATCCTTGTTGATTACTGTGAAAACCGCATTCATATAGTTTACATCACGAACAAGCTGTTCCATGTCGTCAACAACTGAATACACTGAAAATATCGGCCAATCTACAATACGATGGGTACTGTAGCTATCCCCTTCGAATAAACGTTGTTCATTCTTAACAAACGAACCCATTCCTTTGATTTCCTCCACACCCGTGATTTTACCAATAGTATCTTCACCCGCAATAAGCAAATAATTGACACAAACGCCAAAGTTTTTGTAATTGCCAACATCAACAGGCAAAGAATGTATATCATCCATCATTTTTCCTGTCAACGCATATCTGACAGTCATCTTCACAGGGTCAATCCCAATACACTTGTTCTCTAAATCATAATATGAGCCACCTAACCGGCACCCCATTTCATAGAATGTAATCCCGTTGTCATTTGAAAATCCCTGTAGGAAGTATAAACCATCCTTAAATCCCAATGATTTAAACATGTGATTTACCTTATCGTTTACTTCATTCAAGTAATACCCCACGGCTGTCGAGGGTCCAATGGCCAAGTTCGCATAGTTGATAACACCATGTCTGTCTGAACAAGCATATCTGTCAAACATAGAAATCATTCTGAACTCACCATCCTGGGCAATAAAATTCATCAAAAACTCTCTGCCATAAAGATAGTCTTCAATCATGGCATTCTTTGTCACAGAATAGCTTACAGCTTCGGCAAATCTATTATCCAGTTCTTCCTTGTTATTACAGATGGCGGCACCTCGGGATCCACTTGCGTCCATCGGTTTAACAAAGACAGGATATGATATCTTGCCATATATCTCATCCGGGATGGTTTCGCCAATGAAATAGGTTTGGGGAACTGGTACTCCATATTGGTTGCATGTATCCTTAAAATCCACCTTGTTTGTTGACATTGACAGCATTTTGGGTGTGAAATAACACGGCAATCCCAGTTCCTTACAGACATCATAACAAGGTTGCATGAGAATGTCGATAAAACCCGTGGTGACCCCGTCAACCTTCTCTCGCTTACAGAAATCGACCAATGCAGGCACATCTGTAGCACTTATTAACTCGAACTGATCTGCGAACTTTCTCGCCGGCACATTGGGATTATAGTCTGCCACAATGACATACACACCCATTTCTTGCGCACGTGTGACAATTTCACTTTCAAGCGCCAAGCCGCCTAAAACCAGTAGTTTTTTCCCTTTTAAAGTATCCATGTTGGTATCTTTATTGTTGTTTGTTTCTTCTTTCTTCATCCAAATACATTCCAGTAGGCAACACCTCAATATTTTCTTTCTTAATGACATTGACAAGGGTTTTGAAAACAATCTTCACATCATTTATGAAAGACAATGTTTCCACATATTGGGCGTCTAATTCCAATCTGCTATTCCAATCCATCTTATTTCTGCCATTCACCTGCGCAAGGCCGGTCATCCCAGGTCTCACGGTATGTCTTAACCGTTCCCTATCGGTATAATATGGAAGATAGCGAGGCAACAGCGGACGAGGCCCGATAAATGACATATCACCTTTCAAGATATTGATAACCTGAGGTAGCTCGTCTATACTGGTGGTACGCACAAACCGACCCGCCTTTGTGAGACGCAGTTCATCGTCCAACAATTCGCCATTGGCATCTCTCTCATCTGTCATAGACTTAAACTTGATAACCTTGAAAATCTTTTCATCTTTCCCAGGCCTTTCTTGGTAGAAGAAAACTCCGGCTCCTTTATTGGCAAAATGGAGCCAAATAATAACGAAAATAATAAGCGGCGACAAGACAACCAGTAGGAACAATGCGCCAAACACGTCAATAGCTCTTTTGAAAAAAAGTTTATACATCACTGAAAATGTTTCTTAATTGCATTATAGGTATTATCAATAAGATAGTTTTCGCAAAGGAATTTATATGCATTCTCACCCATCGCCTTTACGTCTGAACGTATCATCCTGTCAAGGATGGATGTAAAAGATTCCACGGAATCACTTTCGCACCAATATCCATAGCCGTTCGTTTCTGCTATCGGCCCCATATCGCAATTGGGGTCAGTGGCGCAAAGCACAGGCATCTTATTCTCCAAATAACTCAACAGACGCGAAGGATAATTAGGAATAGTAAAACGGTGATCAAGGAAGATGAGGCCCACATCGCATGAACGCACCAACACATCATATTCGTCCTGCGGTAATCCATCCATCACAGTAACAGACTGCGGATGATTGTTGTTATACCACGCTTTAAGCTTAGGTAGTTCTGTGCCTGTTCCGATTACCAAAATATGGCAGTCGGTTCTGTCAGCATTGGCTTTTAAGCACTCTATCAAGAAAGGAATCCCCTGTGGTTTCCCAAGATTGCCGCCATAGATAAACACAGGTTTATCCGTTGGCAAACCAAATTTTGCCCTTATTTCATCCTTCTTGCAGATTAAATTTTTCCCGTACAACTCAACAGAGTTCGGTGCGACTTCCACAGTTTCGGGTGCTACCGTAGGATTATGCTTTCTAATAAACTCCACGTTGGCGGGAGACATGCATCCGATGTAATCGGAATGCTTGTATAAAGCTTTCTCTTTTTTTCGGAAATACATGTAGATAAGGCTTTTCTTGCCAAACATCCCGAGATCAACTGCGTTCTGAGGGAAAATATCTTTTAACAGTAAATATGAGACAGCCTTCGGGTTTTTATTTTTCAAATATTTAACCACACCCATCAGCGTGATTGGGGGTGTGCTATAGAGTATCAAGTCAAACTGCACACCCGGCAGATAATGTTTGATGGCCCTTTTGTATTGGGTTTCAACCAGCACTTGGCCCAACCCCTTTTCAACAACGTTGGTGTTTCTAAGATTAAGTGTTTTAACACCAAGTACATGAACACCATCAACCTCAATCAGTCGTGTCGGTTTTCCCATATATCTTTCATGAGGTGTCACAATATATACTTGATGTCCCTCATCCCGGAATTTCCGCATAAGGTCTGTATTAAAACCTCGTGACGACACTTCGGAAATACGGGACATTGTTAAGAAAATAACATTCATAAACTATAAACCAACTCTAAACGTGAACCAGTAACCTTTATTCGTATGTTTCTCTTCCTTATTTTTCCTCTCAACTGCCAAACTCATCAACAACAGTCTTAATTCTTGTAGCAATAGGTTTCGCACCCTCCATAAAGTATGCTATTATTTCATCCAGATAATCATAAAGTCCGCATTGGAGTTCACCAAGGAGTCGCTATGCTGTTCTATTTATTCCACCGTCACCGACTTAGCCAAATTCCTTGGCTGGTCCACGTTGCAGCCGCGCATCACAGCGATATGGTAGGCAAGGATCTGCAACGGGATGGTAGCCAGCAACGGGGAATAGATGGACATCGACTCCGGAATTTCGATCACATAGTCGGCCATCTTGCGCGCCACTACATCCTGTTCACTGACAACAGCAATGATTTTGCCTTCGCGCGACTTCACCTCCTGGATATTGCTGATCACCTTTTCGTAGGTATGGTGGTTGGTAGCGATGAACACCACTGGCATATCCTTGTCTATCAACGCGATAGGGCCGTGCTTCATCTCAGCGGCGGGATAGCCCTCGGCATGGATGTAGGAAATCTCCTTCAGCTTCAGTGCCCCTTCAAGTGCCACGGGGTAGTTTTGCAGACGGCCCAGATACAGCATGTTGCGAACATCCTTGTACTTGGCTGCGATTTCCTTCACGAGGCCGCTATGGTCGAGCGTCCACTGTATCTTCTCCGGGATTCGGTCGAGCTCTTGGATGTACTCGCGACGTTCCTCATCCTTCAGAGTGCCTTTCAGTTCCGCCAAGCGCAACGCCAGCATGGCCATCACCGTAACCTGTGAGGTGAAAGCCTTGGTGGAGGCCACCCCGATTTCGGGACCCGCATGCGTGTAGATGCCGGCATCCGTAGCCCGAGAGATGGAGGAGCCGATAACATTGCAGATGCCCAGCACCACGGCGCCCGACTCCTTGGCCAACTGGATAGCCGCCAGCGTGTCGGCGGTCTCTCCCGACTGGGAGACTGCGATCACCACATCATGGGGCGTGACAACCGGATGACGGTAACGGAACTCGGAGGCATACTCCACTTTCACGGGAATCTTGGCCAGAAACTCAATCAGATAGCTTCCCACCAGACTGGCGTGCCAGGAGGTGCCACAGGCCACAAAGATGATATTGTCGGCATAGAGCAGCTGCTTTTCGTAATTCACGATGCCTCCCAGACTCACCGTATTGGTGTCGGGATGCAGACGACCGCGCATAGTGTCGCGCACGATACGCGGCTGCTCATAAATCTCCTTCATCATAAAATGGTCGAACCCGGCCTTCTCAATGGAATCCAGATTCATCTCCAGTTCCTGAACGTACGGGATGGCTTCCACATCTTGAATCGTCTTGATGAAGAGATCCTCGCCCAGTTTGATGCGGACGACCTGTTCGTCCTCAACATAGACCACCTTTTGGGTGCGACCCACGATAGGCGTGGCGTCCGAGGCGATGAAAAACTCGTTATCGCCAATGCCCACCACCATGGGGCTGCCTTTCCGGGCGGCGATAATCTCATCGGGATGCCCCTTCTCCAAAATGGCGATGGCGTAAGCCCCCACCACGTGGTTCAGCGCAATGCGGACAGCCTCGAAGAGATCGACCTTCTGCTTCACATCCTCAATCAGGTTGATGAGCACCTCCGTGTCGGTAGAAGATTTGAATGTGAATCCCCGTTTTTCCAGTTCCTTGCGAAGGCTCATATAATTCTCGATGATGCCGTTATGGATCAGTGCCATAGTGCCCGAGTTAGAGAGATGCGGGTGGGCATTGGTCTGGTTGGGTTCCCCGTGGGTGGCCCAACGGGTGTGGGCGATGCCAATATGTCCACTGGTATCCCGCGTGGCGGCATACGCTTCAAGGTCCGAGACCTTGCCTTTGGCTTTGTAAACGTTCAGTTCGTCGTTCGCGTTCAGCAACGCGACCCCCGCGCTGTCATACCCGCGGTATTCCAGTCGTTTCAGACCTTCAATAAGAATAGGATAGGCATCCTGATGGCCTACGTAAGCTACGATTCCGCACATAATGATAGATTTTAATTTATTGCTAATTAATTAATTCTGTTTTAGTATTTATGCCTCCGGCCGGTACTTTTGTGCGAACTTTTCAGAGCACCATGCCGATGTTTGTGGCGCAAATATCGCATAAAATTCTCTATTCCTCCATGCTCAAGCATGAAGGGACATCAAGGATTGGTTACACATAACCAACTGAAATCTAATTCTTTCTGAACCCAGAAAGCAATCATAGACTTCCCATTTTATTTTTCACCTTTTACGCTGCAAAATTACACAAATTTTTTAATACAATTGTAAAGAAAAAAGCACCCGCCATCTTTTTCACATTTTGCCGGTTTTCATGAGACACTTTAAAGCGCAAAAGGGCGAAGAAACCCCTCCGCCCTTAACTGCTAACTACTAACTGCTAACTAGCGTTTCACAACCTTCCGCATGGTCACACCTTGCGGAACGGTGATACGGAGCGTATAGACACCTTCAGCGAGAGTGCTGATGTTGATGTCGCGGTCATTGTTATAAACGGCTACCAGCTGACCCATCTGGTTGTAGCATTCCACCTTTTGCACGTCAACCGCGCCGATGTGGAGTTCGCCAACCGTCGGGTTCGGATACACCACGATGCCCTCAAGGTAACGCTCAACACCGATCTCGTCGATCACGTTCGCACTGCTGCTCTCGGCAATCTTGGCCTCCGTGACGTTGAGCTCGATATCG
>JAEEKL010000080.1 GCA_016282395.1 Bacteroidales bacterium
CACGATGAAGAGCGTGCTCAGACGGATCCCCGTCTTCGAGAAGCCGTAGTTGACCTTCAGCGCGACATCCGGGGAGACAACGGTGACCATTCGCGTCGGGTAGATGGAAACGACAACGCCAACAACAATGGACAACAACAAGGTAGTTAAGATGATAGAGAGATTGCCAGACAAGGTGACGGGGGCGGTCAGCATCGGGATTTCCGGCAAGCGGGTGCAGAGCAGAAAGACGAGGAAGGCGATGAGGAAAGCCACGAGCGAAAGGATGACGTAGCCTTTCGCCATCGACCACCATATTCTGCCATCCGACTCACCGAGCACCTTGCGGGTGTTCACACGGCGCATCCGCAGGGGCGCCTCCGCGATGGCGAAGTTGGCGAAGTTGAGGAACGCGATGATGAGGACCGCCCATGCGATGCCGGCCAGACAGTTGGTCACGAAACGGCTCACTGCATCGGGATTTCCACCACGTTCGGCATCGGGCTCGAAATGGATGTCTTTGGCGGCCACCAACCGCACTTCCGACGGGGCAGAATTCCACATTTTTTCGGTGTAGAACTTAGCCTTCAACATAGCAGCCAATGTGTCAGGGTTGGTGCCGGGCTTCAGTTTGCAATAGATGGAGCCTGATGGGGTCACTTCCCTTAACGTACGCTTCACTAACACAGGCGCAGGTTCGAGCGAATCCATTGTGGCCCTGAGAAACACAAACTTCGACTTACTTTTTTTCGTTGAGTCTGAATTCTCGTTTGTCTTGCTGAAGAGACGGGCTTGAAAATACATCGTGTCAAAATCGCCCCTTCTTCCATATTCCCAAACATCCGCATAACACTTCTCCGGTCCGTCCCAGAGCGCTTGGATCGAATCTTGGTTGATTTTCACCACTTCGTAAAACCAATAGGGAGCCTCAATGAAAACCAGCGGATTGCCGAAAGAGTTGTTTGCCGGCATGTCCCGATACACCGCCACGATCTTCCGATTCAGTATCGTGTCCTCGCTTCGGTATTTATTATGTAACGAGATTGTTTTTCCGACGGCTTGTCCTTTGGGGAAGAGTTTGCGTGCCAATGATGCCGGCACCACGACCTCCTCGCCGTTGTCCAAGTCGCCGAACGAACCTTCCACGCATTTGTAGCCGAAGAAGTCGAAGAATTGTGTGTTACAGATGTCGGCGGAGTTCAGTTCGCCGACACCCTCCACAGAGAGGATCGGTTCACCGTCACTTGTCTCTGAGTCTGCCAAACGATAAGTGGCCCAATTGGTGATGTTTACCTGATAGACCGCTTCCACGCCGTCGAGGCTGTCGAGGAAGTCGGCAACTTCATCGTCGGACATCCTATAGGAGAATCCCTGATTATGGGTGTTCTCCTCCATGCGGTACATCCGTTCGGAGTCCGCGAGGCAGCGGTTGTAGCGGCGGTCGTAGCGGACCTGCGCCATTAGGATCATGAAGACGGCCAGGGCGGTGGCGAGGCCGAGGATGTTGAGGATTTTTGGGGTTTTCATATCTGATTTGGTTTTTCATTACAACTGCTAACTACTAACTGCTAACTACTAACTTCATCGCTTCGTAGCACGCGCAAGGTCTGCCACGCGGTGATGCCGAGGGCGAGGAGGGTGACGGTGAGGAAGACGGCGATAAAGACCCAGACGGGGATGCCGCTCTTGAAGGCGAAGTGCTGCTGCCATTTGTGGAAGAGGCTGACAGCGAGGGGTATGGCAGCGGCGAAACAGACGATACAGATGATGAGCTGGTTGCGGATCATCTTCCAGAGCTGGTTGCCGGTGGAGGCGCCATAGACGCGGCGCAGACTCAGCTCGCGGCGACGATAATGGCAGTCCAACATCACCATGCCCAACAAGCCGGTGAGCGTGACGAACAAGGTGACCGCCCCGAAAAGCGCCATCAACTTGGCGAAATCGTCCTCTTTTTGGTATTCTTTGCCAATGGCATCTTTCAACGAACAGAGAGTCTCGATATGAACCGAGTGGTCACTTAATGTGTCTATACTGTCTAACGAAGATTGGACAACATCTTGATTTGCAGATTGTCTCAATTTAACATAGACGTATGGCTTGCTGAAAATTTTATCTGGAAGGGAACTCGCAACATAGATGCAAGGCTCTACGTCGTTGACGAGCGGCATGTTGTGGAAATCGGGTACAATGCCATCAATGCCGGAATTCCGTCGGTTCGAATCTATCTCCCACTGCTTCGCCTCTTTCAGAACCGACTCATTGATGATTCGACCTTCATGCAAACCAACGCATACTTCATCGAGGTTTTTTCCCTCTAACATGTTGATTCCGAAAAAGGTAAAGAAGTTGACCGATACACGTCGTTTGGGAAGACTCACCGTTTCATCGCCCACACGAATAGCCCATTGACTAAACCATCCGTCATGCCCAAGAACTGGTTCCTCCGACCATGTGACATCCGCAATCCCTTCCAACATGCTCAATTCGCTATTCAAGTGCTCCATGTCCTTCGATGTGAGCGCATTGACCATATCCACATCTTCCGAAGACGAAACATTTGTTTTAACAAGTCGGGTCATATAAATGTTTTCCGTCTCAAAACCTACATCGGCAATTTTCATGTAATGGTTTTGCACAAAGACCAACGTCATGAAGAGAATGATGGCGAAAGAGGCGAAAAACTGCACCACAGAGGCCGGGGTGGTCTGCATACGAAGCAACAGTTTGCGCCACTTGCCGTATTTCTCGGGGGTGGCGAGCTGGCTCTTCAACGCCGATTCCACGTTAGCAGCGGCGGTGGTGTAGAATACCGGATACAGCGAGGCGACCACGGCCACCAAGAGGGTGACGGCGGCGGAGAGCCATACCACCGGCATATTGTCCGCTAATTTCAGACTGATGGTCACGAACGGAATCACCTTCGTGCGGGCGCACACCTCCACGATGACTAACGCAATGAGGAACGCGATTACGGCGGAGAGCAAGAAACGCCCGAACATCTCCCAGCGAAGCTGCGCGTTGGAGCAACCCTCGATCTTGCGGATGTTCGTCTTGCGCAGGAAAAGAGGCACCGTAGCCACCGCGTAGTTGGTGAAATTCAGGAAGGCGAGCAACAACAATACGATTCCAAACACGCTCAGCACTTTGGAAACCGTAGTGAACTGCTTTGCTTCCAAATTCCAGAAGTTGTTGGGCGATGAATAGTTGTCATGCAAAGAGCTCATCATCACATTGTCGATTTCCTGCGGCGCATCTTTATACTTCAGCTTATATTCCACATGGCTTAATGCCTCGTCGCCGGTGGTGTCAGCATTGTCCCAAAAGGCGTGATATGCCGTTTGATAACGGTCCATCATCTTTTCTTTCAAGACATTAACCTTCGTTGTATCTTTCACTTTCACATATAAATTACCGTAAAAGATACCAGGTGGATAGTGACGAACCACCTCGTAATCATGCAGGGAACTATTCTGCGGCAGGTCTTTGAAAACAGCAATCACCGTAAGGGTATCAAGATCTGACGCTGATCGTTTTTGATTTCCGTTTGAGCCCAAGACAATCCGTTTCCCAATAGAGCTTCCGTGCGGGAACAAAATCTTTGCTAATCGGCTGGAAATCACCGTATTCCTAAAATCGTTAAATTTTTCCAAACTTCCCTCTTTAATTTCAATGCCGAAAAAGGAAAAGTAGGCGGGAATGGTCATTTGTATCTTAGAGATGGTGTCGGGTGCGGTGCTGTTTTCCGCGGCCACCCGCTGCCAACCATAGCCGTAACCGCTCAATGTGCAGACATCGTCAATTTCTTCTAAAGGTTGCTCCGAGGATTGGATTTGGCTGTTACATTTCATAGGAAATCCTGTAAGCAGCTGATAATCTGCATCGCCGGATCGTACAGAGCTCTCTATCGTATCGTTGCCGAGGTACATGGTTTTCATGAGCCACACCGAGTAGATGCGGTCCGCACCGGGGTACGACTTGTCGTACCGGAGGTCATAGTATCTTACCATCGCCACCACCATGAAGGCGGCGATAGCCACGGCGAGGCCGAGAATGTTGAGGATTTTTGGGGTTTTCATATCTGATTTGGTTTTTTCGTTCTTGGATATCCCAGGGCTACGCTGCGCTCGCCCTGGGTTGACTCGTGTCGGGTCTGCAGCCCTCTTGGAAAATGTAAACGTATAATCAGGGCGCAACGGTGCCGTCCAGTAGTTTCACGATGCGATGCGCGAAGCCGGCGTCGTGGGCGCTGTGGGTGACCATGACGATGGTGGTGCCGGCGGCGTTGAGGTCGCAGAGCAGGTGCATGACGTCGAGACCGTTGTGGCTGTCGAGGTTGCCGGTGGGCTCGTCGCAGAGGATGAGCTGCGGGTTGGAGACGACCGCGCG
>JAEEKL010000081.1 GCA_016282395.1 Bacteroidales bacterium
CACCTTGAACATGCAATCTTATCCCGCAGGTCTTTATTTGCTGAAGGTCGGCAACGGCGTTCAGAAGATTCTGAAAAAATAACCCCTTTTATATTAATGAGCAGCCGGTTTGGGATGAGTGGCCGGCTGAAATGGGAACGGTTCCGCAATCGCGGAGCCGTTTTTTTGTTTCGTCCAAGAAACCTTCTTCTTGTTATAACATTTCTGAAAAAAGTGTATTTTTGCCGCCGATTTGGTCATCCGACGAGGGTGCCAAGAGGGAAGCCGGTGTGAGTCCGGCGCAGTCCCGCTGCTGTAAGCTCATAGAGATGAAGCCCAGACAGATATGTCACTGTGCGACGCTATAGCCGCATGGGAAGACAGGGTGGAAACGAGCAAGCCAGAAGACCTGCCAAATCATGTTTTTATCGGTAATGCTTTCGAGGAAAGGCAACCCGGAATATGGCTTTGCACAGTCCCGTTTTGGTGTGCAGTGTCGCTGTGCGTGATTCTTGGTGTTTTCCCTTTTGTTTGTCTTACCGATACTGAAAATTGGTGATCCTTAATTTTTCAACAATTAAAAGTATCAAATTATGGTAAAAAAGTTATTGACTTTATTCTTGGGACTGACGCTATCCGTTAGCGCTTCAGCCCAGTTGGTTACCATCGACCCGAGCGACGTTCAGTTTTGGACGGGCAGTGGTAGCAACAGCACCGTCGTTGCCATCGGGTGGGACGACAATTCCGCATCATACACACCCACAGTCGTTATCTGGGGTGTGCGTTGGGAAGGCACCATTTACCTGATTAACGCTCTGGACACTATTGCGGCCTATGACGAGCGTTTCTCGTACACCGCCAATGGTTCTTATCTCCAGACACTCACGTTCAATGACCCGGACAACGGACTTGTTTTGACACCGTCGATGGAGTGGAACTGTAACAGTTATGGAGGTGTTTATGGCTCTACCGTGTTGACCAGTACACCTTTGAGAATCAGCGAATCAACATGCGACAATTACACCTTCACCGGTGTAAACAATATTGTATATGCTTCCGATCCTAATGTGGAATTCTCCTGTGCCAAACCGCAGGCAGTCACGGCTACGGGCATTACCGCCACCACGGCCACGGTGGAGATCACAGACACTACTAACGTAAACAACTACACCGTGAAACTCTTTGAAGGCGACTCGCTGATTGACAGTGTTGTCATCTACACACAAACCGTTTCTTATACCACCCTTACTGCCAACACGGGCTACACCGTGAAAGTGTTTTCAAACTGTTCTGATGGTAGTCAAACCGCCAGTCGTTCCGCTCAATTCCGTACCCCTTGCGAAGCTGTTGCCCATACCGATCTTCCATGGACGGAAGATTTTCAGTCGGGTACTGGTTCCTCTTGGTCCACTGCGGCGGCTTTCTTCTCCAATCACGTTTTCTGTTGGGATTTGATCAACCCCTATAGTACTTCCGACCCTTATATCAACAGTTCTTCATCGGTTAATGTTAGTGGCGGACAGTGCCTCTATGTGAGCAGTCGTCCCGTCAGTCCGACTATTCTGGTGTTACCTCCGTTTGAAGACACCCCTGACCAGTTGCGCCTTCAGTTCGATGTCCTTTCTACTTACGGACATGGTTTTGAAGCAGGTATTATTACTGATGTTGCAGACGAATCCACTTTTATTCCCATCGCCACTTGTCTGCCTACAGGCAGTAGCTGGAACCATTTTGAGGTGACTTTCGCAGGCGTTACCACTGGCCGTATAGCTCTCCGTTCTAACGACAATGGTCCTGCCTATCTTGACAATGTGGCAGTTGATGAGCTACCTTCCTGCGTGAAACCTTCGCAAGTGATTATTTCCAATATCAATAATTCTTCGGCTGATATCACCATTACCGATCCCAATGCAACCAATCATTATATGGTATATGTCGCCGAAGATAGCGTAGAAATTTTCAGTGACAACTATACTATCACTAATTTACTGCCCAACACGCACTATGTGGTAGGAGTTCGCACCGTTTGCACCGATGGCCTCACAAACACCACTGAAACAGCCTTCCGTACCGATTGTGGTCCGATTGCCATTCCTTATCACGAGGACTTCAGCCAGTTTGCGGATGTGGCGAATGGCTACGGTTACGCCGTGACCGACAGTACCTTGCCTTGCTGGGGCTTCTTCAAAGCACGTGAACTCGACCGCTTGGAACTCTTCCCGCCTTCACAGGGTTCTTCCTACGGCTATGGCGATGACGGCTACACCTTGCGCATTTATGGAAACTACTCCAATTCTCAAGACATCTTGATGTTCCCTGAGCTGGATCAAGCCACCAACACTCTCGAAATCAGCTTTATGACACGTCCTTCCGAAACCGGCACTTTCGGCGGTGTCTTGGAAGTAGGTTATATGACCGATGCCACCGACACCTCCAGTTTTGTTACCGTTGTCGGGTATAGTTGTTCACAATTCACCAACGGCTATGATTTGCGTACCGCCACCTTCTCAAATGCTCCTGTAGATGCCCGTATTGCGTTGCGTGTTGTCCCTACTGGTGGTTCCGCCAAATCTTGGTATATTGACGACCTCGATGTACATGATATGCCAGCTTGTGCCCGTGCCTTGGGCATCAATGCCGACAATATTACCACCGAAGGTTTCACTCTCCATGTGGACGATCCCACTTTGGTGAACAGTTACCGCTATTATATTACCTCGGAAGATGGAGTTGACAGTGCCGATTTCTACGACACTGTGCTCATCATTACTGGTTTAGCTGCCTCTACCGACTTTGAACTCAGTGTGGTCAGTATATGCGATGACGGTACCCTTACATTACCTCACACCATTTCGGTTAGCACCCTTTGTGCACCTGTTTCAGAAGTGCCATTCGTAGAGAACTTCGACAACTGGATAGCCACCCAATCGCAGGGCATGAACCGTTGCTGGAACCGTTTGTACTGCAATTCGTCCAACAATTTGGTTACCAACAACTATCCTTATTGTGCCACTGGTGCGGCTAATGCGCTTACCGGATTCAAGTCGCTCAAAATGTACTCCAAAGGCACTTCTAACGATATTAAAGAATACTCTGTGGCTTATTTACCTGAATTTCAGACAAATGTAAGTGATTTAAAGGTTCGTTTCTTTTATAAATATGGTGGTACCACTTACAATATAAACAAGGTGCGTATTGCGGTTGGTATCAGCGAAGACGTCTCCGACACTACCACTTTCACCCGTCTGGCCACCTTGGTACCTACAGAAATTGGCTGGAACGAATTTGAAGTAGAATTCGATAGCTATAACGGCACTGGCAACCGCATCACCATCATGCAGTCCAGTATCGGCACCACGGCTATTACAAGCTATATTGATAGTGTCGTGGTGGACACTATCAGTAGCTGCAACCGTCCTGCCACTTTCGAAGTGTCGGACATCACGGCCAACTCCGCCACACTTACGTGGACTGATCCCAGCAATGCCGGTTCCTACATCATCCGTTGGAATGATGGTGCCGTGACCGACAGTGTTGTTGTCGCTAATGATACGATTTACGAGCTTTACGGTTTGATGCCCAGCACTGCTTACACTGTTGATATTCGCAGCATTTGTTGGGGTGAACCCACCAACGCCCGCACGCTGGGTTTCGCCACCTCGTGCGCTCCCATGCCGCTGTCGTGGAGCATGGACTTTGACAATATCACCAATATGAATCAGCTCTCGTCTTGCTGGAACCGATACAGTGGTCTTTACATTGACTCCACCAACAGTGCCACGTTGACCTCATCTTCCAGTGGGTGGGCACGTTCCACCACTGCTTTTGACGAATCATCGCATGTAAAGGTCAATCTCTATGGTACTTCGTGTAAGTATTGGTTGGTGACACCCGAAATCAATCTCACCGAAAATGCTGCACTCACCTTCGACTATATGTTGACCCAATATAACAACGCCAATGCTCCTGATACGGGTGTTGGCATTGAAGATGATCGTTTCATCGTGCTTGCCACTAGCGACAACGGCACCAGTTGGACTCCTATTGCGCAATGGGGCAGCGACACAGTAAACCGCGACGACTATTATCTCCCCGATATGACCAACACGCCCTCGCAAATCACCCTTTCCCTTGCCGATTTCACGGGACAAGTTGTCCGCATCGCCTTCTATGGTGAGAGTACGGTTGCTGGCACTGACAATGATTTGCGTATTGACAACATTGTCGTCGCTATTGCGGCTGACACTACGGTTACACCTCCTGACACCACTGAAACACCTGAAGACGCCACCATCGCCGCCAGCGACATCCTCTATTGGGTGGGCGAAGGTAGCGAAAGCGCTATTTTCGTTCTCAACATAGACAATACTTCCGTAGCTTGGGGTTATCATTTCGACGCGGTTGACGAGCCTACGGTAGGTGATATGTTGGTGGATATTGACGCCGCCGACCCCCGCTTGGCATACACCATCAGCTGGGAAACTTACAAATACACATTCTTCTATGTTAATCACCCGCTCAAGTTGATGACCGACAACTTCCGTTTCAAAGTGGACGGGATTTTAGCAGACGAATATGAAGATTTTGAGGATTATGATCTTACTAACAACACGATTGTTGTGGTGAGCAACCGGACGGACAATGTATGGGATACGCCCATTGTTCCTGCAACAGTGGCTACCATGCCGGTTGACGCTACTATCTCTGCCAGCGACATCCAATATTGGGTAGGCGAAGGCAACAATGAGGCCGTCATTGCCATCAACTGGGGTGTTCCTGACACCGCACTGGCTTGGGGCTTGCGTTTCAGCGGTGATCTGACCGTGACTACGGCTCTGCAGGCACTTGTGGCCGCCGAGGACCGCCTTACAACCAATGCAACCATGTCCACGTTTGACTATAACGATGGTACCACAAGCCTCACTTTCCAAAATGTTACAGGAAACTACATGCAGTTTATCCTTAATGGCAACCCGCAGGCCAGTCTTACCAGTGCTGTTACCGACGGTGCTTTCCTCAAGGTGGGTGAGTCCGCATACGGTGTTGGCTACGACTCCACCGCTTTCGCTGGTATGTGGTATCCAATGGGGGTGGCTTGGCCTACTGAGATTCATCCTGTTACGGCTCCTGACACCACTCATGTTATTCCTGCTCCCGAGGAGGCTACCATCGCCGCCAGCGAAATCCTTTTCTGGGTGGGCACAGGTTCCAACGAGGCCGTGATGGCCGTGAACTGGGCTGACACCGCGTTGGCTTGGGGTTACCGCTGGGACGGTACCGCCACCGTGGCTGACATGATGAACCATATCGCCGCCGCAGACCCGCGCTTCAGCTTTACGGGCACGGGCATGGTCAGCGACATCAACTACATTGACACCGCTGCCGGCATGACCACTCCGCTC
>JAEEKL010000009.1 GCA_016282395.1 Bacteroidales bacterium
ATCAATAACAGCGAAAAAGAATGAAAAAGAATTCAAAGAGGAAAAACACTTCCGACAGCGAGCACTGGAGCCACAAACATGACTACCCGATTGAAGAGGTGTGGAACACGAAGAACACGTTAGCCCGTCTGATCGCCCCGCGTCTTGTCACGTTCAGGGATTTGGAAAAGCACGGACATCCTGACGGTTTTAAGGATATACGCGAGTGGAACGCCACCATTCAGAAAATGATTGACGCCTTCGAGCTAATGAAATACGCGCATTGCCTCTCAGAAGAAGAGACCAAAACCGTTTCGGAAGGACTTGCTCTGTTCTGCAAGTATTTCAAGAATTTGTGGGATTAAATGGTAGAAACTGAGCGTCTCGATGAGACACCACAGTAGCCCCCACCGTCCCCGCCCACCCGCCGCCTTCCGCGAAATCTTGCGGGAGATGGAGAGTGTTTGGGGGTATCCGCTGGCGGGAATATAGGTGAAAGGTTTGAGGGATAAGAATAGGCGGTAAAAAGGAAAAAATCCTCGGCGGGCTGGTGAGTCTCGAGGAGTGACTTTGCAAAAAACATTTTACACCTTTTGTATTACACCTTTTGTGTAATTAAAGGAATCATGCGCTTTTTGAGAAAACATAAAATCGGCACCCCGCCCTCTGTACAACGCCTCGCTGATTCATTGTGTGAAAAAGGTCTGCTGAATGCCGAGACCTCTCTCCACAGCACCGAATACATGGTCAATGACGTTTTTTTCTCGCATTGGCTGGAACGATTGTAAAAAAAAAACGCGTTTCCCGTGCTCGCCCCTTCCTGCCAAGCTCTGCACCCCTAACGGTGTGCCATTTCGTGTTAAGATTCCTGATCACTGTTCACTATTCACTGTTCACTGTCATCAGGCAGGCCGTAGGTCTGCGGGCATTGCCTGTTTTGTGAAAATATCTCTTTGAACGCAGGAGATTCCGCCAGTTCCTGTCGTCACTGGCGGAATGGTGCGCCGCTCATGGGGCCAGGATTTGAGCGAGAACCGCCAAATGACGTGTGCCGTGCGTTCCGTCAGGTGTGTGAAAAACCGGTAAAGACGCACCAATTGGTTCATATTACAACCCCGACAGATCCACCTTATAGGTGATGTCAACGGAAGGCTGCTTCTCTACGAACATTGTCATATAGACGGGAAGATACATCACCTTCTCAGATTGACTGAAATTTTCGTTGCTGAAGACAACAGCTTCCGGTATTTGATAGGTCTGGTTGGAGATTACATTGGACAGGGCATTGTGCCGGTGATAGTCCTTGCCGGACTTCACCTCTATGGGAAAGACAACCCCGTTCTTCTCAATCACAAAATCCAACTCGCCCTGTCTCTTGCTGTTGAAATAATAGAGGTCGAACCCGTGGGCAGACAGCTCCTGTGCGATGGCGTTCTCGTAAACGGAGCCGAAATTGATGCTTTTGGCATCAGTGAGCAATCGCAGCTGAATGCCGTCGGCGTACTGGCTGGCCAGCAGACCGACATCGTTCTGGAACAACTTGAACAGATTTCGAGAACGGGACAGCTTCAACGGGACGACAGGCTCCTCCACATTATAGACAGGCAATGCCACACCCGCCTCCTTCAACCAAATAAAGCTGTTTTCAAAATGTGAGAATTTTGCGTTCTCGTTCAGATTCTTCAGTATAAATCTCTTGTTTTTCGCGTTAAGCTCTGAAGGAATCAAGTCGAATATTTCTTCCAAATAAAGTTTGTTCTTCTTGTCGTATTTGGCAATGTCGCGCTTATAGAGCCGTAAAATGGCCTGTTGCTCGGCAAGGACTTCCTGAAGATTGTTTGAATCCAGATACTTTTGCACAGCCGCCGGCATTCCGCCCACGATGAGATACAGACGGAACAACTCCATCAATTTGACATGGACAAATTCGTCCACAGAACGTTTGTTTTCCCAGGCATCCCGAAGTTCGTCCATGACCATTTGACTCAAACCGACAGCCGTGAAGAACTCTTCCATGTCCAAAGGGAACATTTCCTTGACATCCATGTAACCCACTGGTTCTGAACGCAGGTCTTTGAGTTCCACCCCCAAAAGAGAGCCGCTCATAATGTATCTGTAGCTTCCTTCTTCAACCAGAAACTTGATGGCAGTCACAATTTCAGGGCATTCCTGCACTTCGTCGAAAAAAATCAATGTCTTCCCCTTGACAAGCGGTTGCGTGGTCAGTGACGAGATGCGTAGCAGCAAATCGCGACTGCTCTTGGCGGTTGCGATGACAGGCACAGCATCATTCATTTCAAGAAAGTTGATTTCCACCATGCTTTCGAAATGAGATTTCCCAAAATGGCGGATGGAGTAGGTTTTTCCGGTCTGTCGAGCCCCTGTAATTAAAAGGGCTTTCTTTGTTGAAGCGTAATATTCTTCTAAATACCTGTCAATCTTTCTCTTAATCATAATTTGTCCGTTTTTTCAACGGCAAAAATACTAAAATTATCCGTTTTTCCAACATTATTTATGAGGCGACTGTAACTTTTTCCAACAACAAATCAATAACACAAAAAAGTGCTAGATATAATTAAAGAATATTGCTCAGATTATTGAAATTCAACAATTTGACATCGCCAACAACATTTTCAAAATCTCCGGCATAAACCACAGCGCGGCAGGTGACCGGGGTCTTGATCCACTCGGGCAGATGACGCAGTGTCTTCTCAAACGAGGAGTGGTAGGTCATTGAGGATTTCACCTCCATGGCGGTGATTTCACCCTCCTGCTTGAGCAAAATGTCCACCTCGTTCTGGTTGGAATCGCGGTAGAAGAACACGCCATCCTCCTTCCCCTGATTGAACCGGTGCTTGATGACCTCCATCACCATCATGTTCTCGAACAATGCCCCCCGCATCTTGTCGCGCGCAAGCTGCCGCGGACTTTCGATGTCCAACAGATAGCACGCCAATCCCGTGTCGTTGAAATAGAGTTTCGGACTTTTCACCAATCGTTTGGAGATGTTTTCGTAGTATGGCGGCAGTAGCGTCACTAAATATGACGCCTGCAGCACCGACAGCCATCGGGTGATGGTCTTGGAGTCCACACCCACTTCCGCCGCCAGCTCCGATGCGTTGAACAGGGAGCCTATCCTTGCGGCACACAGCTTCATAAAACGCAGGAACTGCATCTGGTTCTGGATGTTCAGAAGGTCACGAACATCCTTTTCCAAATAGGTTTTCACGTACGACGGGTAAAAAAAGCGCGCCGTGTTCTTGCCCGCACTCACCGCCGGATACAAACCGTTGAAAAGTTGCTGGTCCAAACTTTTTCCCTCACGCTGCACCACGGTTTCCGACAGCGACATCGGCAGCAGCTCGAACACGCCCGCACGACCCGCCAGCGACTCAGACAAATCACGCATCAGCTCAAAGTTGGAACTGTCTGTCAACAGAAATTTCCGCTCGGGATGGTGGTCCACAATCCCCTGTATGTATTCCATCAGAATGGGGGCTTTTTGAATCTCGTCAATAAACATCCCTTCCGAGGTCTGCTGAAGAAACGAGACCGGGTCATTCAAGGCAAATTCACGAATATGCACCTCTTTCATGCTGTATTCCTTAAAATTTTGGAAAAGATGCCAAAGCAGTGTGCTCTTGCCTGATTGTCGCGGGCCAGTAACAGATATAACTGAATAATATTCAGCCGCTTCATTTATAACTTGTTCTATTTCTCTGTTAATGTAATGGATATTCATTTTTATGTAATTTCGGAATCGGATGGCAAAAATACATAATTTTCGGATTGCCGGATAATGTTTTCGTTTTTTTCGACAAGGTACAAACAGCGGCCTTGATAACGCCACGAATCGGCACAGTCCCGCACTATCTTTGCCACAAAAAAAGAACAAAGACTATGACCGCAAAGATAATCATCATCCCCATCGGTTTCAACGCCGAGCAGTGCAAAAGGGGCGTCCTGTCTTATTTCGCGAACGACCTCACCACGGAGTGGATGTCGGACCACGACTTCGTGCAACAATATCTGTACTGCCAGGAGGACGGCGACTACGATCCGCCGCTGGAGGTGTGGCTGCTCGTGTGGGATTCGCCCGGCAATATGATCAAAACTCCGAAAGGTGGGTGCTCGTCGTTGTATGTGAAATGCCTGGCCGTCAGCGTCAACCTGAGCTGGTGCAAACACCACCATAAAGGCCTTGCCGTCCACGTCATCAAGGTGCTGCCGCCTTCAACCGGACAGAAGTCCCCCGTCATCGAGGATTCCTGGTTCGGGAACGAGGTGGACCACTTCCATACGGTTGATTATCAGGAGGAAATGGCACACACGGACCCAAACATGCCGTTCGGGGAGTTCCTGAACAGGATGGATGGGAAGATTGCAGGGATTGTTAAAGGGATGTAATAACTGCGAAAAACTTGCTTTGTTCTGCAAGTATTTCAGGGATTTGTGGGATTAAAAAGGTTTCAAAACTTATTTAAAGTTGTCCAAGTTGTAGTTGCTCTTAAAGCGCCCCCGCTATGCCACCTTTTGGCACACCTATCCATTATCTTTGCCGCAGAATCTGCGAATAGCAGAATTCCTTGCCGATTGCCTGAAAATTGTTTTTTCGCCACAAAATTATAGGATATGACCGAAACCGTAAGAATGTGCGACCTGCGCTTCGACAGCAGTCTCTTCGAGAACTACCTCACCGGTACCGTCCTCGACAGGCTGCTCTGTTCCTACTCCGGTCTGCCCAAAGGCGTCAACTATATGGTTATCGGCGACCCGGGCGTGGGCAAAACCACCATCATCCTCGATATGCTCGCCAACATCCAGCAGCTGCA
>JAEEKL010000082.1 GCA_016282395.1 Bacteroidales bacterium
ATCCAGCATCTCTTCCGCCGTCCAGAAGTGACCAAGCTCATCAAAAAATCCAACGACTTCGGTGCCGGCGGCGTGAGTGTGGCCATCGGTGAACTGGCCGATGGACTGGTCATCGATTTGGACACTGTTCGCACGAAATACAACGGCCTTAACGGTTCGGAGGTCGCCATCAGTGAGTCGCAGGAGCGCATGAGCGTGGTGGTTGCCCCCGAGGACGTGGAAACTTTCTTCCAATACTGCCGCGAAGAGAACTTGGAAGCTAACATCATCGCCAAGGTGACTGATAACAACCGCCTGACGATGACGTGGCGCGGCAAGACCATCGTGGATCTCAGCCGCGACTTCATCAACACCAACGGTGTGCGGCAGAAGGTGACCGCCAAAATTGCTCCCGTGGAGAACGGTGTGATGAAATCTGTTGACATTCAAGGGAAAACGATGCAGGAGAAATGGCACAGTTGCCTCACCAACCCGAACGTGGCTTCCCAAAAGGGCCTTATCGAGATGTTCGACGCTACTATTGGGGCCTCCACAGTGCTGATGCCATTTGGCGGTAAAAACCAGCTGACCGAGACGCAGGTAAGCGCACAGAAGCTTCCTGTGTTACACGGACATACAAACCTCGCCTCCATCATGGCGTTCGGCTACAATCCGTTTATCGCCATCCGTTCGCCGTACCATGCAGGTGTGATGGCCGTGTTGGAGGCCATGTCGAAAATCGTTGCAGCCGGCGGCGACTACCACAAAATCCGTTTTACCTTCCAGGAATATTTTGAGAAACTCGGCAAAGAGCCAACCCGTTGGGGCAAACCGCTTTCCGCACTGTTGGGCGCCTTCTGGATGCAGAAATCCTTTGCTCTCGCCTCTTTGGGCGGCAAGGACTCCATGAGCGGCACCTTCAAAGACATGCACGTGCCGCCTACCATCGTCTCTTTCGCCATTACCACGGAAAACGCCGACCATATCATCTCTCCGGAATTCAAGCAGAAAGACAATTATATTTACCTCATAGAAAACAAGTTAGAAAACGACATCCCGAACATCCAGCACACTGCCGAAATATTCGACTTCGTACACAAAAACATTCTGGATCAAAAGATAATCTCTGCCTTCACATTGCAGTTCGGTGGCATCGCGGAAGCATTGGCCAAGATGAGCTTCGGCAACGATTTAGGCTTTGATATCCAGACTGATAAAGACTTGTTTGCATACGGTTACGGCAGTTTCATCGTGGAAACCACTGAGAAACTGGATGCGCCGTTTGCCATTGAGTTGGGTAAGGTCGCTGACGACTTCATCGTTAACGGCGAGAAGCTCGACAAAGCGGCGTTGTTGGCAGCTTGGCGCGGTTTCTACGGCAAGCTCTACCCGCAGACCGCCCCGAACGAGACGGTTTCCGTAGGTACGGAGTTCACTCACAAGGCGCAGAATAACCATTTCGAACCTGCCACGAAAGTAAGCAAGCCGAAGGTGATTTTGCCTGTGTTCCCCGGCACAAACTGTGATTACGACACAGCAAAAGCTTTCGAGGACGCCGGCGCGGAAACCCGCATCTTGGTCTTCAAGAACTTGGACGAGGCGGCCATCGAGCAATCCATCGACGAACTGGCAGCAGCCATCCGCGAGTCGCAGATACTCGCACTCTCCGGCGGTTTCAGCTTGGGTGACGAGCCCGATGGGAGCGGCAAGTTCATCGCCAACGTGCTCAACAGCCCGAAGGTGAAAGCGGCCGTCGAGGATCTGCTGGCCCGCAAGTGCTTGGTACTCGGCATCTGCAACGGCTTCCAAGCACTCGTCAAGTCGGGGCTGCTGCCCTTCGGCAAGCTCGGCGACGTCACGCCCGACTCCCCCACCCTTTACCGTAACAACATCAACCGCCACATCTCGCGCATCGTGCGCACCCGCGTGGGCAGCACCAATTCCCCGTGGCTCTCATCCTTCCAAGAAGGTGATGTCCACCAGATTGCCGTCAGTCACGGCGAGGGCAAGTTCGTGGTGTCGGAGAAACTGGCCAAGCAGCTCTTCGAGAACGGCCAGGTCGCGTTCC
Organism: Bacteroidales bacterium; assembly: GCA_016282395.1. Classification (GTDB taxonomy): domain Bacteria; phylum Bacteroidota; class Bacteroidia; order Bacteroidales; family WCHB1-69; genus F23-D06. The sequence continues at coordinate 2,048 of JAEEKL010000082.1, forward strand.
AATACTGCGACGAAGCTGGAAACGTGAGCATGGATCCCGAGGACAACCCCAATGGTTCCTTCTACGCCATCGAGGGCATCGTTTCCGACAACGGTCTGATTCTCGGCAAGATGGGTCACAGCGAACGCAAGGGACGCAACCTCTACAAAAACATCAGCGGAAACAAGGAGCAAGACATCTTTGCGAACGCGGTGGCGTATTTCGGGCGATGAGGCGATGAAACGATGAAACGATGAAACGATGAAGCGATGAAACGATGAAAGGATGAGATAAAATATGATACCGTCTGCTCTCTATTCACCAATCACTATTCACCAATCACCAATACACCAGCTTCAATAACCAATAACCCATAACCAATAACCATTTAAGAACATGCGAATCAACGACATAGAATACATTGAAGTGGCGGTTTTTGACGTCAGGTCATCCTCCCAGGCTATGGAGGCATTCTCCATGATTCTGGTGGACAAGGCGAATCTCACCCATTATGTGCCCATCATCATCGGGTTGAAC
>JAEEKL010000083.1 GCA_016282395.1 Bacteroidales bacterium
GAAAATAGTGTCGCGAGTCGTACCGGCCAACGGAGTCACGATATGGCGGTCTTCACCAAGAAACGCATTGATGATCGAAGATTTGCCCACATTCGGCTTACCCACGATGGCGATGCGCGGCAGGTCGTCGGGCAGATCGTCAACATCTTTGGAAAAATGTTTCACCACTTCATCCAACAAATCACCGGTACCGCTTCCCGAAACCGCCGAAATGGGATAGATGTCACCAATTCCCAAAGCATAGAACTCTGTGTAATCTAAGTAGTTACTTGGACTATCAATTTTATTCACAGCCAAGTAATACGGTTTCTTAGACTTGCGCAGAATGTCAGCGATTTCCTCATCCAAAGGCGTTAGCCCCTCACGGCCATCCACCATAAAGACAATCACATCCGACTCCTCAATAGCCAAAGCCGCCTGTTTGCGGATTTCCGACTCGAAAATATCATCGGATCCCACCACATAACCGCCTGTGTCAATGACGGAAAAGTCGTAACCGTTCCAGTCGGATTTCCCATAATGGCGGTCACGGGTAACACCCGCTGTGGCATCCACAATAGCCTCTCTCGCCTGTATCAGGCGGTTAAAAAAGGTCGATTTCCCCACATTCGGCCGACCGATTAATGATAGTATGTTTCCCATGTTTGACTATGACTTAAACTATGACTTAGACTATTAACTCTAAACTATAAACCCGCTTCAATAACCAATAACCAATAACCCATAACCATTACAAAATATTCGCCAGCTGCTCCTTCAACTTCTCCAACTCGTCTTTCATGCGAACCACAATTTGCTGGATGTCGAAGTCATTGCTTTTGGAACCTAACGTATTGATTTCACGGCCGCACTCCTGCACGATGAAACCTAATTTCTTACCATTGGACTGGTTATCGTTGAGTGTTTCGATGAAATAGTCGCAATGTTTGCGGAGGCGAACTTTTTCTTCTGTAACATCCAATTTCTCAAGATAATAGAATATCTCTTGTTCCAGACGGTTAGGGTCATATTGCACCTTCGGTGCAAGGTCTTTCAACGATGTTTCGAATTTTTCACGAATCTTGACAATTCGCTGCTCCTCGAAAGGCGTTACCTCGTCTATCATATCGCGAATCATTGTGATTCGTTTCACAAAATCCTGCTCCAGCACTTTGCCTTCCGAAATCCGAAACTCATTGAGTTGGTGGCAGGCATCGAAAATCGCGGATTTCAGTTTCTCCCATAGTTCGTCGCTTACTTCCTCTTGAGGAGTGGAAATCACATCGGGCATCCGCAACACGTGCAGAAAGATGTCGCTCTCCACTGGATTCCCAATGTTCTTTGACAATTCCGTAAGTGTTTGGTAATACGACATCGCCAGCTCTTTGTTAATGGAAACTCCATTGTTGGCAGAGCGGTTTTCCACTGTAATGGTGAAATCAGCTTTAGCACGTTCAAGCTCTTTTGAGAGGATAGAACGGATTTCATTTTCGTAATTCTTGAACAGCAGCGGAATACGCGTGTTTAGATCCAATTGTTTGCTGTTCAGCGTGCGGATTTCGACGGTTACAATCTTCCCGTCAGTTTCCAACACGGCACGGCCGAAGCCTGTCATCGATTTTATCATAAAAATGTTTTACTATAGAAAAAAAGGCAGGTCGCACATCGGCCTGCCTTTTCTGAATTATCTTAATATGTATTATTTAACAATCAATTTTTGGGTTGAAATACCCGTGTTGGTACGAAGGGTAACCATATAAACACCGCTGGTGAAATTCTTCACAGGAACATTTATCAAATTGTAACCTTCATTTACTTCCACGTTATTGGTGTAAATGGTCTGACCCATCAAGTTCATCACAGAAACGACACCGGATTCGGCTTTTTCAGCGGAAAAAGCGAGATTCACGGATTCAGAAGCTGGGTTCGGATACATCTTTATGCCAGAAATGTTTTTATTGCTGACACCGGTGTGATCAATCCATAGACCTTGACAAACTTCATTGGTGTTGTTGTAAATTCCAATAGAATCAGCATCTATAGTAATCCAATAGAGGAAGGATTCATTGGGGCTGATTGAGGCATTCGTTGTTTCCTTGATATAGCAACCGGCTTCAAAATCCTGTTGCCAATACATGTTAAGCTTGCCGTTCACAATCTTCGAGGCCATGGCAGGATAAACGCTTTCTCCTTCCGCTTCAACATAAGAGAAAAACTCATTGATGTCAACATTTGTTGTATCTATAGGGAAGTAATCCCAACTGCTGAGGTAATAACAATCTTTATTATAAGAAATCCAACTAAAATTCTCAATATTAGCATTCTCTTCAAATTTAGTACCAAAAATACCTCTGTAATAAGAACTCGTAGGTTCATAAATAAAAGGAAAACCCAGCACTTGGCTAAATGTGATATATACTTTTCCGTCTTGGGCTGCTATTTGCGGGAAAGAAACGGAGCCTACACCATATTTGGGATATTTTAAAGAAGAAGAAGACCAAGTATATTCGTCACAGTCAATATTCACTTCATTAACTATTTTATAACCCGCTTCGGTCAGTACTGATGGATCCATAAAATTAGAATTATTGTTGTAGAGAATAGGACTCATATTGTCGTTCCAATATAAAAGGTATCCTGTGCTAGGATAATAGTAGATATCGTCAATAGAATCCATCATATAAAGTACGGTGGACATAGCGACATGCGCTTTGCCATCATCACCAAGAGCAATAGAGACACAACCATCGGGCAAATAAATAGTATCACGTAATGGCTCATAACTTTCTTTAATAGGAGATTCACAGAAAACGGTTTTGGTGAATGACACACCTTGGTCGGTGGATTTCCAGATGAAATTGTCATACTGGTTTCCAGGACAAGCGGCAATAGCCACGGTATTGCCCTTTGCGGCGATGGCATAACTGTCACCGCCAAAACGCTTAACCTCATCTGATGTGACATTACCCACAATACGAGGTTCCTCCCAAGAAATTGTGTTTTCTGATGGGTTGAACGTACCGCGGTAATAAAGCAGGCAGCAGTTGATTCCATTGTACAAGTAACCAGTATCAGACTCTGTACATGCAATCAAGTGGATGATATTGCCAGTAGAGACCATGTAAGGCCACTGTAGCCAGTTAGACGTTTGGCTTCCGTGTGCGTAGTGGGTGGTAGGTCCCGGCAACGTGGAGAAAGTCCATTGGTTAGTACCCTTTTGCGGACAAATCCCAATCTCCAAACCGCTGCTAACATGGGCGGCGGTAATTTCCACATCCCCAATGCATGTCATAGTTGGATAACCCGTTTTGTCACTCTCAATACGATTGGTATTGTCAAAAGGATTCACCCATGATGACCCGTTATAATAGTTATAGCCCGTTCCTCTTGATGCAGCAGAAGGACCGGCTGTAATCCAGATCGCAGAAATAGTCCCATCGTCATGAGCTATAATACGAGGGGACACGGAAGCGTTGGATTGGCAGTCATAATAGGTGGTACCGAAAAAATTGCGACCGCTAGTACGCATAATAGGGCTAAAAACTTCCGGTTCTTGTGCGGTCTCACGACCAGTAATCTGTACTTTGTTGTAAGGAACAGCGACAGCATTTTTTTTGTTCACAATCCTTAAATCCTGTGCAGAAAGAGCGCTGACAAAAAGCAACGCGGTAACAGCAAGTAAAATTTTTTTCATAATATTTGATTTTAATTTGAAATGTACTTTAAAATAAAACAAATTCAGGATGATGTCAGCATACCATCATCCTGAATTTTGAATATTTCATTAATTGGCAACCTTTTTGCCAGCTGCATAATTAATCTTCAGGGCATTGTTCTTACGCAATTCCTGCTTAATCGTGTTCACATAACGCATCTGGACATCCTTATCAACTTTCAAAGAGAAAGTGAGACGGTCTCTGTCCTGGGCGTCACGGGACTCTTTTTCCGTTCCGATGAAATCACGGACATCGCCCACAAGATCTTCCGCCTTGATAGTCTGATCGTTCAACTGAACAGAGACTTCGCCGGGAGGAAGGGTGTTCTCATTTTTTGAAATTGGGGCGCCAATGTAGATGTTTGCCACCAAAGATTTTTTCTCCAACTTTTGGATTTCAGTAGCTTGTGGCGGTTGGAAATGAACCTTCAACGAGGCCTCACGCATGGTGGTAATCACCATGAAGAAGAACAAGAACATGAAGATAATATCAGACATGGAACCCATGTTGAGTTCGGGGGTCTCTTTTTTTCCTTCTTTTCTGAATCTTGACATAATCTTGCGTTTTTGAGGTTATTTGGCACCGGTATTACTGTAATCCATCGGCGGAGCTTCGGAAATACTCATAGGGATAGCTGTTGAGACGGCGCGTTGGGCTGCTGAATCAAGCGCATCATATTTCTTGCCGAAATACTGAAGAGCTGTTTCGTTACGCAATTCGTTCACTGCGCGCTGTAACTCGTTCTGCACCTGAACGTACATATTATAGCTGGTCCCTTGGTCATTGGTCAGGGATACGACCCCTTTGGACACCTGAAAATCGCCTATACCATCGATTGGTTTGCTAACTTTCTCAGGCAATGAAGGGTCGTTGGACGGATTAGCAAAAAACTCCTTGGCTCTTGCCTTTAAGTCGCTCACCATGATGACATCACCGTTCACAGAGATTTCATCGCGGAAATTCACCAACACGTTCAACACATTTCTCTTGTTTATATCCACCTTCATGTCTTTCGCGTCCTCCGTTTTTGGGGGCGGAAGTTTTCTGGGAATACCCTGTTCCGTGTTGATGGAAGAGGTCAGCAGGAAAAAGGTCAACAGCAGAAAGGAAATATCTGACATTGCGCCTGTATTCAAGCCGGGTGTTTTTCTTTTACTCATGTTAGTTTCTGTTTTTAACAGCGTTCATAATCAAGGATACAATAATAGCCAATATTGCACCGAACAAACATACATAAACCGTGAACACGGCAGCGTTCACCATCTTGTAGCCGGAGCCGGTCATGCCTGCCTTGATGGCTGACGGGCTGAGGGTGGGAGTGCCGACCAAGTAGCCGATGAAGAAAGCCACGACCAGCAGCAGCAGACCCAAGAGAATCTTATAGGAGGTCTTGAAGTTGGCAATCATGTTGGTCAACAGGAAGAAAACCATCAGAGCCAAAGCACCGATACCAAGAATATAAGTCAGAATAATGAAGAAATTCTGCAACGAGGCACTCTTTCCAAAACTCTTCAAATCGCTCTGGAATGATTCCAAATCAGCAGTCTTTTTCGCGGCAGAAGCGGTATTGTTGATAGCGTCAGCTCTGTTAATCAGTGCATTGGCTGACTTGACATAGTTGCGCTCCAACAGGTAGTTCTGCTTCACTTCATTATATTCCTTGTTGATTTTTTCGGTATAAGCGTCAAGATCTTTGTAAGTGTTTACACTATTGAAACCATCCACGTATTTTTGTTTGTCATCGCATTTGGCAAACAAACCTGCGGAACGTTCAGAAAATTTGGCTTTATATCCCTCGAAAGAGTTTTCATCCAAATTTTTCAAATCTTGAAGGTAGGTGTAAAGAATATCTTTCTGAATCTGATCCTCTTTTTGTTTTTTGGCAGATTCAGCGTTCATTTCCTTATATTTTTCAATCACGGAAGGGAGGCTCTCCACGGTAGCCGTCTCAAGGTCGGACACCATTTCCGGTGTCTTCGCCTTCACTTCCTGGGTTTGGATATAGTTTTCCTTTTTATCTGCATCGAATGAGAAAAAAGAAAAAGCAATAGCCAAGCAGCAAGCCAGGATAGCGACTACGAATATGACGATATTGATTATTCTATTTTTCATTATACAACGGTTTAATAAATTTATTGTATATATAAAATATATGAGAGCGGCTTAGCTTCTTATTTGTTTTTGACCAGGATGTCCATGAAGGAGATGGTGGCATCCTCCATATCGTTCACGATGGCATCAATACGGGTGAGGAGGTAGTTGTAGAACACTTGGAGAATCATGGCGGTGATCAAACCGAACACGGTGGTCAACAGAGCCACTTTCATACCGCCTGCGACGATGGTCGGGGAAATATCACCTGCGCGCTCGATATCATCGAATGCTTGCACCATACCGATGACCGTTCCCAAGAATCCCAAAGACGGGGCAAGGGCGATGAACAGGCTGATCCAAGTCATGTTGTTTTCCAGTTTTGCCATTTGAACAGCTCCGTAAGAGGTGAGGGATTTCTCCACTGATTCGAGGCCTTCGTCATAACGGTCAAGGCCTTGGAAGAAAACAGCAGCGAGGGGTCCTTTCGTGTCACGACAAAGCTCTTTGGCAGCGTCAACGCCTTTGGTTTTGAGTGTGTTCTCCACCTTGTCAAGCAGCTTCTTGGAATTCACAGAAGAAAGGTTGAGGTAGAAAATGCGTTCAATGACGAAAGCCAATCCCAAAATCAAACAGATCAACACAGGGGTCATCCAAACGGCACCACCCTGGATGAATTTGTCTTTCAACGTGTAGTGCAAACCTTGGTTGATGGCATCGTCAGGGTCTTCAGAAAGTTCTGCTTGGGCAGCAGCAGGAGCCTCGGCTACTTCTTCAGCAACCTGCTCGGTAGCGGCAGCTTCGTCAGCTTTTTGTTGTTTTTGAGCAAATGCGTTGTTTGCAATACCGAAGGTTAAGAAACCGAAAACGGTAAGTAAGGCGATAAGCTTTTTCATAATTGATTTTGATTTGTTGAAATTAAATTATTTTTACTTTACTGATATTCAAACCTTTAGGTTTCAGCGGAGAGAATGGGATTCGAACCCATGAAGCGCTTTTGGCGCTTACGCGCTCTCCAGGCGCGCGCCTTCGACCACTCGGCCATCTCTCCGAAAATTTCAGGGTGTAAAAATACACTTTTTTTCAATCTCCACAACACTTTCTCAAAAAAAATTTCACACCTTGAAAAAAGGCTTGGACAGTCACTTTTTTGTGTATCTTTGCCGAACCAAATTTAACCTTTAATTACATTCAAAAAAAATCATATTTTATTGATTATGAAAGAAGTACACAATTTTAACGCAGGACCTTGCGTCCTTCCGAAAGAAGCCGTTGAGTCCACAATCAACGCTATCCGCAATTTTGACAACACCGGCATCGGTCTGATGGAGATTTCCCACCGCACCCCTGGTTGGGAGCGTCTGATGGCAGAAACCCGCCAACTTTGGCGCGACCTGCTCAACATCCCCGACAATTACGAAGTGCTCTTCCTCGGCGGTGGCGCCAGCACCCAATTCTTCATGGTGCCCGCAAACCTGATGAAGACCAAAGCCGCTTACCTGCAAACCGGCGTCTGGGCTAAGAAAGCCGCCAAGGAAGCAAAAAACTTCGGCACAACCGAAATCGTCGCCTCCTCTGAGGACAAAACTTACAATTATATTCCTAAAGGATGGACCGTCCCCGCTGACGCTGACTATTTCCACATCACTACCAACAACACCATCTACGGCACCGAAATCCGTAAAGACTTCACCGCTGCCGAATGCAACAACGTGATGCTTGTTGCTGACATGAGCTCCGACATTATGAGCCGTCCCGTTGATGTGACCAAATACGGTCTCATCTATGGTGGTGCCCAAAAGAACGTCGGCCCTGCCGGTGTCACTTTCGTCATCGTGCGCAAAGACATCCTCGGTCAGATCGGTGACCGCGCCTACATGAACCCGCTGCCTACCATGGTGGATTATCGCACCCACGCCGCTGAAGAAGCCAAGAACATCTCCATGTTCAACACACCTCCTGTGCTCCCCATCTTCGTGATGCACGAAACTCTCACCTGGCTCAAGAACACCATCGGCGGTGTCGCTGAAATGAACAAGATCAACATGAAGAAATCCAACCTGCTGTACGAAGAAATC
>JAEEKL010000084.1 GCA_016282395.1 Bacteroidales bacterium
CTCCGACGACCTGCAGCAGTTCAACCGCGACTATATCGCGCTGACCACCAAAGTGGCGGAAGAGTGCGAGAGTAGCTTCCTCGACGGCTACATGATTGTCGGCACCTCCGCGATGATCCAGACCGAGCTCGACTGCATCTGCAACCAATACACTGACAAGTTCCTCAACCCGATGGTGATGTGGGGCAAATACCGCAAAGAATGGTTCAAGACCAAGCTGCCCGTCTCGTTCCAGTTCCACCACGTGCAGATGGACGGCGGCGACGCGGCACGGTTTTTGGAGAAGTTGCAGAGAGTGATTTACCTGAAAGGGTAAAAATCGAAAAAAAATCTCACTGCGCCACACAATGGCACTTAAACCCTGTATTTTTGCCACGAAATTCAAAAGCAAAAACAGTATGAAAGGAATGGTTGGATTGTGTTATGACATGCTCCGGTGGGAAGCGTACATGGAGACAAGAGATGTGGTACTTAACGAAGTACAGCGAATACAATTGAAAAACGAGATTCACGACTTCTTGAGTGACGCGATATTGGAGCTGGTGGAGGAAAACAAGTTGCACCTTATGGAAAAGCTGCACGATTTTCTGACAAATGAGGAAATTTTTGAGGGTAGCAGCAAGATTTTCCGGAAAACGCCTTCAATGCCGGAGGAAATCGTTTTTGATACGGATATCAGCACTTTTTTGGAAGAGGAGTTATTGCTTGAAGCAGAAACGATATAAAAATGTAAATCCCTTAAAATTAACAATTGTGAGACAATTAAATGAAAATCTTTTTAATGAGTTAAAAGATGAAAAAAGTAAACTCCACGCTTTGTTGGAATATGTAAAAGCTGATGACACTCTAGATATGGAGTTTAGAGGAAACTCTTTCACATTGTATTATCGCGGTGGGGCACTTCTTACTGTAGAAGACAATTCCGATGGTACATATAATTGGAAAGGTGTTACTGAAGAATATCTCCTTGAAGGCAAAAATAGATATGATCAGAAGCATAAAGATGCTGAACAATTTGACGAATACATTCCTGAGGCGAAACATGTCATTGATAGATATATTCATTTGAGTCCCAAAAATCATTTGGGAGAAAAAGAAATCCAGCAACTTGTTGTTAAAGAAAATAACTACTCTCCAAATTCGCAAGATACAGATTATTTCATCGTTGATATGGAGTATACTGAAGGAGGAGATAAGGATAAAACTCGTTTTGACCTTATAGCAGTGAGGTGGGATTCTAATGGGCAGGCAAGAAAAAAAGACGAAGTCTCTTTGGCAATAATTGAAGTGAAACAAGGATATAGCACGATAAGAACAAGCAAAAAATGCCCTGGTTTACGCAAACATCAAAAGGATTTTAATACGTTTATTGAAAAGAAGCAAAAGTCTCATAAATTAGATACGTTTTGTCAAGATATGTTGATGATTTTTAAGCAGAAATGTGAGCTCGAGTTAATACACGCGAATGAAAAGATGAAAAATATCACTTGCAGTTCTGACTTGCAATTGAAGACTACTGAAATAGATTTTATATGTCTGCTTGCTAATTTAAAAGACAAAAGTCGCGCACTTGAAATTGAATTTATCGGGATGGATGAATGCAAGTTTATAAAGTCATCTCTAATGGGATACGGACTATTTGCAAATCAAATTTTTTCTATTACCCCAAAATACCCTAATATGAAATTTGATTATCTCGAATGTGAGAAAAAGAAACAGGCAGCGATATTAAAGGAATATCGTACATCCTTTTTTAATAATGCACAAGATATAGGTTATTCAAAGAAAAATCGCCAGTGGTATGACTATATATTAAAGTCCCAATACAATGCTTACAACTTATATCATTGTATTCAAAAAGGAGCAAAAGATGCAACAGGAGCAATTGAGTATTTCAAAAAATATGATATCGCATGGTGGCAATGTCTAAACAAATCCGATGAGCCCACAGGTCATTTAGTCTCGTCGCAGATAAATTGTCTTAATCATCTATTTGCTTTAAGAACTGACAAAAATGTTGTGAAACTTATCATTGAAAAAGCAACTGGTTTACATTTCGATCATATTCTTCCTTCTCTTATTGATGATGATCCAGAAAGTTATATCTCATTTGAATTTGCTTTTCACAATGACGAGTGGTTGATGGAAAACGATTCAGGAGCAAAACGTGGCACTATGTGTACCTCAATTGATGCAATGATACTTGCAGAAAAAGATGGTGCAAAATGGCTTATTCCAATAGAGTGGAAGTTTACGGAAAGATACGATAGAGAGGATAAAACTAATCGAGAACGGTTGAAACGATACAAGCATCATATTGAGTCGTCTAAACGTTTACAAATTCCCGATGACGGAATTGCTCATTCTGCTTACTTTATTGAGCCAAATTACGAACTAATGCGCCAAACATTATTATGTGAACAAATAATTGAGCATGGTTACGCTAAAGACTTCTTCCATATAAACATTATTCCTACAAAGAACACGGAGTTACGTAAAGCCGTTGAAACAGAATTTATGCCGTTGCTTACAAAAGAGGCTAAGTTCCGAATCATCGACCCCCAAGAACTTCTCTCCCCCTTGAAAGGGAACGATGACTACAAAGAACTGTTAGAATATCTCCAAACCCGTTATTGGAAATAATCATGACCCCGACTGCACTGTTCAACCGATACATCTGGCTGGTGGAACTGCTGTCGTACAGCAAAGGCCTCTCTCTGGAAGAGATCAACAGACGATGGAGAAATTCAGGACTCAACGAGAACCCTGATTGTGAAGGGATCCCGCGACGCACCTTCATCCGCATGAAAGAGACCATCGCCAGTCTGTTCGATATCAACATCAAATACAGCCGTCTGAACGACAAATATTACATTGACAATGAAGGGGTTGTGCGCAACAAAAGCACCCGCGACTTCCTGCTCTCCGCCTTCGCAGTGAATCGGCTGGTGAGCGAGAATAGCGATCTGAGCGACCGAATTCTCCTTGAAGAGACCCCGCCCGCCAGCAACCGCTTCCTGCCGGAAATCACCGCTGCCATGCGCGAAAACCACCGCATCGTCATCACCTACCAGAGCTTTGAGATGCTGTCGCCCCGCGAATTCGAAATCGAACCTTTCGCATTGCGCTACTTCGGCCGCCGCTGGTATGTGCTGGCCCGCACCGACTTCCACACCCAACTGCACCTCTATGCCCTCGACCGCATGAAAACGGTACAACTGACCGACACCCCCTTCACCCTGCCTGCTGATTTCTCCGCCCAGTCGCATTTCTACCCTTTCTTCGGCATGATACTCACAGACGGCGACATCGAAATGGTATTGCTGAAAACCACCGAATTGCGAGCCCAATATTTGCGGTCACTGCCGCTGCACCACTCCCAAAAGGAGACCGAACCTCTCCATTTTGAGTTGTGCCTGGTGCCCACCCCCGACTTCATCGGTGCCTTGCGGGCCATGGGCTCCGGTGTGGAGGTGCTGAAGCCTCTCTGGCTGCGTCAACAACTTCTGAAAGAGGCGAAAGAGATGGCGGCGCGATACAGCCACAAATGAATAACCTCCGGTTCCCCACTATGGACAGAGAATATGATTGTGTTTTACAAATTTATGCTACTAGAATAATTCTATTAGCATAATTTTTGTATTTTTGCACCGTTGTTTTTAATAGTTCTCTGAAAATGAATGTTATACACAATCCATTTGTGGTAAAGGGACGAATCCCTGATGAATACTTCTGCGACCGAGTAGTTGAAACGGAAAAACTCACCCGCGAACTGATAAACGGCAACGATGTCGTGGTAATGTCCAGTCGCAGGTTGGGAAAGACGGGGCTGATTCAGCACTGTTTCGACCAACCGATTGTCGCAGAACGCTATTACACATTCTTTGTGGATATTTTGGAAACTTCCTCGCTAAGGGATTTCACTTACTTGCTGAGTCGCCAGATTTTTGAGACGCTTAAACCTCTAGGCAGCAAATTCACGTCGGCTTTCGTGCAGACATTGAAGTCGTTGCAGGCGGGTTGGGGCTATGACCCCACAACTGGATTGCCGAAATTCACGTTCTCACTCGGTGCAATCAATGAACCGGAAGTGACGCTAAATGAAATATTTACACTGATGGAGAATGCCGACAAACGATGTCTTGTAGCCATTGATGAGTTTCAGCAGATCGCCAAATATCCAGAAAAAAACATAGAGGCCATTTTGCGGGGACACATCCAGCATCTTTCCAACTGCGATTTCATTTTTGCAGGTTCCGAACGCCATCTGTTAGCCGAGATGTTTGCCTCCTATGGTCGTCCGTTTTACAACAGCACCTCAACATTGAATCTCAACCCTATTTTGAAGGAAAAATATGTGGAATTTGTCATAAACAATTTCCAAAAGTTCCAGAAAACCATCAGTGAAGAAGATGCGGGAAGCGTGTATGACTTGTATGCTGGCAATACCTTTTGCCTCCAAAAGACCTTCAATGTGGCCTTCGACTTGACAAAAAAAGGCAAGGCATGCACGAGAGAAACACTGCAACTAACGGTAGATGAAATTTTGGATGACAAAGAGCGGGATTTCCAGAACATCCTGTCGCATCTCACCGAACGTCCCAAGGAACTTTTAGTGGCCATCGCTATTGATGGAAAGGTGGACAGTCTCACGTCCAATGCATTTATTCGAAAGCACAAACTACAGTCCGCCAGTTCGGTACAGTCTGCGGTGAAGCAGCTGTTACAAGATGACTTGCTCACCTTTTCACTCAATGAAAAAGGGAAAAAAACGTATCAGGTGGCGGATCCGTTTTTACAACTATGGCTTAAACGATCATTTGGCGATGGTTTTGAAATCAATCATGAAGAGCACTAAAATGAAACTGCAAAATTTCTTTTCGGCTTCGACTTCTGGAGGGGGCAGCTGCTTTTCAAGGGTGACTAAAAATCACGCGGTCAACATGAACGCAAAAAAGAAACAACCAGTCTGTACTTCGGAGGAGGGACTCCGGCGTTGGTAGCGGACAGAATCGGCGAAATCATAGAGGTAATTAACGAATATTTTATTGTTACAGAAGGTGTTGGCGTGGAACTGCATCCCGAAAACGAGACAGTCGAGACACTATGGAAACTTAAGGCGGCGGGCGTTACGAAAATCAGTATCGGAATCCAGTCTTTTTCAGAAAAATTCCAAATTGTCTTAGGACGAAAGCAGGTGGATCCTGCCAAATTGAAAGAAGCCGTTGACAAGGTTGCGTTTGAGACTGTTTCGACGGATTTTATATTTGCATTGCCCAACCAAACTTACGAAGAAGTCAAATCGAATGTGGATGTTGCTTTCAGAAACGGAGCCAACCACGTCGCTATTTACCCGTTTTACTACCATTACTACGAACAGTTCTACACCCTCTCCTATATCGACAAGATGTGGGGGATTATGCGGAACGAGGCGTTCCCGAAGTATATAAAGATGTAGATTTTATTGTATTTCATTGCTATTCAATATGTTACATAAAATTGTGTTTTTAACAAGAAAGTCGCTCATAAAAATGTGTTATGGTTTAAGATAGTCGTTCATTTTTTTGTATTTTTGCAGCTAGATAAAATCATCAGTATGTATAGAAATGTTATAAATGAGCTGATCAATTGGAAAATGTCACCATATAGGAAGCCCTTGCTTCTGTTGGGTGCACGACAGGTAGGCAAAACGTATATATTAAAGTACTTTGGCCAATCTTTCTATAAAAATGTAGCATATATCAACTGCGACCACAACGAACGTGTAAAGGATTTGTTCACAGAGGATTATGATATAGATCGAATTTTGCTCAGTATCAGCGCAATTACGGGAGAGACCATTATACCTGGAGAAACATTGATAATCCTCGATGAAGTGCAGGAACTGCGGCGAGGTCTCTCTTCTCTCAAGTATTTCTGCGAAAATGCACCAGAACAGCACGTATGCGTTGCAGGTTCCTTGTTAGGGGTCACGATGCGACACGGGGAGTCATTTCCCGTCGGCAAAGTGAACATCATTAAAATGTATCCGATGACTTTTGATGAGTTTTTGAGAGCCAAAGGAAAAGATCTTTTAGCTGATCTTTTGCGAAAAAGGGATTGGGACACTCTCCGAGGAACACATACTGTATTGATTCAACTTTTGCGCGAATATTATTTTGTTGGGGGAATGCCTGGTGTGGTTTCCCTTTTCAGAGAAACAAACGATGCCAATATCGTTAGAAAGGCACAGGACGAAATACTATCCGCATACGCCAACGATATGGCAAAACACACCACTCCCACTGAAATAAAGAGGATTTCGCAGGTTTGGCGATCCATGCCATCACAACTTTCCAAGGAAAACAAAAAATTCATCTATGGTGTTGTGCGTGAAGGAGGGCGCGCCAAGGATTTCGAGCTTGCCATACAATGGCTTGTTGATGCTGGGCTAGTTCTCCGTGTACCGCGTGTGTCCACCCCTGCGATGCCCTTGAACCTGTACGAGGATATTTCCACATTCAAATTATACCTTTTGGATGTTGGACTGTTAGGCGCCTTGGCCGGCACTCCTGCCGAACTGCTTCTGATGCCCAACAATATGGGGGAAGGGAAAGGTATGTTTACGGAGAACTATGTATGTACTCAATTAGTGGCGGGAACAGGAAGGTTGCCTTTCTACTACAGTCGCGAAAATAGTCGTCTCGAGATTGATTTCGTTGTTCAATACGGCACGCAGATTGTGCCTGTTGAAGTGAAGGCTGAGGAAAATCTTCAATCGAAATCCTTGAAGACCATTTTGCAAAAACATAAAGATTTAACAGCCGTCCGTTTTTCGATGAGTCCTTACCGTGAACAGGAAAGGATGACCAACATGCCGCTATATGGTGCAAGCGTCTGCTTCACCGATTGAACCACAACTTTATGATTCTCAAACACTATGAAACCGCTAAAACAATACCGTTTCGGCTTCGACCCGTGGGGTTTGCTCCTCTTCCTGCTGACCCTCCCGCCCTGTTTGGCGTTCATCTTTTTTGCCGCCGACCGGAAGAACCTCCCGGCCATCTTGTTTGCTACGGTTTTTGCGGTGTGCCATCTGGTTTTCGCGGTCGTGAATTTTGTGTAGAAAAACGGAATAAGTGGTAATTTTTATGTTGTTAAAAATGGAATAAGTGACAAAATGCAATAATGATTTTATGGAATAAGTGATTTTTTTATTGTATTTCACAGAATTATAGTATCTTTGCAGCCGTAAAAATATCACGGCTATGTTGAAACGCAAATTCACCCAATATCTTGAGCACTTCCTGAAAGAAGAGCAGGACAAAATCTTATTGGTGAACGGTGCCCGTCAGATTGGGAAATCGTATCTGATTCGCTATGTGGGGACCAAGCTATACACTCATTTCGTTGAAATTAATCTTAAAGAGGACAAAGAAGGCGAGCAGGTGTTCGCTTCAGTTCATACTACCAATGATTTATACATTCGACTAAGCAACTATTACTCAAAACCTTTGGGTAACAAATCCGATACTTTGATTTTTTTGGATGAGATACAGAGTTACCCGCATCTGCTGACTATGCTCAAATTTCTTAACCAGGAAGGGAAGTATCGTTTCATTGCCAGCGGTTCGCAGTTAGGGGTGGCCTTGGCACAGACGCCCTCTGTGCCGCTCGGCAGCGTGGAAATCAAGCAGATGTACCCGCTTGATTTTGAAGAGTTCCTGTGGGCAACAGGCATTAGTACGGAGTGGATTGACCAAATTCACAATTCTTATCTGAAAGAGGAGGCTCTTGATGAAAACACGCATACCCTGTTGCTAAAACGATTCCAATACTACTTGCTTATTGGAGGACTTCCGGAGGCTATCAACAAATATCTGGAAGACAGGAATATAACGCGTGTGCGATCGGTACACAACGATATCCACGAACTCTACCGCATTGATTCATCACAATATGATGCGGAGCATAAATTGAAAATCCGGCGCATCTACGATCTGATTCCCAGTGCATTGGAAAACAAAAAGAAACGGATTGTTTATAAGCAGATTGAAGACAAAAAAGGCAAGGACTTTTCAGATTACGCCGACGAATTTGAGTATCTGGCGAATTCTGGAGTGGCATTGATGGTTTCAGCCATCAGTAACCCCCACTTCCCTTTGATTGAATCGGAACAGAAACGTCTGTTCAAACTCTACCTGAACGATGTGGGGTTGCTGACCCATTTGCTATACGGACTCAACGTGAATGCGGTGTTGCAAAACATCAGGAGCATCAACTTGGGAACGGTATATGAATTGGTGGTGGCGCAAGAGTTGCAAGCTCACGGTTTTAACCTTCACTACTACGATAACAAACAAAAAGGAGAAGTGGATTTTCTTATAGACGATTACGAGCGTCTTGAGGTGCTGCCGTTGGAGATCAAATCGGGGAAAGATTACACAGAGCACAGCGCCCTGACCAAATTTCTGAATGCTCCCGACTACGGCATACATCGGGCTATCGTGTTCTCAAATGAAAGGGCGGTGCAAAAAAAGAAGGGTGTCACCTACCTGCCCATTTATTATTGTATGTTTCTTCATAATGGAACAGCAGCCTCCGATACCGTCATCCTGCCCGAACTGGAGAAAGTGGATTAGGAGCAATGGAGAATCGAGTCATCCTTTTCGTCGGAGTTCCATTGACCGTGTTTCTGGAATCTGTCGTGCCAATGTTCATTATAGCCGTTGTTGCGACCTTTGCAGCCGTTCAGGAAGGACATTTCATAAGAACAAGGGCGGTTTGAATTGTAAATAAACTATCTGTGTATTTGCAAAAAAATGTATTTTTGCAGCTCACTAAACCTATAACAAAATGAATAAAAAACCGACATTTGTATCCCGTGATAAGATGACTGCCGACGAGGGCTATGTGCAATGGATGGCTGACATCAAGCAGCGTTTCCGCCAAAGCCAATTGAAAGCCGCAGTTCGAGTAAACACCGCCATGCTTGAATTTTATTGGAGCGTAGGTCGTGACTTGGTGGCACTGCGTGCTGAAGAGCGTTGGGGAGCTGGCGTGGTAAAGCAATTTGCCCTCGATATGCGACAAGCATTCCCCAATGAAACAGGCTTCTCATATTCCAATGTGAAATATATGAAGCAATGGTATTCGTTTTATTATGAAAGAGTTACAAAAGGCCAACGACCCGTTGGCCAAATTAGTCACCAAGCTGGTGACGAATTTGAAGCCTTTGAAAAAG
>JAEEKL010000085.1 GCA_016282395.1 Bacteroidales bacterium
CAAAGGCTGCGACTTCCTCTACACCGACGTTTGGGTCTCCATGGGCGAACCCGTCGAAGTGTGGGCTGAGCGTATCAAATTGCTCAAACCTTATCAGGTCAACAAAGAGACGATGGCCCTCACCGGCAACCCGAAATGCAAGTTCATGCACTGTCTGCCCGCTTACCACAACCTCGAAACCCAAGTGGGTCGCGACGTACACAAACAATTCGGTTTGGACGGCATCGAAGTCACCGAGGACGTTTTCGAATCCGAGAACTCCATCGTTTTCGACGAAGCCGAAAACCGTATGCACACGATCAAGGCTGTGATGGTGGCCACTCTCGGCGACTAAGCCTTCGAATTATGACTAAAAAAGAAAACGTGGCCATTCGGCCGCGTTTTCTTTTTTAATCATGATCCCTTCGGTTCTCGCACTCACAAATGTTCGTGAACTGGATATCGGTTTCGGGGAGCAAAGCCTCCATCGCCTCGTATTCCCATTTGGTAAGTGGAATTTGTCGCAGGTCTAACACCTTCAATGTCTTGCTGATGTTGCTGATGGAGTTGGGGAGTGCATATAGAGGGTTGCCCCATGCATCGATGGTGACGAGCTGGTGCAGGTTGCCGATGCTCTCGGGCAGCTCCTCAAGGATGTTACGGGAGATGACGAACGTGCGCAGGTCAATGAGTGTACCTATCGTTTCGGGCAGTCGCAGCAGCTTGTTGTGGTCGAGGTTAAGGTACTGCAGTTTCGTCAGTTTGCCGATGCTCTGATTGAGTCGGCAGAGTTTACAACCTTTCACAGTGAGTTCGCGCAGCTCCGTGAGCCGGAACAGCTCCTCCGGCAACGAATCCTTATTAGCCAACTTGGTGATTTTCAACCGATAGACAGGCTTCTCCGCCATCAACGCCTCCTCAATTGACGTGAAGACCTTCCCGTCATCATCAGGCGCGTAAAGAATTAAGGTCTTCTGAGCGCAAACGGACGAAAACGAGAATGTTATTGATAAAAGGACAATAATTGCTCGGAATGGTTTCATGCGGCAAAAATACACAAATTATTGTACGGACGCGATTTATCGCGTCCATTTGTCGCGTCCATTTGTCGTTTTTTTTCGGACGCGATGAATCGCGTCCCTACAAATGGTGATTCCCCAAATAAATCATTTTTCAGGCACCCTCTTCTCATACGCCATCCTCTTCCCGTCGCGCACCCGCACCACCCCGCAGAGGGTGAACCCGAAGTCGCGGATGAGGTTACGCATCGGGAGGTTGTCATGATGGGTGTCGATGCGGAACCATCTTACGCCTTTGGCGCGGGCCTTCCGTTCCGCGAACTTGAGAATGTGCTTGGCGAGGTCGAGACCGAGAAACTCGTCGGCAACGGCGAGACGGTGCACGACAACGTAGGGTTCGCCGTCACTGAGCCATCTCCCGTCAATCTTTTCGTAATAGGGGTCCTTGTCGAAGACGATGGCGGCGTAGGCGGCAGGTTCTAATTTTTTTATAAAGAAATGCCCTTGTTTATGCTTGATGTCATTGAGGATGGCCGCCTCGCCGGGGTAACCGTCCTGCCACTGGTCGAGGCCTTGCTCCTTCATCCTGCGTTTCGCCTGTCCGATGATTTCCATGATGTCTTTCAGGTGTGTTTTGGTGACCGTAAAGTGATGGGAATAAAACGGACTTAAAATATGCTTTACTTTTTCCTTATATTTACACAAAGCATTGACGAGTTCTGTCTCGTTCTTGAAACGTTTTTCTTCTGCAATCTTGTAAACGGGTTTGAATGCAATCCTTTTTCCGTAGAGATTAGGTTTAGCGTCGATGATGTGAATCTCGTAGATGAGTTCGCGCAGATCCAGCGTCGGGCGCGTGCCCACGTAGAGCATCCCTTTGTGGCGTTTCCCGTCGTATCTGACCCAAGCGGCGTAAGCGCCTTTCTCCAGCATGACGGGCATGTCGGGCTCCACGTTGGCGGTCGGAAAGCCGAACTTGTGTCCGTTCCCGAGTCCTTTGATGACGGTTCCGGTGATGTAATCGGTGATGTTCATCGTTTTGTGTTTTTCTGCGATAATGAAATTTCCACAACATGGAAAATTCCAGTCTGCAAAAATACATATTTTACAGTTACGTTGGAAATCCACAAAAAATGTATCTTCGCAGCGAAATAACAATTTGCTTTATTTTTGTAAAAAATTAAAATTCAGAAAGATATGTCAAGAAATGTGAAATGTCTCATTATCGGCTCGGGTCCTGCGGGCTATATGGCTGGGGTTTATACGGCGCGTGCCGACCTCAAACCTCTTCTGATTGAAGGGATGCAGCAAGGCGGCCAGCTGACCATCACCAACGAAGTGGAGAACTTTCCGGGTTTCCCCGGCGGCGCCGGCGGCCCGGTCATCATGGACAAGCTGCGCGAACAGGCCTTGAAACTGGGTGTGGAAATGCAACCCAAGATGGTTACGAAGGTCGATTTCAGCAGCCGTCCGTTCCACTGCCTATTGGATGACGGTGAAGAAGTTGTCGCGGAGACTGTCATCGTGGCCACAGGTGCGAGCGCGCGTTGGCTGCACTTGCCCGGCGAGAACGAGTACCGGGGATTCGGAGTTTCCACCTGCGCAACCTGCGACGGCAACTTCTTCCGCAACCGTACCACTGTGGTCATCGGCGGCGGCGACACCGCTCTTGAAGACGCTCTCTATCTCGCAAAACTCTGCACGAAAGTCTATGTCGTACACCGCCGCGACCAGTTCCGGGGCACTGTCGCGCTACAGAAGAGCGTGCTGGCCACCCCTAATATCGAGGTCGTGTGGAGCCATGTGCCCGTGGAGATTCTTGGCGAGCAGAAAGGGTTCATCAAGAAGGTCACCGGCCTGAAGGTGAAGCACGTGCAAACCGGTGAGGAGCGCACTTTAGAGGTTGATGGTGTGTTCGAGGCCATCGGTGTGGTACCGACCACAGAACTCTTTAAGGGACAGTTGGACATGAACGAGCAAGGTTACCTCATCACCGCCCCCGACAGCACCAGAACCAACGTTGAGGGCGTGTTTGCCGCCGGCGACGTTCAGGATCCCGTCTTCCGCCAAGCCGTCATCGCTGCCGGCACCGGCAGTATGGCAGGCATCGAAGCCTCACGGTTCTTGATGGAAAAAGAATAAGAAGACAATGCGTGTTACCGTAACGATGATTCCTCAACCGATAGGAGTATAGTTGATGAACGGATTGAATAACCTATAAACAGCCCAAAGCAACCATTCCAAAAAAGTTGTATCTTTGCTGCTTAAAATGTTTACTGTATCGCAATGGGCAAAAGCGGCATCAAAAAGGCTCTTAAGATTTCGGCGTGGGTCATCGGGGTATTCCTCGCATTGGACTTGCTGCTCGTTGGGCTGCTGTTTGTACCTGCTATACAAACCATTGTAGTTCACAAAGTTACAAAATACATAAGCGAAGCTTGGGGAACGGAAATCTCCATCGGGGATGTGCATATCACCCCTACCCTAAAGCTCGTGTGCCACGAGGTAGCAATCAAAGATCATCACAATGAAAACATGATTTATTCCGGCACCGTGAAGGGCCGTTTGCGCTCCCTCAAGACCAAACCCGTCAAACTCGGCCTCGGAGATGTGGAGTTCCACGACCTGGATGTTGTGCTGCGAACCTACAAAGACGAGACCAGCATTAATATCGCCCAATGGGCGAAAAAATTCAAGTCGGACAAAAAAAAGCAGCCTTTTGAGCTGACATCCAACGATGTGGAAATCAAACGCGGACGCTTTGTCCTGATTAACGATAATACACGTGTGGTATATGATACAACTGGTCGGCCAAATATAGACTACGCCTTTTTTGAATTGGCCGACCTGAATATCAAAGCCAAAGACTTCAAATTGATAGACGCGAATGTTGCCATGAATTTCAAGCAGTTAGCCTTCAACCAATACGGAGGCTTCCAGCTAAAACAGGGCAGCGGCGATTTCCGTATTTGCGACACCACACTGACATTCAACAACTTGAAACTTAAAACCACGCAGAGCGACTTGGATTTGGATCTCTATTTCCGCTACAACAACTGGGGATCCTATGGCGATTTTCTGGATTCCGTGCGCATCGGGGCTGAAATCCGACCTTCGATGCTGGCCATGGATGACATCGCCGACTGGGCGCCCGCCATCCGAGGCATGAACGAGATTTTCAGCCTGCAGGCAGACACAGTTGACGGTGTTGTTACCGATTTTGCGCTCAAGAACGTCAAGGCAGGCTGGAACGGGCGCAACCTCGTCCAAGGGGACATCGCCATACGCAACATCATCCGGTTCAAGAACGCCCGATTCGATGTGGCACTTGACTCCACCGTGTTTCACGTTCCGGATCTGGCTCTGTTTACGCTGCCCGGAGGCAAAACCCTAAAATCGAATGCTACGCTGAACAAGCTCGGCACCACCACTTTGACGGGTAATTTTAACGGTGATTTGTCACAGTTCAACCTGAAAATGCTGGCATCCACGGGTTTGGGAACGGTCAATGCGGCACTCTCCACGATGAATGAAAACGGACGGTACGTGTTCAATGGAGAAGCGGCATCGTCGAATTTCAATTTAGCCAAATTGGCGAACAATCACAAAGTATTCGGGATTTGCCAACTGAACGCTCAAGTTGACGGAAGAATGGACACCACCACCCTCACTGCCGAGAATCTGAAGACGCTTCGTGCACACCTCACCGGCAACATCCACCGTTTCCCAATCATCGGCTACCCACTGCGCGACATCCACGTGGAAGGTGACTATCAGGACGGACTGTACAACGCATCACTCCGCTCCGACGACCCGAACATCGCTTGTGAAGCCATTGCGCAACTGGACATGACACAGGACGTCCCGTTCACCCAAGGCAGTCTATCTCTTCACCATCTGACCGCCGGAAATATTGGACAACAGTTGCCTTTGGTGGACTCCAGCACGGCGAAAGGGCTGGACAAAATCATCTCCATCATGCAACGCAACCCGTCTGTCCAGTTGAGTCTCGACCATTTCCTGGTGGCTGTACACGGCACCAATTTCGAGAATTTCAACGGTTTTCTCGCCTGCGACAACATCAAACTGCATTACAACGAGGACAGCCTCTCCAACGAGCGTCTGCGACTCACCGCCATAAACAATGAAAACGCCCACAAGTACATTCTTTCCTCCAACATCGCCAACGCCACTTTCGAGACCTCGCTTCCTCTATCGCTGATAAAAGACACCCTGCAGCACATCGCCCACACCATACTCCCTTCGTTGGTCCCTGATGTACCGCAAATGGAAACCTCGCTTGCGGACAATCCAATGTCATCCGTTCCCGACTACATCAAAATCCATTTGCAAACCTATAACACGCGTGCAGTCACCAAATTGCTGTTCCCCGAAATGTACATTTCGTCCAATTCCATCGTGAACTTGGAGGTCAACGAAGGACATGCCGCCGACTATGCGGACATCCGACTGCCATTTTTCGGCATCCGAAACAAATTCCGCATCCACAACCTGAACGTCAACGGCAAAACAGACGGTTCGGACAAATTCCAACTGAACGTGGTCGGAGATTCCCTTGTGGTCAATGTTGGAAAAGGCAAGCTGCTGCTCGACAAGCTGAACATCCATGCGGATGTGGCTGACAACAATATATTATATGACCTGGCCTGGCACAACCCATTTAACGCAGAGGAGAACATCTCGCAACTAATCGGCTCCGCCAACATTGCTAACACCAACGACATCATCATCAAGCTGAATCCATCACGTGTGTTCCTTAAAGACTACGAATGCCATTTCAACGATGAGAACACCATACGCATCCAGCCTCACCGATATGACATCAGCAATCTGATTTTCTCTTCCATGGACAGCTATGTTGCCATCAACGGCACGTATGACAGCAAAGACTCCAGCAGACTTACCATGGCGGTGAAGAATTTCGAACTTTCGCTCATCAACCAGCTGCTGAACGGCATCTCCTTCGGAGGAAGGCTGTCCGCCGACCTCAACCTGATGAACCGTAACAACCGGCGTTTCATCTTCGGCAAGGCCATCACGGATGAGCTGAACATGAACGACGCCCGTTTGGGCGACCTGTTCCTGATGGCCGGCCTTAACAACGACAACCAAATCCGATTCTCCGGCGGTCTGTTCAACAAACCCGGGACAACCCTTGACTATGACTACCTGTCGAATTTCTCTATCCTGGATTTCCAAGCTGAAAAGGACATTATCGCCAATGTTACAGGTTCTTACGAGAAAAAGGATTTTCGGGTTCGAGCCACGTTCGACAGTTTGCAGGCCGACTTTTTGGAACCGTTCCTGTCCAGCTTCAGCGACGAATTCTCCGGCACTGCGTCGGGCGACTTCACTTTCCGCGCCTCCCCTGATTCCACCTATTTGGATGGGACTGTGCATGTGTTGCACGCACAAATGGGCATCGCGGCTATTGGCACCCGCTACACAGTTGACAATCAGGACATCATCTTCGATAACGAGGGCATCGGCTTTCATAACATGCAAGTGGCAGACCTTGACGGTAACCAGGCGGTGCTGTCGGGCAAGATTATGCACAAAAAGTTCAAAGACATGCAGTTGGATTTGCAGATTTCGGCAGACCGTATCATGGTGTTAAACACGCCCCGCACCACAAACTCGGTTTTCTACGGCAAAGGCTATGTCAAGGGGGATGTTTTCATCTACGGTTCCGGAAACCACCTTTCGTTCGTGGGACCGAGCCTACAGACACTCAGCGGTTCAAAAATCACCCTTCAAGTGACGAACACAAACCAAGCCTCCGAGACCAACGCCATCCATTTTAACGCCAAACATGAGAAAAAGGATGCCGAAGAGCATGAGACAGAGACAAAGAAAAGCTCCACCCTGTTGAATTTCGATTTCACCTTCAATGTCACCAACGATGCAGACATTGTTCTCTATTTAGAATCCATCGGGAGCACCATCAACGCACGCGCGGACGGGCAGTTCCAGTTACTTTACAACAGCAACGATGCTCTGAATCTGTTTGGAAATTTGCTGCTGCACTCCGGGGATGTCAAAATCTCTCTGTACAACCTCGTCAACACCAAGTTCACATTGGTGGAGGGCGGCACAATCAACTTTGACGGTCCTCTGGAGAACATGACCGTCAACCTTGGCGCTTTCAAGTCTTCCAAGACGAGTTTAGCGAACATCATCCCATCCAACTACCTCCCAACCGGCAGCGTGGACGTGGACGCCTACATGTTTCTGAATGGCCCACTGATGCGCCGGATTGAACCGTCCTTCAAATTTGAGCTTCCCAACAGCAGTAACGAAGTGCGCAACCTCTTTTACACGGCCATCGACACCCAAAACACGGAGAACATGACCAAGCAGTTCGCATACTTTCTGGTCACCAACAGCTTCATGCCTGAAAACATGTCTGGCATCACCGCCGGTGTCTCACAACTTTCCGGTCTCGGACTATTCAGCAACGTGCTAAACAACCTTTTGAGCAATGTAATGGAAAACAAGAATGCCACATTCGGCATCACCTACAACCAGGCCACAGAGACCACTTCTGCGGAATACGGTCTCAAAGCTGACGCTAACCTCCTGAAAGACAGGGTGACCATGTCCACCCGTATCGGATATTACGACGACCGCACGGTCAGTGACGCCACCCGCAACATCTACGGTAACCTTACAGTGGAATACCGCATTAACAAGTCGGGCACCTGGCGGCTGAAAGCTTACACCTACGTCGGAGACAGGGACAACACCTATTTTTACGAAGAAAACTACAACAACTACACCGCCGGCATTGCGCTCGCTTACAAGCAGGACTTCGACAACCGGAGACGTGTCAAGAAAAGCAAGCCCGGCACAAAACGAAAACCCGTGAAACAATGAACAACTGTAATTGAATGAGAACTGAGAATTATTCTAATCACAATTCACTAATCACAAATACACAAACCAACCAAATAAAATTGTATTTTTGCATCCTGAAAATAGAAAGAAAGAAACATGGCTGATTTCGGATTTTCAATAAAGAAAACACGTTCTTTCAATTTGAGCCAAGCGGACTTGCGCAAGGCAAACCGTCTGCTGGAGGAGGTTCCCTCCTACCGGAAATGCATCGGGTGCGGCGGCTGTGCGGCGACCTGCTCGGCCCGCCAGTTCACGGACTTTGACATCCGCAAGGTACACAACACATTCCGGCGCGGACAATATGACAAACTTGCCGATGAGCTGCGCAAGTGTATGCTTTGCGGCAAATGCACCCTCGTGTGCCCGCGCGGCGTCAACCTGCGCTCGCTGATCATCAACATGCGCCAGTTATTAACCCCGTCAAACGAAACTTTCTAAGCCATGGCAAACTTTCATCCTTTTGTAGTACCTTTCGTAATAGGGGCCATCGGTCTCTTTGTCATCTGCGGCTACAAGTACGTCCGCTGGATCAAGCAGTTCGACCGCAAGCAGCAGAAACTCATCAAGAAGAACATGTTCTCCACGCGGATTCTGCCCGCCATCTGGGAGATGTTCTGCGAGTGCCTCCTGCACCTGCGCATCAGCAAGAAGAACTGGCGGCTGGGCTACATGCACCGCAGCATCGCCTTCGGTTGGTTCCTGCTCATCGTGGTGGGCGCCATCGAAAGCCGCATCGGCATCAAAGGCCCGTTCCATTTCTGGTGCGCCATTTTCTACCGCTTTTTCCATCAAAACATACCCGCCAACGGCACCGAGATGTTTTTGACGCAACTCATGGACCTGATCCTACTCTACGTGCTGTCGGGCATCTTCCTCGCCCTCGTAAAGAAGATCCATTCCCGCTTCCTCGGCATGAAGCGCACCACCAAGCACACCATCATGGACACGACCGTCAAGATTGCGTTGTGGGCCATCTTCCCGCTACGACTGCTAAGCGAATCCGTTACCGCGAGACTCCACGCCAACGGCGGCTTTCTGACGCAGACCCTCGGCGACCTCTTCAGCCGCCCCGTGGCCGAATTCCTCGAACTGCCGCTTTGGTCGCTATACTCCATCGCCCTTTGTGTCTTCTTCCTCATGATGCCCTTCACCCGCTACATGCACATCTTCACCGAAGTGTTCCTCATCTACTTCCGCAAATTGGGACTCCGCGACAGTGTGAAGATGACTGGATACACTAAATTCGAATTGAGCGCATGTTCGCGCTGCGGAATGTGCATTGACCGCTGTCCGCTCTACAACACATTGGACATCAATGATGTGCAAAGCGTCTATCTGCTTCGAAACCTCCGTAACTTGGAACACCACCAGGACATTCTCGCCGCCGGCAAAAACTGTCTGATGTGCCATCAGTGCGCGGAAGACTGTCCTGTGGATATCGACCTGATGAGCATCCGCCGGATTTCGCGCGACAAGGGCGATACCGACATGTCCGACAACTACCGTTATCTGGATCCGGTGAAAGGCTTCAACGCCATCGGGCGTGTGGCCTATTTCGGCGGCTGCATGACCCAACTCACCCCGACCATTTCCGAGGCGATGAAGACCATCTTCGAGGCCGCCGGTGTCAAATACTGGCATTTGGACGGCGACCGCGCCATTTGCTGCGGCCGTCCGCTCATGCAGCAGGGCTTCAACAAGCAGGCCGCCGACTTGCGCCGGAAGGTCAGCGAACTCATCACCTCCTGCAACGCCACCGCACTCATCACCTCCTGCCCCATCTGCTACCACACCTTCAAACACGAATACAATCTCAATGTTCCCATATACCATCACACAGAATATCTCGACATGCTGATTAGTAGCGGGAAACTGTCCGTGAAACAATCCGACACCACGTTCACCTACCATGACCCCTGCGACCTCGGGCGTGGCTGCGGCATCTATGACCAGCCACGTGCGGTGCTGAAAGCGGTGGGGCAACTGAAGAAAATCTCCGCCGAGAAAGAAAACAGCGTCTGCTGCGGCATGAACCTCGGCAATACGGTGCTCTCGCTTGAACAGCAAACCAAGTTGCGCGATGCCTCGTTGAAAGTGCTCACAGAACCTAACCCAGACGTGGTGGTCACTGCTTGCCCAATGTGCAAGAAAGCTTTCCGGCACGGCACTGAGGTGAATGTGAAAGATATAGCAGAGGTTGTTGCGGAGGGAATCAAGAAACAATCGTAGTTGGAAGTTTAATTAAAGTATCAAGAGATATGTTTTTCAAAGTTTTGGTTTATGTTCTGGTAGGATTTGCCTTTTTGGATTTGTTAGTATGTAACGTCCAATGGTTCAAGATACGACGGATTCTGAAAAAGGAACATGCATCAACAAGTGTGATAGATAATTTCCTGCCTTTTCGCTATATGGGGAAATTCCGCACGTTCGTCGGGACCTGCACGGATGACAACAAACGGGCAAAATACACACAAGTGTACCATCAGACTCGGACTTGGCAGACTCTCACGCTAGTGTCCATCGCTGTCACAGCAGTGGTATTCTTGCTGGCATACTGATTTGCCATTGGATAACGAAACCATGCCCAATACAATCAACAAGGAAATTCAAAACTACGTCGAGGCGCGCATCATCCCGTTGTACGACAAGTTCGACAAGGCGCACCGGCGCGATCACGTGCACATGGTGATTTCGCAAAGCATGGACTTGGCGGCACAACTTGACGTGGATGCGGAGATGGTGTATGTCATCGCTGCCTACCACGACATAGGGTTGTGCGAAGGGCGGGAGCGCCACCATGAAGTGTCGGCACGGATGCTGCTCGCCGACAACGAGCTTCGGAAGTGGTTCACGGAAAGCCAGTTGCAGACGATGGCGGAAGCCGTGGAGGACCACCGCGCCTCCTCCGACCATGCGCCGCGCAGTCTCTACGGGCGCATCGTGGCCGAGGCCGACCGCTTCATCGACCCCGACACCATCATCCGCCGCACCGTACAGTACGGCATGGAACACTATCCCGAATTGGACAAGGAAGGCCACTACGAGCGGATGGTGCAGCACCTGCGCGAGAAGTACGGTCGCGGCGGCTACCTGCACCTCTGGTTCGACCACTCCCCCAACGCCGAACGGTTGGAGGCCCTGCGCAAAACCATCGATGACGAGGCCGCAATGAGACGGAAGTTCGAGGAATATTACGGACAGGAACGGGCGGCCCGACGGATGGAATAGGGAAAAGTTTAGGCGACGAGGTGCACATCACGCTCGAGGAGTCGTCGAAATGATATAAACAGTGAGTTTTGTTTGCTTTGATACTAATTCAAAAAAATGAAAAAAATTTTATCAACAATTTTGCTTGTGGCTTTGTCCGTTATCAGCTTCGCACAAGACATCATTGTCACTAATGATGCGAGAAAAATTGAAGCCAAAATTTTGGAAGTTTCTGGAACAGAAGTTAAATATAAGGAAACTGACAATCCTGAAGGACCAACATTCATTATTTCCACTAATGATATCAATTCCATCATTTATGCAAACGGAAAAGTTTCTCTTTTTCAGCAATCGTCCACAGAAGAAAAGGATCAAAACAGTATAGCGTCTGAGCCAAGTTACTTGACACGTTTAGGAGACAATTACACATATAAAGGATATGTGATGAAAGGTGATGCTTATGCCAATTTTCTAAGAAACAACTGTCTGAAAGCTTATCAAATTTATCACAAAGGTTATGTCATAACATACGCAGGTGTATTATTCCTTTCTGTTGGTGTCGGACTTGAGGTTGGAACATTATTAGGCGGTGCTATAAATGGAGGCTATTTCAATAAGCCCTTAATATATTGCGGTTTAGGTTGCGTAGCAGCAAGTATTCCTTTATTGATTATCGGGTTTGACAAAATGCATAGTAGCGTTGATGTTTTTAATCAAGAATGTGCGCTAACTGCTAATCGCACACAAAGTTTCTGGAGCCTAAATGCTAATCAATATGGTTTTGGATTTGCATATAATTTCTAAAAAAGCTTCAGTGTGGACAATCCTCCTTCTTGCATTGGCCGGGTGTTCACCCCAGCCAAACTCACTGGACCGCAAAGTGTTCAAAGCTTATCGCCAGTGTGAGCGACAAAGCAATTACGTGATAGATTTTGCTAAATTGCTTCCGTACGATTGGGACACACTCTACTACTTTTCCGGAAAATGGGAATTAGATGACATCATTGACACACTCGGAATCCCGTTGAACGCCATCAGCTACTCCGATGTCGGGCCGAAAGTGTTCTTCATGCGGCAAGGACACGTGGTTTACCAAACTGGCTGGTTCCCCTATCCTCCAGAGCGATGCCCAAAACATATCTACTTCGACACTCCAGACGAGGTTTTTGTCGTGGTAAAATCCGATGCTAAATTCAACGTGACAAAGAATGGAGACGCTTACGGTTTGAGGCCGTTGTTTTGAAGCAACAACACATTTCTTCACAGACTCTCCGACCCGCAAGGCTTAGAGGAGCCGGAACCGCGACCAACCGCGTTAGCGGTTGCATGTCTGTAGCCAAATGCGGGCAATGTTCCCATTATTTCGAGAGAAGGTCCGGACGCGGGGTTCGCGGCGCGGGAAAAAGGTACGGGCGAAGGGATTGGATGGTTCGCCGCGAAACGGGGAGATGTCGCGGACGGGCATGCGAGAGGGATTGAAGCAGAAAGCCCGACGGTGCGGCTTTTCAATGGTTATGGGTTATTGGTTATTGAAGAGGGAGTTCGACACATTGGTGGGGAATGGTTGTGTCGCCGCGCCGGAACGCCCAAATAAAAAAACAATGCGTAAGATCGATTTTTGTCATTTTATGATTATCATTTTATGACAAATTTTTTAGAAATCTGGCTGAGAAGAGCCCTATTTACAACAGACCAGAAAACATGCTGTGGTAAACAAAAAAATATTTCCTGCGAAAAACTGGCACAAAAATTAACTATTCAAAGTCGAATAGTTAACGTACTTGACACAACTTTAAGAATATCAACCATAAAAATATTTTTCAAAACTCTTGACAAAAGGGTTCTCTTGTTGTATTTTTGCAATGATATTGAAATCAATTTATTCACACAAAAAAATACGACAAACTATGATCAACGAAGAGCAATCAAAAACAAAAGAAATCGGAAAACTGAATAAGGAAAAACAAAAAAATCATTCTCGCAAACTGTTAAGGAGGAATCTTTCATCCAATCGACCTTCTTGCAAGAATGACGCGGCAAAAATACAAATTAATCGCAAAACTGCTATACAAAAATTAACAGAACTTGAAAAAAAATATTCAGGCACCGATCAGATATATGGTTTTCTAACCAATGTAAAAAGTGTAATCGGATTGAGGATTTGA
>JAEEKL010000010.1 GCA_016282395.1 Bacteroidales bacterium
ATGGAGAAGTTAGACGGCATCCTCATCGCCACCACCAACCTCACCGACAACCTCGACAGCGCCTTCGCCCGCCGATTCCTGTTCAAGGTCGAGTTCGGGCAGCCCACGGTGGAGGCCAAGCAGAGCATCTGGAAGAGCAAGTTAGAGTGGCTCCCCGACGACGATTGCCGGACGCTATCCACGAAGTTCGACTTCTCCGGCGGCGAGATCGACAACATCGTCCGCAAGGTCGTTATGGAGGAGGTCTTGCACGGCACCCGCCCCACTTTGGCGGAAATCGAGGAGCTGTGCCGTCACGAGAAGATCGGGAACGAGTGCAACGGGGGAAGTATCGGGTTCCAGGCGTAAGGATGTGGGCTGTAGAGACGTGTCGTTTAATGACGCACCATGTAGAGACGCGCCATGGCACGTCTCTACAGCCCATAGGCTAAAGTTAGTATTACACAGGAATTACGTCAGTGTTGTCTCGGAGTGGCTCGTTTGTCGTTTTTTCCTCTTATATTTTCCCAGCATGGTATTTAACAACTCGTTCATCTGTTGACGCAAAGAAATGGGTTCCAACACCTCTATGTGGAGGTTCATGGTAAGCAACTGCTGGATAAAGTCGTAGGTTGGTTTCAGTTTCCAAGCAAAGACCACATAATCGTCAGATTCCTCTATGATGCGTTGGCTATGGTGCAACGGTAAACTTTTCAGGTATTGGCTTTGGGGGATATCTGCCTTAATCACAACCCGTTCTGCTTTTATTTCCGGATTCACATACATTCCAAAAGCCTCTTCAAACAGTTTCTCCATATCAAAATCCTCTGGCATTTGGAAACTTTCAGTGGAAACTTCTACGTCATGAATGCGGTCAAGGGAGAAGAATCGCATAGCACCTTTTCTATTCTCCGCAATGAGATACCACCGCTGTTTGAACAACTTTAAGCCAAAAGGCTTGCAATGCGCATATTCAGTCAAATCGTCCTCAAAGCTTTTCTGATACAGAATCCTTATTTTCAAGCATTTCTGCATAGCATCCATCAAAGAATCCAGCCAATGGGTACCACCTGGAATGTCCTCGAACTGCACGCGTCGCCGCAACTGCGGGTCGCCCGAAAGCCGGTTGTGCAATGCAAAACTGTTGAGCAACCACATCTTCAATTTGTCATCGTATAGCTCGTCACGGTATGGAATATAGTAGGTGTTCCGACCTTTGTTACATTCAATGTCAATGCCAAAAATGTCAGCAATTTGGTTCTTTAGACGATAAAAGGTGCGGTCGGGGATAGGATCATTCTCAGGGTCAGCTGTCCATTTGCGGTTGAGCTCGGCCAATGTGATGCCATCCTCGCCCGCTGCCGCTATCGTGTTAGTAATCCAAATGCATTTGATGAACTTGTCCATTTTCTGCTGTTTTGAAATGGCAAAAATACAACTATTTCAAACAGCACCACCAAAGAAGGAACGATTTTCAAATGCGCTTGTCATTCTTCTTCTTTGATTTGTTCCTGCCAATCCGGCAACATCTCGACAAATTTTTCCTTACAACCTTTGGGGACAATGATTTCCTGCAGTGCATCACAACTGTAGAACACATCCTCACCGATTACCTTGACGCTTGCAGGGAGAGAAATGGTGGACAACTTGTCGCAATAGGAAAACGCCCCTTCACCGATACTAATGACCCCTTCGGGAATGGTAACCGTCTGCAAAGATATACACTTTACGAAAGCGTCATAGCCAATGGAGCGAATGGTTGGGGGAATCGTTATCGTCTCCAAAACAAGACATTCGGCACAGCATCCCAGTGGAATCTCCGACATGCTTTTTGAGAATGATATTGCACGGAGCGAGAGACATTCGATAAATGCGCGTTCGCCCAATTGGGTTACGGTGTCTGGTATGATAACGGATTCGAGATTGCCGCAGTGGGCAAAGGCATCATGTCCGATGTGGGTTATGCCTTCTGACCAGTCAATATGATCAATGTCCGTTTCGATGAAAGTTCCGGCATCTATGCAAACATCGGTTTTTCCGCGACGGATGCTTTGCTTGTTTGTTGTCGGCAAGGAGGAGAAAATGTCTTCCGACAGATTTGCTGATTTGCTGTTTTCTTTTTTCATAATCATTGAAATTATCATTTATAGCTGTTGATTATTTACGACATCAATATTCTTACTTTTTTCTTGCGTATCTGGGAAAAAGTGACATAGACAAGATGTCCTTCGGACGCTCCAAAAGCCTGATAAAGCACCTGTAGTCCTACAATTCTACCTTTTGCGACCGCGGAGACGGCTGCTGTGATACTTTGCATATTGTTGCAATCCAATGCGAAGAATGTTCCTGGAGACGGCAACAAGTGTACGTATTCTTTTGGAACATCCACATACCCGCCTTGCACTTCGGCTTCCGTTAAATTCTTAGTGAAGGTTGTCATGACTGGGTTCATTATCTGTGGATGCCTTGCGGAATTTCTCGGACCATTGGCAGTATTCCGGAAACTGCCGAAGGTAACTGTACTCAATCTGACGAGAAGCCTCGTTGTCCATTAAAGCCTGAATACCCTCAAACGTGATGCAGTGACCTGGTTTCCCCAGGAAATCTAGCAGTCCGGCAGCTTTGAGGTGTTGTTCGTTGGTGGCGACACTTTTATAAAACACCTTGTCGTGAGGGCGCCCTTCATAGCGTTCGTCAAATTCATCATCGTCCATCCCGATAATCCCAGCCAGTCTTTCTGTGATTTCCGAGGGGGTGAGCGGTCCTTCTTGTTGCAGCATCAGCAATATCTGATATTTCATTGCCGCATGATCGTTTTTCTTCATTGTTTTGAAATTTAGATGTTTATAATTTTCGTTTTGATTTTATGCGGCAAAAATAAAACGCCACCCTGCCAAAAAGCGGCGGAGTGGCGAGTGATAGCTTTTTTTTACGACCTCTATAACGTGATTTAATTCTTCAACAAATATCCGAGACCGTTTTCTTTGAAAAGATGCTTTATATCCTCAAATATACGATTCAATCTTTCCTTGTTTTCAGGTTTAACATAGGGTTCGTCTGCTTTCTTACGATTCGTATGCTTAACTTCTTTTATTAGTCTATATTCAAGATATGCGGTATCGCAAATATCAAAATGAGATTGAATCGAATCTTGGTTATACATAATGAAAAATATACTATTTACCCATTTCTTGTCAGAACAATGCTTATTGATTCGTTCGTAAATATTTCCTGTGTATCCAATATATGGTTTCTTGTTATCCCCTGCAGGAAATAAAAAATATACACTGGCTCCATTTGAAGTATTGAAAGACCTCAATGTGTCTCTTTGTCCAACATTTAAGAAATACATGGAACAACCATTTTGAATCGCGATGGATTTTGTTCCTTTCGTGTCAACTTCTTTGTTTAACAATTCAACATTATCATAAGGTTTATATTTTACTTTCCGGCACTTAACAACTTTTTCCTTATGAAGTACATTAATAATATCTTTAACATGCTTTGGGAATGATTCTTCATCACAAATCCTAGTTTCTTCAGATAAACTAAATTTTTTCCTCAAATTTCTTATTATTGTAGTTGTAGTTAGAGATTTGTCCCTCAATAGTTCAATAATTGCATCTCTGATTATTACATCATTTATTCCGCAATTGTTTTTCTGTTTCTTCATTTTTGTAATTTTTACGTTTTTTGATGTTTGATTTTTCCTAATTTCAAGTCAATAGCCACAAAATGATGCGAAGTCCGTTAGACATCATTCGAGGATAACAGCGCCGCAAAAGTAACAATTATTTTCCTACTTTTGCACCCATAAAAATCTAAAAAAGATGCTCACCTACATCTCCAACTTCGCCCATTACACCACGGTCCTCGCCCGCGTGGCCGCCGTGAAACACACCCTCTGGATTGGCACCGCCGACATCAAGGACCTCTACGTGAAAGTCGGGGACGGCACGCTGCCGTTCCTGGCAGTCTTGGCGCAGTTGGTGCGGAAGGGTGTCGAGGTGCGGCTCATCCACGCCAAGGAGCCGGGACCGGCCTTCCGCGAGGACTTCGACAAGTACCCGTCGTTAGCGAAAGGGTTGGAGCGGGTGCTCTGTCCCCGTGTCCATTTCAAGATGCTGGTCTTCGACGGCAGCGCGGTCTATTTCGGCAGCGCGAACCTCACCGGCGCGGGCATCGGCATGAAGGGGGCCAACACCCGCAACTTCGAGACGGGCATCCTCACCGACGAGCCCGAGCTGGTGCACCAAGCCATGCAACAGTTCGACGAGGTGTGGATGGGACTGCACTGCAAAAGGTGCCTGCGAAGGAAGTATTGCGGGGATCCGATAGCGTGACGCATGCTGATATGTGCAAAACCAAGCACAATCAGCAGAAATAAAAAAAAAAAAATTAAACAAAACAAAATAAAAAATTTATTATACTTGCCGAATCACCCATTAAAAACAAAAAGTATATGAAAAACACTGAAGAACAAATTGTTATCTATCAAACCGAAGACGGCAAAACAGCAATTGATGTACGTTTAGAGAACGAAACCGTTTGGCTTTCGCAAGCCCAAATGGCAAACTTGTTCCAGAAAGACCGTTCTGTAATAGCACGGCATATTGCAAACGTGTATAAAGAAGGTGAGCTGGAGGTTGAGACCACGTGTGCAAAATTTGCACACATGGGTGTTGACGGTGACCAAACCTACTTTACTACACTTTACAATCTTGACGTCATTATTTCCGTAGGTTACCGCGTAAAGAGCCAGCGGGGTGTTGATTTCCGCAAATGGGCGAACAAAGTGCTGAAGGCCTATCTGATTAACGGCTATGTTGTGAATGAAAAGATCCGGAAAAACCAAATTGGCGAACTTCGTCAGCTTGTGCAAATGCTCGGACGGACCATCCAAAACCAGCCGTTGCTGAAAACCGACGAGAACCAGGCATTATTCGACATTGTGGTGGACTATACCTACGCGCTCGACACGCTCGACAATTACGATTATCAGCGGTTAGTGGTGGGCGAAACCACCCAGGAGGAAATGTTTCAGGCCACTTACGACAATGCGAAGCAAGCCATCGCGGCTTTGCGGGAGAAATTCGGCGGCAGCCCCCTTTTCGGTAACGAGAAGGACGGCTCCTTCAAGAGCTCCATCGGCCAAATCTATCAAACCTTCGACGGTAACGACCTCTATCCCAGTGTGGAAGAGAAGGCGGCCATGCTTCTCTATCTGGTCACCAAAAACCACTCGTTCAGCGACGGCAACAAACGCATCGCTGCCACGCTGTTTCTCTGGTTCCTCAACAACAACGGCATTCTCTACCACGAGGACGGCACCAAGCGCATCGCTGACAACACGCTGGTGGCCCTAACCTTAATGATTGCCGAGAGCAAACCGGAGGAGAAGGATGTGATGGTGAAGATGGTGGTGAATCTGATAAATAAGAACAACTGACAACGAAAGCTGTGCCACATTTTTGCACACCCGTGTGTTATTTTTGCCGGCAGGAACAAACAGCCATTATTCTGGCCGTTTAGTGAGAAAACAACTGTCAAACAACAAAAAACCGGCCAGTATGGACACATCAGATAGACTATACAAGGTATTGGATTTCACCGAGCAAGAAAACGAGCGTAAAAAAAACACGGCTTTGGATATTCTTTACAGGGTCGTGGAATCTACCGCAACCATCACAGATGACGCGAAACGCATAAAAGCCGTCCTGCTACACCGGCACGAATGCGGCCCATGTGCTCTCACAAACAAATTTGAAATCGCTCACGAATGGGGCAAAATGGAGGACTCGCTTCACAATGAATCCTTTTGGAAGTTCATCAATCCGAATCCAAACGACCAGCGGTATGCGCACCACAGGATGAATTACGTGATTGAGATGCTGCTGCGATGCGAGAAAGGCGAAAACGAAGGTTTCGTGGACGTAAGCACGTTGTTGCAACAAAACCCGCACTACTTGTTTGAGCGGTGTCTGCCCATCATACTCGACATGGAAACCGACAATGTGCCTTTTCTGCAATGCGACATTCACCTTGGCGAACTGATAGATGAAGTACTATTGATGCCCAACAAGCTTCACGAAATCAGTCCGGGGATGTTTGCGCTTTGGATAGCGTTGAAAATGACGTTCGAGCGTCTATGGTCGTGGTACACTCTTCAGGAACCTGACGATACCGAAAATTGCTTCGCCGCAGACATCAACGGTGTGCGGAATCTGCTCTCCAGTTCCATCACAGTCAGGAAGGAGGATCTCGTCATGACCGGCCGTACGTTTGGGGAGTATTTGGAGGAGGAGTGCGAGGAGTGACACAACAATTATTATTTTAAGTTTCGCATGTTTGTTTTCCATTCATAAGTATCTCAGAAAAAAGCTTTTTGCTGTCACTATCGTATTGTTGGCGATGTCAACACTCTCGTGCACTATTTCTGGCCACGGCACACTGTGCCGGGCGGGCGAATTCCCCTTCTATTTTAGAACTACTCTTTATACACATTTTTCTCTTAATAACATTTCTCCAACCCTCTATATAACTCAGAGAGGTTTTGTATCTTTGCCCGTGTTTTGAAATATTTCAAGGAATCGGGAACGATGTCCG